>DATAVF010000226.1:0-13163 GCA_036267835.1 Caulobacteraceae bacterium | reverse complement strand
CGATGGCCACCGTCATCCGCGGGCAGGTGGTGATGCGCGAGGGTGAGCTGACCTCGCCCGGCGCCGGCCAGCCGATCCGTTTCCTCGAAACACTTGGAGCTGCCGCATGAACGGCGCCGACGCCCTGATCGAAACCCTGATCGACAACGATGTCGTGGCCTGTTTCGCCAATCCGGGCACCAGCGAGATGCAGTTCGTCAGCGCGCTCGACCGGCAGCCGAAGATGCGGCCGGTGCTCTGCCTGTTCGAGGGCGTCGCGACGGGCGCGGCCGACGGCTACGGCCGCATCGCCGGCAAGCCCGCCTGCACCTTGCTGCACCTGGGCCCGGGCTACGGCAACGGCCTGGCCAACCTGCACAACGCCCGCCGCGCCTTCACCCCCATCGTCAACGTGATCGGCGACCACGCCACCTACCACCGCCACTACGACGCCCCGTTGAACTCCGCCATCGCCGCCATCGCCGGCGCCAACTCGGTGTGGGTGAAGTCGGCCGAGACGCCCGATGAGGTCAGCGCGCTCGCCGCCGAGGCGATCAGCGCCAGCTTCGGCCCGCCCGGCGGCTCGGCCAGCCTGATCCTGCCGGCCGACTGCGCCTGGCTGGCCACCAACGCCACGGGCGCCAAGGCCACGCGCGCCGCCAGGGCCGCGCCGGCTTCCGCGACCATCGACGACGCGGCGCGGCGCATCAAGGCGGCGGCCAAGCCGGTGATCCTGCTGGGGACCAACGCTTGCAGCGAGGCGGCCATCGCGGCGGCCGGGCGCGTCGCGGCGACCGGCGTCAGGGTGCTGACCGACTGCTTCATCGGCCGCCAGCCGCGCGGCGCCGGGCGCTTCGCGCCCGACCGAATGATGTACTTCGGCGAGGCGGCGCTGGCCGACCTGGCCGGCGTCGACCTGATGCTGCTGGTCGAGACCACGCAGCCGGTCGCCTTCTTCGCCTATCCGGACAAGCCCAGCGTGCTGGTCCCCGAAGGCTGCGAGACCTTCCCGCTGGCCTCGCGCCTGGAGGACGGCGCGGCGGCGCTGGAAGCGCTGGCCGACGCGCTGGGCGCGCCGAAGCAGGGCGCGGTGCAGGCGTTCAAACTGCCGGAGGCGGCGCCGACGGGCGCCCTGACGGCCGGGTCGGTCGCCCAGGCGATCGCCCGGCATCTGCCCGAGGGCGCGATCGTGTCGGACGACTCGGTGACCTCCGGCCAGCCGATCATCAACGCCACCCGCACCGGCCACCCGCACGACTGGCTGGGCCTGACCGGCGGGGCCATCGGCCAGGGCATCCCGGTGGCGGTTGGCGCGGCGGTGGCGGCGCCGGGACGCAAGGTGGTGTCGCTGAACGGCGACGGCGCGGCGATGTACACCCAGCAGGGGCTCTGGACCCTGGCGCGCGAAGGCCTCGACGTCACCGTCGTGATCTTCGCCAACCACGTCTACCGCATCCTTGGCATCGAACTCGGCCGCACCGGCGCCGGCAATCCCGGCCCCGCCGCCTCGAAGCTGCTCGGTCTGGGCGAGCCCACGATCGACTGGGTGAGCCTGGCCAAGGCCCTGGGCGTCCCCGCCACTCGCTGCGAAACCGCCGAAGCCTTCGAAGCCGCCTTCGCCCGCGCCATGGCCGAGCCGGGACCGAAGCTGATCGAGGCGGTTATCCCATAAGAAAGCCCCTCCCCTATGAGGGGAGGGGTTGGGGGTGGGGGTCTCTATCCGGAGAAGTCTGGGTGGAGGCCGCCGCGCTCTATCCTGCGACAGACCCCCACCCCTGACCCCTCTCCGCAAGGGGGAGGGGAACTCCGTTAGTGCTTATGGTTCTCCGGCATTTGGCAGCCGCCGGCGATGTCCTTGGCAAGGGGGCACGGGGTGGCTTCCTTCGGGGCCATGGTGGCCATGGTGTAGCCCATCATGAAGCCGGGGTTGCCGTCGGCGCAGGCCACTTCGATGAAGCCCTCGGTCTTGTCCTGCGACACGCCGACGATGCGCTCGCCCGAGACCGCGCAGGAACTCTTGCCCAGCTTGGTCAGGTCCGAGGTCATGTTCGGGTAGGCGGCGCTGGGTTGCGTGAAGGTGCAGCGGAAACCGACCAGCTCGGAGTGGGCGCAGTCGTAGACCACCGCCTTGTTGGCCGTGCTGGCCGGGAAGAGGCCGACGCCGCCGTCCGGACGGTTGGTGCAGGCCAGCTCCACCGCCTCAAACCCGGCGGGAGCGCTGTCGAACGGGAAGTACTTGGAAACGTTGCAGTTGAAGCCCGCCCCGTTGGCCAGCTTGGTATAGAGGTCGGCCTGGGCGGTCTGGGCCGCGCGGGCGTTGGTCAGGGTGCAGCCGCCGCCGATGTTGTCGGCCACGGCGCAGTCGATGGCCTGGCCCGGCTTGCCGCTGGCGTCGAGGGCGAACATGTAGCCCTTGCCGTCCTGGCAGGCGATTTCGAAGTAGTTGGTACCGTTCCCGGTCGCGCCCACCCAGCGGTGATTGGTCACCGTGCAGGGCTTGCCGATCTGGGTGACCAGGGTGGCGAAGTAGGTATCCAGCGCGGCCTGATCGGTCAGGGTGCACTTGGTCTGGGTGGTCGGGCCGAAAGCCAGGCAGCTGTTGAAGGTCGCCGGTTGCGCCACGCTGAACGGGAACGAGGCATCGATGATGTAGCCGGCGCCGCCCTGGCAGGCGACCTCGAACACCGTCGCCTTGCGATCCTGGGTCTGACCGATCGCGCGGGCGTTGGTCATGGTGCAGTCCGGGCGCTGCTTGGCGAGCAGCGCGGTCAGGCCGGCTTTCGGATCGGCGTTGCCGGGCAGGATGCACTGCACGTTGGCGGCGCCGCTCGAGGCCACTTCCAGGCAGGTATAGATGATCGGCAGCGGGCCGGGCTTGGCTGGCAGACCGACGATGAAGCCTTCCGAATCCTTGCAGGCCAGCTCGTAGAAGTTGGTCACGGCCTTGGTCTTCGGGTCGGTCGACGGACCCAGCAGCCGCGCGTCGGCCAGCTGACAGTCGAGGCCCGCGGCAGTGATGACGCCGGGCGCGTCCTTCATGCCGGCCTTGCGCTTGTCCGGGTCGACCGTCGCTTTCGGCGGGGCCGGCGCGGCGGCCTGGGCAGCCGCGGGCAGAATCGTCGCCGCCATGAAGGCGGCGATGAGACCAATAAGGATTGGCCGCATGTCAGTTGATCTCCTGGGGAAATTCCTCGTTTGGGGTGTGTTAAGCCCCATCGAGCGCGCAGCGGTCAAGTCGGCTGCGCTTTTGGTTGCGGCTCGCAAGGCTTGGCTTGGCGGCGGCGCGGGGCCAAAGAGTGACGAACGCCGCCCTGCGACAAGGAGCCACGCCCGATGAGCCTCGCCGGAAAGACCCTGTTCGTCACTGGCGCCAGCCGCGGCATCGGCCTCGCCATCGCGCTGCGCGCCGCCCGCGACGGGGCCAATATCGCCATCGCCGCCAAGACCGCCGAGCCGCACAAGCACCTGCCCGGCACCATCTACACCGCTGCCGCGGAGATCGAGGCGGCGGGCGGCAAGGCCCTGCCGCTGATCGTCGATGTGCGCGATGAGGCGAGCGTGCTGGATGCGGTTGAGCGCACCGTCGGGGCCTTCGGCGGCATCGACATCTGCGTCAACAACGCCTCGGCCATCCAGCTCACCGGGACCGAAGCCACCGACATGAAGCGCTACGACCTGATGCACCAGATCAATGCGCGCGGGACCTTCCTGACCTCCAAGGCCTGCATCCCGCACCTGAAGCGCGCCTCAAACCCGCACGTGCTGATGCTGTCGCCGCCGCTCGACATGAGCCCGCGCTGGTTCGGGACCCACGTCGCCTACACCATGGCCAAGTTCGGCATGTCGATGTGCGTGCTGGGCATGGCGGCGGAGTTCAAGGACGACGGCATCGCCTTCAACGCGCTCTGGTCGCGCACCGGCATCGCCACCGCCGCGATCCAGTTCGCGCTCGGCGGCGAGGCGGGCATGCGCCAGTGCCGCACGGTGGAGATCATGGCCGACGCGGCGCACGCCATCTTCGTCAAGCCGGCGCGCGAGTTCAGCGGCAACTTCCTGATCGACGACAGCTTCCTCTACGCCGAGGGGGTGCGGGATTTCGACAAGTACCGGGTCGATCCCACTGCGGCGCTGATGCCCGACTTCTTCGTGCCGGCCGACAGCGCCCCGCCCCCCGGCGTGAAGATCGGCGCCTGAGCGGCCGCTTGGCGAGGCCCGCGGCGATCCTGTTCGACCTCGGCGGCGTGCTGCTGCCCTTCGACCGCGAGCGCCGGGTGAGCGCGATCGCGCGGCGGCTGGACGTGGGCGCAGACGCGGTGCGCGCCATCTTCGCCGGCGATCTGCCGCGACGCATGGACCTCGGCGAGGCGGACGAAGGCGACTTCGCCTCGGCCTTCGCCGCCCTGGCCGGCCGACCGATTCGCGTGGACGAAGCGCGCGAGCTGATCCTCAGCGTCTTCGAGCCGCCCAACACCGCACTGTGGCGCCTGGCCGAAGCCCTGAGGGCGCACGCCGTCGTGGGTGGCTTCAGCGACAACCCGGTTTTCGTACGGGCGGTGTTCCCGGCAGGCGGGACGCTGGACCCGATGATCTTCTCCGGCGAGATCCGGGCGGCCAAGCCCTCCGACGCCGCCTTCGCCGCGGCCGAGGCGCGGCTTGGCCTGGCGGGCGACGACATCCTGTTCATCGACGACAGCGCCGCCAACGTCGACGCCGCGAAGCGCCGCGGCTGGGACGCGATCCTCTTTCAGTCCAACGACCAGATCGCCGCCGCGCTCGCCGAACGGGGCCTTGCATGACCACCAACGTCCGCCCGGCCCGTCCCGGGGACGCCCCCCTGATCCTCGGCTTCATCCGCGCCCTGGCCGACTACGAGCGCATGCTGGACGAGGTCGTGGCCACCGAGGCCAGCATCGCCGCGGCGCTTTTCTGCCCCGGCCCGCGGGCCTTCTGCGACATCGCCGAGGCGGATGGCGCGCCGGTGGGCTTCGCCCTCTGGTTCTACAACTTCTCCACCTTCGAGGGCCGCTTCGGCCTCTATCTGGAGGACCTGTTCGTCACGCCCGAGGCCCGCGGCACGGGCGCCGGCCTCGCCCTGATGCGCCGCCTCGCCCAGCGCTGCCGCGACGAAGGCCTGGCGCGGCTGGAATGGCAGGTGCTGGACTGGAACGCGCTCGCCATCGACTTCTACGACCGCCTGGGCGCCGGGGTGAAATCCGAGTGGATCACCCGCTCGCTGTCAGGATCGGCGCTGGCGGCGCTGGCCGATTCTCCGCAGTTTTTGCGGTGAATGTGGCGGGTATTCTCCGCGGAAGACGCGGCGCATGACCCGATACATCTAAGACCAGGACGACTGGCCCGCTTCCGCTGGACTGACCAGGCCGGAACGCCAGCCTTGCCGCCGGCGCCGCTTGATCCGATAAGGGCGCCAGGCGGTCCGCCCTAGCCGGCGGCCAAGAGGGAACGCGGTGCGGGGTCAGCCCCAAATCCGCGGCTGTGCCCGCAACTGTGAGCGGCGAGGTCCCCTGCCCATCCGGCTCTCTCCTTCCTTGAGGAGCGAGGCGGCGTCACTGGGAAACCGGGAAGGCGGGGCTTGGGACCATTGACCCGCGAGTCAGGAGACCTGCCGCCCCTGTCGCTCGACCGGAGGTCCGGGATCAGACCATCGGCGCGGGGGTAATCCGTCGCAGCGACCAGCCGGCCACGGCGCGCCGGCTCGTCGTCGCTGCATGGCCCGGGTGCGCCGCCCCGGCCCGGAGCTGCCCCATGAGACTGACCCTGACCCTGCTGGCCGCCGCCGCCCTGGCCGCGCCCGGCTTCTGCCTCGCCGATCCCGCCCCCGCCGATCCCGGCGCCGGGAATGCCGCGACGCCGCCGACCCCGGTGTCCGCCGTGGTGGTGGACTCGACGCGTCTGCCGACCCTGCTGGTCGATGCGCCCGACGTCGAGGTGATCACCCGCGCTGACATCGACGCCCACCAGGCCGTCTATGCGGCCGACATCCTCAAGCTGGTCCCCGGTCTCGCCCTGACGGACGACGGCGGGTTCGGCGGCGTGACCAGCGTGCGGATGCGGGGCGCCAGCTCCGACAAGACCCTCGTGCTCATTGATGGCGTGCCCCAGAACGACCCCAGCGACCCCAACGGCGCCTACGACTTCGCCAACCTCGACCTCTCCAACATCGACCGTATCGAGGTGCTGGAGGGCCCGCAGAGTTCGCTCTGGGGCTCGGACGCCATCGGCGGGGTGATCTCGATGACAACCCGCGAGCTGAACGGCTGGCAGGCGTCCGGCGAGGGCGGCTCGCTGCATACCTTCGACGGCTCGGCCGCCTTCGGCCAGCGCACCGACCAGTGGGCCTTCGGCGCCACCGTGTTCGGCGACCGCAGCGACGGCGTCGCCAAGGCCGACGGCATCGGGCCGCGCAATCCCTACTGGTCATGGAGCGCCGGCGCCTACGGTCGCTACACCCCGAACGATTGGATCAGCTTCGACGCCCACCTGCGCTACGAGCAATCATACGCCGGCGTCGACGGCTACGACGCTTCGACCTTCGTCTTCGGCTACACCCCGCAGTACGCGACCACGCAGGGCTGGAGCGGCACGGCCCGCGCCGTCGTGCAGGCGCCGCTCGGCTTCACCGACACGCTCAGCGTCGGCGTCTACGACCTCGGCCGCTCCGACACCTACATCGGCGTGCCGTCGTCCTCGTCGAGCTACACGGCCCTGACCCAGGACTATCGCTTCACCGCCGAGCGCGGGGCGCCGACCGACCGCTGGGGCCTCGACTTCGGGGCGGAGCGACAGACCACCGACGCGTCGCTCTCCACTGGCGACAAGGAGGGGCTGGGGACCACGTCCGGCTTCGTGGTGGTGCGCTTTCGCCCGGTCGAGGCGCTGATCCTGACCGCCAGCGAGCGCTACGACGCGCCCGACAGCTACGCAGCCAGCGCCACCGGCCACGCCTCGGCGGTGCTGAAGCTGCCGGCCGGGTTCCAGGTGGAAGGCGCCTGGGGCCAGGGCTTCAAGACGCCCACCATCAGTGAGATCGCCTGCGACTTCTGCTTCCCGACCGGCCCGTCGCTGGGGCTGAAGCCCGAGCACGCCGAGGGCTGGGACGGGGCGCTGGCCTGGGCTTCCGCCGACGGCGCCTACACCGCCAAGGTCACCGGCTACCGCCTGGACGTGCGCGACCAGATCGAGTTCGCCGCCGACTTCCCATTCCGCTACGTGAATATCGACAACACCCGCACCAACGGGGTCGAGGTCGAGGCAAGCGCGCGCCTCAGCCCCAGCCTCTCGCTGCAGGGCGAGTATGCCTACACCGACGCGGTGGACCTCGACGCCCAGACCCAGGTGTTGCGCGTGCCCCGCAATGCCGGCTCGGTGACGCTGACCTGGACGCAGGGACGCTGGCAGGCGGGGGTGACCGTGCGGGCCGAGGGCGATGATGCGGACATCAACCCATCGACCTTCTCGCCGCAGCGGCGGCCGGGCTTCGTGCTCGGCGACCTCTCCGGGTCTTACGCCCTGACCCCGAAGCTGCAGCTGACCGCACGCATCGATGACATCGCCAACACCCGCTACGAGGAGGCGCTGGGCTACGGCGAGCCGCGGCAGATGCTGTTCATCGGGATCCGCGCCCGCCAGTAGCGCGCCGGCCGGGTCCGCGAAGCCACGCCCCTCTGGCTCGCGGACCCATTCGTGCGATAGGGGTTCAAACAAACGTATGGAGTGGACCCATGAGCCTGGCGCTGGACGAGGAACTGACGGGGATCATCAACGGCGGGCTGGTCAACCAGACGCCGATGGTGCTGGCGAGCGTCGACGCCGAGGGCCAGCCCCGGCTGACCTTCCGCGGCTCGCTGCAGGTGTTCAGTCCCAATCAGGTCGGCTTCTGGGCCCGCAACGCCGAAGGCTCGACGATGGAGAACATCGCCGTCAACCCGCGCGTCTCGATGATCATGCGCAATCCGCAGACCCGGGTGATGCTGCAACTGGCGGGCCGGGCGCGTCTGGTGGAGGGCGCCGAGCGCGACCAGGTCTACGACAACGCGCCGGAGTTCGAGCGCAACGCCGACAAGGAAAAGAAGGGCGCGGGCGTGGTCGTGGATCTCGACCGCGTCGAGGGCTTCCTCGGCATGGGCGAAGACGGCAAGCCCCGCTTCGTGCGCCAGACGCGGGACGAGCGAGCCCCTTAAGACCCCATCAGGCGCTCGTGGCCCACGTCGTGAGGCGCGTTCAGCGCGCCGCGCGGCACGGGGCGCAGTTCCAGCACCTGGACGGCGGTGTCGGTGGCGGCGCGGCGCAGGGCGGCGTCGCCGTCGACGGTCAGCGACAGCACCACGGCCGTTCCCGCGGCCACCGCGAACCCCGCCGCCGCGCAGACCAGCCAGAATATCGCAAGCCGCTTCAACGGGCGTCGCCTCGGGGAAGTGATGGGGTCGCCGAACGCGGCAGGCCGGCGCGCGGGAGGCGGGTTGCTAGCGGTGTCATTCCGGCGCGTCAAGATAAAAGTGCAATCGCATATAGTGCGTGAGACAACTTACCGCGCCTGCAGCTTTTGTAACGGAGGCGGAATTCCGGTAAACGGTGACGCTTGCGGAGGACCGATGAGCGGGGCGTCACGGCGATGGACGGCGGGGCCGGACCTGGCGGGTGAGTTCCCGCTGGAACTGACCACCTACGTCTTCCACCTGTTCGCCGTCGTCAGCCGCCACCGCGAGGCGCGGCTCGAGGAGACGCTCAGGCCGCTCGGGCTCAACCTCAGCCGCCACCGGGCGCTGAGCGTGATCCAGCGGCTGCAGCCCTGCGCCATGTCGGAGGTCGCCGACTACTGCGCCGTCGATCGCACCACCATGACCCGCACCATCGACCTGATGGTGGCCGCCGGTTTCGTGCAGCGCGCCACCCCGCCCGAGGACCGCCGCCAGGTGATCCTCACGCTGACCGAGCTGGGCGCGGCGACCTGCGAGAGCAGCCTGAAGGCAGTGTTCGACCTCAACCGCGAACTCTTCGGCGCGGTGCCGGAAGAGGAACAGCGCGGCGTCGCCCGCGCCTTCGAGGCGGTGGTCGGCGCGCTGGTCAAGGACGAGGACCTGCTGCGCCGGCTGTTGCTGCGCGACGGCCTCTGACCTCAAGCGGCGGCGCGCGCCCGTTCGACGAGCGCCCGCTCGGTCGCCGGAATGTACGAGCGGGTGATCGGAATGGCGTCGATGCGCTTGGCCAGCTGAAGCTGGAACACCATGTGCCCGGCGTAGCGGAACCCCACCTCACTGGCGGCCAGGTAGAACTCCCACATCCTGCAGAAGCGCTCGCCGCGGATCCTCGCCACCTCATCGCGCTGTGCGGCGAAACGCTGGCGCCAGGCGCGCAGCGTCTCGGCATAGTGCAGCCGCAGCACCTCGACATCGGTGACGAAGAGCCCGGATCGCTCCGCCGCCGCCAGGGCTTCCGACAGGGCCGGAATGTAGCCGCCGGGAAAGATGTGCTTGGCGATCCACGGCTGGGTGACGCCGGGGCCTTCCGAGCGGCCGATGCTGTGGATCACCGCGACGCCGTCGGGCGCCAGCAACCGGGCCACCTGGCGGAAGTAGGTGTCGTAATTGGGCCGCCCGACGTGCTCGAACATGCCCACAGAGACGACGCGGTCATAAGGTGTGGCGACATCGCGGTAGTCGGTCAGCGAAAAATGCACGCGATCCGCCAGGCCGCGATCGGCGGCGCGTTCGCGGGCCAGCGCCAGCTGTTCGGTCGAGAGGGTGACGCCGTCGACCCTGGCCCCGGTGTCTGTCGCCAGCCGCATCGCCAGCGCGCCCCAGCCGCAGCCGATGTCGAGCACGCGGAGGCCGTCGCGCAGCAGCAGCTTGGCTGCGATATGGCGTTCCTTGGCGCGCTGAGCCTCCTCCAGGCTCTCGCCCGGCCGCTCGAAATAGGCGCACGAGTACTGCAGTTCCGGGTCGAGGAAGCGCCGGTAGAAGCTGTTGGAGAGGTCGTAGTGGCGCGACACGTTGCGCCGCGCCGCGCGGCGGGCATTGCGGGTCTGCAGCCAGTCGTGCAGCCACCGGGTCACGGCCCCGAAGCGTTTCACGTCCGGCCGATAGGTCAGGTTGCGCCCGGCGATATCCAGCATGTCGTAGATATCGCCGCGCTCCAGCACCAGCGCGCCTTCCATGTAGGCGTCGCCGACCGCGACCTCCGGCCGCAACGCCATGGCGAGCGCCCAGAGCGGCCGATCGATGCGGATCGCGACCGGCGGGCCCGAGCCGTCGCCGAGGATGAACCGCTTGCCACCGGGCAAGGCCACTTCAAGCGAGCCTTCCCTAACCGATTGTCGAAGGTAAGATTCCAGTCCCATAACCGACAAAATCAACGACCAGGGTTTGGGTTCCCGCGGCGCGAAAATGGGGGCGGCCCTTGACTCCGCATCGCGCCAGCCATAACTGCCGGCTCGTGTTAGCACTCGCCTAGCGAGGCTGCTAACGGCTCCGTCCGGGGCCACTCACTCAGAAGTCCAGAAGCTCCACGGAGATAACAAACATGGCGTTTCGTCCGCTTGGCGACCGCGTCCTCGTCCGCCGCGTCG
This sequence comes from Caulobacteraceae bacterium, assembly GCA_036267835.1. Lineage (GTDB taxonomy): Bacteria > Pseudomonadota > Alphaproteobacteria > Caulobacterales > Caulobacteraceae > Acaudatibacter. The sequence continues at coordinate 2,602 of DATAVF010000226.1, read as the reverse complement.
AGGAAGAGGAAAAGACCAAGGGCGGGATCATCATTCCCGATTCCGCGAAAGAGAAGCCGCAGGAAGGCGAAGTCATCGCCGTCGGCCCCGGCGCCCGTGACGACAGCGGCAAGATTCAGCCGCTCGACGTCGCTGTCGGCAACCGCATCCTGTTCGGCAAGTGGTCCGGCACCGAGGTCAAACTCGACGGCGAGGACCTGCTGATCATGAAGGAAAGCGACATCCTCGGCGTGCTCGAAAACGCCGCGAAGGCGAAGGCGGCCTAACGGCCCGCCTCACCTATCCCCATCAACATCCAAGACTGAGGACTGCCGAGAATGGCTGCCAAAGACGTCTATTTCGACTCCGACGCGCGCGACCGCATGCTGCGCGGCGTCAACATCCTCGCCAACGCCGTGAAGGTGACCCTGGGCCCCAAGGGCCGTAACGTCATCATCGAGAAGTCGTTCGGCGCCCCCCGCTCCACCAAAGACGGCGTCACCGTCGCCAAGGAAATCGAGCTCGTCGACCGCTTCGAGAACCTCGGCGCCCAGCTGATCCGCGAAGTCGCCTCCAAGACCAACGACAAGGCCGGCGACGGCACCACTACCGCCACGGTGCTGGCGCAAGCCATCGTCATCGAAGGCCTGAAGTCGGTGGCCGCGGGCATGAACCCGATGGACCTGAAGCGCGGCGTCGACAAGGCCGTCGCGGCGGTCGTCGCCGAGATCAAGGCCACCTCCAAGAAGGTCACCACCAACCAGGAAATCGCCCAGGTCGGGTCGATCTCCGCCAACGGCGACCACGACATTGGCGACATGATCGCCAAGGCCATGGACCAGGTCGGCAATGAAGGCGTGATCACGGTCGAAGAAGCCAAGAGCCTCGAGACCGAACTTGAAGTCGTCGAAGGCATGGAGTTCGACCGCGGCTACCTGTCGCCGTACTTCATCACCAACGCCGACAAGATGGAGGCCGTCCTCGAAGAGCCGCTCATCCTGCTGTTCGAAAAGAAGCTCTCCAGCCTGCAGCCCCTGCTGCCGCTGCTCGAAGCCGTCGTGCAATCGGGCCGTCCGCTGGTGATCGTGGCCGAAGACGTCGAAGGCGAAGCGCTGGCGACCCTCGTGGTCAATAAGCTGCGTGGCGGCCTGCGCGTCGCGGCCGTGAAGGCCCCGGGCTTCGGTGATCGCCGCAAGGCGATGCTGGAAGACATCGCGGTGCTCACCGGCGGCGAACTGATCAGTGAAGACCTCGGCATCAAGCTCGAGAACGTCACCATCGAAATGCTCGGCAAGGCCAAGAAGGTGTCGATCACCAAGGACAGCACGACCCTCGTCGATGGGTCGGGCGCCAAGGAAGCGATCGAAGCGCGCATCTCGCAGATCAAGCGCCAGATCGAAGACACGACCTCCGACTACGACAAGGAAAAGCTGCAGGAACGTCTGGCCAAGCTGGCCGGCGGCGTTGCGGTGGTCCGCGTCGGCGGCTCGACCGAAGTCGAAGTGAAGGAAAAGAAGGACCGCGTCGATGACGCCCTCAACGCCACGCGTGCGGCGGTCGAGGAAGGCATCGTTGCGGGCGGCGGCGTCGCGCTGCTGAAGGCTTCCCGCAAGCTGGAAGGCCTCAAGGGCGACAACGACGACCAGAACGCCGGCATCGCCATCGTGCGCCGCGCCCTGCAAGCCCCGATCCGTCAGATCGCCGAAAACGCCGGCGTCGAAGGCTCGATCGTGGTCGGCAAGGTGCTGGAAAACGCCTCGGCGACCTTCGGCTTCAACGCCCAGACCGAAGAGTACGGCGACCTCGTCGCGGCCGGCGTCATCGACCCGGCCAAGGTGGTCCGCACGGCCCTCCAGGACGCCGCCTCGGTGGCCGGCCTGATGATCACCACGCAAGCCGCGGTGGTCGAAGCGCCGAAGAAGGGTGGCGGCGCCCCGCAAATGCCGGGTGGCGGCATGGGCGACATGGACTTCTAGTCCAAGCGCTCAACTGAAATGACGAAGGGCGGGACCTCCCTGGTCCCGCCCTTTTTCTTTGGACCAAAGGTCCGTAGAGGTCAGCGCGCCTTCGCCTTGGCCAGGCGCTCAAGGGAGCGTTCCAGCTGGGCGAAGCCGGCGGTCATGCAGGCCATGATCGCCTGGGCGTCAGCGCTGGGGCCGCTCGGCGCCGCGGTTACGGCGCTCGGCCTGGCCGCCGACGTCATGCCGGCCTTGGCGCGCACCTTGGCATAGGCGTCGCGCAGGCGCCGGCCGCTGTCGTCCTCTTCATTCACGTACCACTGCAGCATGTTGCAGGTCATGGTGTCGTAGACGCCGGCCGCGATGTTGGCGCGGATGTCGGCGAAGCCGTCACCGCTCTCGGCCCGCTCCGGCCCGACCTTCTCGCAGTCGGAGATCTTCGGGTTGGCGTAGTAGGCGAGGCGCTCGCTGGCCTTCGGGTTGACCTTCTGGCGCAGCTCGTAGCCGAGCTCGCAGAGCCGGCGGCAGAAGAGCACGCCGTGGCTGGTCTCGCGCGCCGCCACCAGCCTCAGCGTGGCGGCCAGATCGCCGTCGTCCGTGGCGTTGGCCCACGCCTCCAGGTAGACGCCGGCTTCGCTCTCGGCGAGCGAGATGGCGTTCAGGAG
>DATAVF010000225.1:0-28927 GCA_036267835.1 Caulobacteraceae bacterium | reverse complement strand
GCCGCCGGGCCCTTCAGCACCTCGACCGACTGAATGTCGAAGGTGTCGCGATTGTAGACGGCCGCATCGCGGATGCCGTCGAGGAAGAAGTCGTTGAAGGCGGAGAAGCCGCGCAGGTTCACCGTGTCGCCGCGCGCCGCGCCCTCGCCGGCATTGAGGGTGATGCCGGGCACGTTCTTCAGCGCGTCGGCGAGGCGGGTGTTGGCCTCGTCCTGCATCAGTTGCTGGGAGACGATGGTCACCGACTGCGGCGTGTCCTTCACCGTCAGCGGGATCTTGTCGCCCATCAGCGGCCGGACGCCCGTGACCACAACGCCGCTGACATCGGTCGCATCATCGGCCGTGGCGACGACAGTGGCCGTGCTCGTCGCGGTATCGGCCACCGCCCCGCTCGCCGCGCCCCAGGCGCTGACTGCCAGCCCCAGCCCACCGATCGCCCGGCCGCTCAAGCTGAGCGAACCGCCGTCATCACTGAAAACACGCATCGCCGTCCCACCCACTCGCACCATCGCGAAATCGATACCGGCGAGACCGACCCCCGCCGCGAGTGATTGGCTAACACGGCCGTTCGTTATTGCGAAGCATTATCATTTGCAAAATGCCGAACAGCGTTCGGTATCCTTCTCCCCTCGCGGGAGAAGGTGGCGCGAAGCGCCGGATGAGGGGGCGCTTGCCACATCCCACTTTCTTGACGATCTATCTGGCTCGAAGATCTCTCTGGCGCGAAGCCTCAGACCTCGTCGCCAACACCCCTTATCCGTCGCCTCCGGCGACACGTTTGCTCCCGCGAAGGAAGGGAGAAGGAAGTCAGAGCGCCTTTTCGACCGCTTCGACGATGGTCTCGTCCTGGGGCGGGGTGCGCGGGCCGAAGGCGGCGATGGCCTCGCCGCCCTTGCCGATCAGGATCTTGTGGAAGTTCCACACCGGCACGGCGGGCGTTCCAAGCTTCTCTTCGGCCCAGGCGTAGAACGGGTGGCGGGCCTCGTCCTTCACGTCGACCTTCGAGGTCATCGGAAAGTCGACGTCGAACTTGGTCTGGCAGAAGGCCTGGATCTCCTCGTCCGTGCCGGGCTCCTGGCCGGCGAACTGGTTGCAGGGCACGCCCAGCACCACCAGACCCTTGTCGCGATAGTCGCGGTAGAGCGCCTCCATGCCTTCGTATTGCGGGGTGAGGCCGCACTTGGACGCGACGTTCACCACCAGCACCGGCTTGCCCTTGAAACTGGCCAGCGGCAGCGGCTCGCCGGCGATGCTGGTGAAGGAGAAATCGTAGGCGTTGGACATCGTCGGCTCCGTCAGATCAGGCCCTGCTGCGCCATAGCCTGCTCCACCGCGAGCGCCAGGTCCAGGGCGCGGGCCCCGTCGAGGGCGGTGGCCAGCGGCGCCTCGATCTCGCCGCGCACCGCCGCCAGGAAGGCGCCGATGCTGGCCCCCAGCTTGTTGCGGCCGGCGGGCGTCGCCGCGAAGTCAGGATCGAGCTGATAGGGCGTGGTGTTGGTGAAGGCGTGGGTGAGGAAGTCCACCCGCACCTCGCCGGAAGGGTAGACCACCCGCATGCTGCGCTCGGCGGTCTCGGCGACGCGGGAGGCGCGGAAGCGGCAGATGAAGCCGTCCTCGAAGTCGGTCTCGGCCTCGACCACGTCGAGCAGGGCGTTGGCGACGCAGGCCCCGTCGGCCTCCACCGTCATCGGCTCGGCGGCGCTCAGCGCCAGCGCCAGGTCGAGGTCGTGGATCATCAGGTCGAGCACCACCGAGACGTCGAGGTTGCGCGTCCCCGGCAGCCCGACCCGCACCGCCTCGAGCAGCGTCGGCGCCTCGGGAATGTCGAATAGCCCCATGGCCGCAAGCCCGGCGCGCTCCAGGAAACCGCAGGCCGCGATGAGGCCGCTGCGGCGGGCCAGGGCTACGATCCGGTCGGCCTCCTCGGGTGAGGTGGCGACGGGCTTCTCGACATAGACCGGCTTGCCGGCGGCCAGCGCGGCCAGGGCCGAGGCGGCGTGGGCGCTGGCCGGCGTCGCGACCGAGACCACGTCCGCCGCCGCGATCAGCTCGGCCTCGCTGGTGAAGACCTGGCCGCCGAGCCGTGCCACGATCGCCTCGGCGTGCGCCGGGTGGTGGTCGTAGACGCCGGCCAACTCCACGCCCTCGAGGGCGGCGTACTGGTTGGCGTGATAGCCCCCGAACACCCCCGCGCCAATCACTCCGGCGCGCAACACCTTGGCCATGCATCTCCCTTTCGCGGGGCCGCGCCTAGCACCCCTGCCCGGCCCTTGCCAGCGTGGCCCTTGCCTGACGCGCGGAAACCGGTGTTTGGGTGCGAACAACCAACGAAGGAAACACCCCATGACCGTGTCGCGCGAAATCCGCCTGAAGAGCCGCCCCGTCGGCCTGCCGACCGCCGACAACTTCGAACTGGTGTCAGTCACCCTGCCAGACCCGGCCCCCGGCCAGGTGCAGGTGCGCAATACCTGGATGACGGTTGATCCCTACATGCGGGGCCGCATGAACGACGTGAAGAGCTACTCTCCGCCCTTCCAGCTCGGCGAGGCCATGACCGGCGGCGCCATCGGCGTCGTCACTGCGTCCAACGACCCCTCGCTGCAGGAAGGCGACCTGGTCGAGAACTTCTTCGGCTGGCGCGAAGGCTTCAACGCGCCGGCCGCCATGCTGCAGAAGCTGGACACCCGCGGCCTGCCCCCGCAGGCCTTCCTGGGCTACGCCGGCATGCCGGGCCTGACCGCCTACGTCGGCCTGCTGCGCATCGCCGAGATGAAGGACGGGGACGTGGTGTTCGTCTCGGGCGCGGCCGGCGCCGTGGGCTCGGTCGCGTGCCAGATCGCCAAGCTCAAGGGCCACAAGGTGATCGGCTCGGCCGGCGGACCGCGCAAGGCCGAGTTCCTGCGTGAGATCGGCGTCGACCACGTGATCGACTACAAGGCCGAGGCCAACGTCACCGCCGCGCTGATGCGCGAGGCGCCGGAGGGCATCGACGTCTACTTCGAGAACGTCGGCGGCGCCCACATGGAGGCGGCGCTGATGGCGGCCAAGCCGTTCGGCCGCTTCGCCCTCTGCGGCATGATCTCCGACTACAATAACACCGACCTCGGCGACGGCGTGCGCGGCATGGTGATGATCGTCGGCAAGAGCCTGACCCTGCGCGGCTTCATCGTCTCCAACCACGCCGACATGCGCGCCGACTATGTGCGCGACCTCAGCGAGTGGGTGGCGGCCGGCAAGCTGAAGTCGCACGAGACGGTGAAGGAAGCCATCGAGAGTGCGCCAGACGCCTTCCTCGGCCTCTTCAAGGGCGAGAACCTCGGCAAGATGCTGGTGAAACTGAGCTAAGCGCCGAAGGCGAAGTCTTTTTGACCACGGAAAACACGGAAAACACGGAAATGAGCAACTCCGGTTTTCCGTGTTCTCCGTGTTTTCCGTGGCAAATCTTATGAGCGCCTGCGGCGCGCTCGGACTCACCGACGACCCGCGAGTGGTGATGGATCGGCGCCAAGTTGACAGCCCCCGCGCGGCGCCTTCCAAGTCCGCGCCGTTTTCCGGGGGTATTGCATGGAATGGACGTCCGGCTATCGCGCCGACATCGACTATACGTACGGCTATTACCGCGAGATCGCGCCCGGGCTGATCGACTTCGCCCTCACCTACGCCGGCCTGGAGCCGCCGCCGAAGGCCGGCGGCATGCGCTATCTGGAGCTCGGCTACGGCCAGGGCATCTCAGCCAACATCCACGCCGCCGCCACGCCCGGCGAATACTGGGGCGCCGACTTCAACCCCGTGCACGCCGCCAACGCCCAGGCCCTGGCGCGGGTCTCGGGCGCCGACGCCCACTTCACCGACGAAAGCTTCGAGGACGTCGCCCATCGCGATGACCTGCCGCAGATGGACTACATCGTGCTGCACGGCATCTGGAGCTGGGTGTCGGACGCCAATCGCCGCAACATCGTCGAGATCATCCGCAAGCGCCTGAAGGTCGGCGGCGCGGTCTACATGAGCTACAACACCCTGCCCGGCTGGGCCGTGGCCATGCCGCTGCGCCACATGATGACCCTGCACGCCGGCAGCGCCGGCAGCGACATGCAGGGCGTGATCGCGCGGATCGACGCTTCGATCGCCTTCGGGACCAAGCTGGCCGAGTCGGGCGCCCGCTACTTCGCCGCCAACCCCACCGCCAAGAATCGCCTCGACGCCATCGCCGGCCAGAACCGCCACTACGTCGCGCACGAATATTTCAACCGCGACTGGGCCCCGATGTATTTCTCCGACGCCCACGACTGGCTGGCCGACGCCAAGCTCAGCTACGCCGGCGCCGCCAGCATCATCGACCAGCAGGACGCCCTCAACCTGACCGTGCCGCAGCGCGAGCTGATCAACGGCATCCCGCCCGGGGTGCTGCGCGAGACGGTGCGCGACTACCTGCTCAACACCCAGTTCCGCCGCGACCTCTACAGCCGCGGCGCCCGCAGCCTCTCGGCGCTGGAGAAGCTGGAGCGGCTGCGCGGCGCGCGCATCACCCTGGTCACGCCCGAGACCGCGGCCCCGGCCAACGTCGACACCAACCTCGGCGCGGTCGGCCTGCGCCCGGATATCTATAATCCCGTGGTCGAGGTGCTGGCGGCCGCCGGCGACACGCCGACCACCATCGGCGAGGTCAGCGACTCGCCCAAGTTGGCCAAGCTGCCGCCGGGGGCCTTCCTGGAGGCGCTGGCCGTGCTGGTCGGCGCCGGCCGCGCCCATCCGGTGCAGAACGAGGCCGCTGTCGAGGCCGCGACGCCGCGCTGCCAGCGGCTGAACGCGCACCTGATCGAGCGGGCCCGGGTCAGCGGCGACGTCACCCACCTCGCCTCGCCGCTGATCGGCGGCGCGGTGGCCGTCGGCCGCTTCGAGATGATCTTCCTGGGCGCCCGGGCCGCCGGCAAGAAGAAGCCGGTCGACTGGGCCAGGACCGCCTGGGACACCCTCTCGCGCCAGAACCAGTCGATCATCAAGAACGGCGAGCTACTGGCCACCGCTGAGGCCAACCTCGACGAACTGACCAGCCAAGCCCAGGCAATGGCCGATGGGCGGCTTGGCCTGCTGCAGCGCCTGAAGGTGGCCGACTAGCGGCAACCCGCAAGCGGAAGTGAAGCGGGTTTCGTTGGCCCAGGCGCTCGCACCCGCTAAAGAGCCGCGTCCTTAGAAGCCCGGAGCGCCAGTGGCCCGCCTCTTCAACGCCTACGTCATCGTCGACTGGAGCGCGGCCTCCAAGCCGACCACCGGGGCGGACTCCATCTGGGTGGGGGTGCTGAAGCGCGACGTGCGCTTCCGCATGGCCTTCGAGTCGCACAATCCGTCCACGCGCGGCGAGGCCGAGAAGCTGATCGCCGGCATCCTCGACGACCGCGCAAAGCGCAGCGAGCGCACCCTCTTGGGCTTCGACTTCCCGCTCGGCTTCCCCCGCGGCCTCGCCGACGCCCTGAAGCTGCCGGCCGAGACGCCGCCGTGGCTCGCCATGTGGAACCAGATCGACCGGATGGTGAAGGACAAGGCCGACAACACCAACAACCGCTTCGGCGTCGGCTCGGAGATCAACCGGCGGGTCACCGGCGGGCCGTTCCCGTTCTGGGGCGTGCCGCCGAAGGATGCGCTGACCACCCTGCAGCCGAAGAAGCAGCGGGCGCACGGGCCGGGCGACCTGCCCGAGTTCCGCCACGCCGAGCTGGTCGCCAAAGGCTCGAGCCCGGTCTGGAAGCTCTATTACCAGGGCTCGGTCGGCGGCCAGGCGATCCTCGGCGTGCCGGTGGTGCGGCGCCTGAAGCTGGCGCGCGGCGAGGCGATGAAGATCTGGCCGTTCGAGACCGGCTGGAAGACCCTGACCGAGGCCGACCTCGCCGGCGTCGACGTGGTCGCCGCCGAGGTCTACCCGTCCCTGCTCAAGGTGACGCCGGCCGCCGGCGAAGTGAAGGACCTGGCCCAGGTCCGCGCCGTCGCCGAACACTTCGCCCGCCTCGACGAAGCCGGCCGCCTGGGCGCCGAGTTCGGCCACGCCAAGGACATGGCCGCCGACGTGGTGGTCGACGCGGAGCGCGAAGAGGGCTGGATCCTCGGGGCGTGAGTTGTGGTGTGAGCGTGCCTACTCTAGGCTGTGCGATCTGGCGACCGTGATCGGGCTGAGTGTGGCGAGGCTTTTCGGCGAAGGGGGACTGGACAAACTGGCTGTCCACTTGACCCGCGCCTTCATCCTCGTGACGAGACTGGTCGCATTCGTCGGGTGCCCCGCATTCGCCTACCTAGCTATCGCGGATTTGTTCGCGCCGGAACATCCAAGCGCCAAAGACGGTCGAATACATATCATCTACGTACACGGTGCCGCGAAGTACCTGACCGGCAGCGAATTCGCCGTGTACGACTTTCTGTACTCGCACATGCTGTTGTTCGTGTCGGTGTTCCTTCCGATTTTCGCTATCGGCTTCGTCGCTCAGTTCGCGCCCAAGAGTGCTGAGGTCCAGAAGCTTTTCGACGACTTATGACCCTCACACTTAGCCCCACCGCGCCAGCAGGGCGAAGCGGCCGAGGAGCAGGCCGGCGGAGACGAAGCTGGCGATGATCACCGCGACAACCACGCCGGTCAGGCCCATGTGCAGCGGCAGCGCCAGCAGGTAGCCGAGGGGCAGCATCACGGCGATGTAGCTGGCGAGGTGGGTGAAGGTCGGCACCAGCACGTCGCCGCGCGCCCTGAGCGCCTGGGCGGCCACCACCTGCAGGGCGTCGGGCAGGAAGAACAGACACGAGAGCACCAGCGCCCCGGCCGCCATGGCGATCGCCTTGGGGTCGGAGGTGAAGACCGGGGCCAGGATGCTGGCCGTCGGCCAGATCACCAGGCCGATGGCGACGCCGAAGGCCGCCGCAAGGCCGAAGCCCAGCAGGCCGGCGCGCTGCAGGCCTGGGGTGTCGCCGGCGCCGAAGCTGCGCGAGACCATCACCGCGGTCGCGGTCGCCAGGCCCAGCGGCACCATGAAGATCAGCGCCGCCATGTTGAGCACCACGGCCCACGCGGCCACCGCCAGCGGCCCGATCCAGCCGGCGATGACGTTCATGCTGGCGAAGGCGCTGGTCTCGAAGAAGGCCGACGCCGCCGCGCCGTAGCCGACCCGCCGCTGCTCGATCTCGACCGGTCGCGACGGCGTTGGGCGCTCGAACACGCCGAGCCGGCGCGAGTCCTTCATCAGCGCGATGTAGATCAGCGTGGCAAGCGCGATGAAGGTGCGGGCGCTGAAGGTGGCCGTCGCGGCGCCCGCCGCGCCCATCGCCGGCAGGCCGAAGCCGCCCGGCACGAGCACCAGGTCGACGCCGAGGTTGAGGAAGTTGGCCGCCCACATCAGCAGCATCGGCGGGGTGGTGCGCCCCAGCCCCTCCAGCCACGACGACGACGCCGAGCTGATCGCGAAGCTCGGCATCGAGATCGCCAGGATGATCAGCGGCGCGGCGCTGCCGGCCGCCAGGTTGCCCTTCAGCCCCAGGTGCGCGAGCAGGGCCGGGCCGCCGAACGCCAGCACCACCGCCGCCACGAGTCCGATCCAGAGCCCGTAGACCAGCCCGCGCCGCAACGCCGCCCCGGCGGCGTGCGGACGCCCCTCACCCAGGGACCGCGAAGCCATCACCTGCACGCCGGAGAGCAGGCCCAGCGCCGAACTCAGCACCGAACTCGAGACCGCCCAGCCGAGCGCCAGGAACCCCAGCTGCTCGGCCGAATGGCGGCCGACCACGATGGTGTCGGTCAGCCCCATGGTCATGATGCCGACGCGCGAGGCCACCACCGGCGCGGCGAGCTTCGCCAGCCGTTGCAGGTCGCTCCGAATGGGATGTGCAGGCGACCCCGCTCGCGGAGCCGCCGCCGCAGCCTCGCCGCTCATGGTGTCATGCCTGGTTGGTCGGGCGGCGGTATCTGGACGAGATGGAGCCGCGGGGCAAGCGCGCCGGTCCCACTCCCCGCTTCAGAGCCGGCGCGCGTCGAAAGTCAAAGTGCGGTCGCTGGACCGGGGTGGCCGCGACCGGTCGTAGCTCCCGATCACCCTGATCTCGCCGAAGCCGGCCGCGCCGAGGGCCAGGGTGAACTCCTGCAAACCCCACTGGCGGGCGACCATCGGCTCGAAGTGCGACTCCACCAGCACGTTGTCGCGCCAGCGGTCGTAGCGCAGGTGGCCGACCGACCTTTGCGTCAGCCAGTCGACCGAGGCGCGCTTGCCGTCGGTGGTCAGCAGGTCGCCGTTCTCCGCCGTCCAGCTTCGCCGATCTTCTCGCAAGTCTGTCAGGGCGCCCAGCGACTGCAGGTCGAGGATCACGCGGCCGCCCGGAACAAGGTGATCGCGGAAGCGCCGCAGCACCGACATGGCCACCGCGAAGTCGTCGATCAGGGTGAAGGTGCCGACCGGCATGATGATGACGGCGAACGGCTCGGGGTAGCGGAAGTCCTCGAACCGCTGCTGGCTCAGGTTGGGAGCATGTCCGCGCTCGGCGCAACGGGCCCGGCATCTGGCCAGCATGTCCGGGCTCTGGTCGAAGCCGGTGACGTCGTGGCCCGCGTCCAGCAGCGGCACCAGGGTGCGCCCGGTGCCGCAGGCCGGCTCCATGATGCGGCCAGGCTCGCCCGCCAGCGTCTCCAGGTGGAAGGTGGTGTCGGGCAGGAAGAAGTAGGGCTTGTCGATGTCGTAGATTTCCGCGGCCAGGGCGCCGTAGCGGTTGACGCGGGTATTGGTGTTGGAAGGCATGGATCGCTTTCACGGGATGCGCGCGTCGCCGCCTCTCGGGCTGGCCAACCGTGCGTCATGGATTGGGAGCGCGGAGCCGGCGGCTCTCGCGGTGTCAGGGGCCAGCGGTGTCCGCGGCGCTTATGAGCGACTAGGCCTTCATAGTGACGCTGAGCCTAGCCGCGGCGGCGCGCAGTGTACAGCACCGTGGTCATGTTGCGGGTGACGCGCCCGCCGAACTGCTCGACCGCGATGCGGCGCAGTTCGGCCAGCACGTGGTCGCCGTTGGGCCTGGCGGCGTGCTCGGAATAGCTGGCGTAGAGGCGCACGACCTGGTCGGGGTCCAGGATCAGCGGCCAGTGGCTGATGCGATGCCGGACGGCCTCGAACGCGCCCGTGCGGTCGATGGCGGCGATCCGCGGGTCGCCGTCGAGCGCCACCGGAACCCCACCCTGCCCGGCCGACGGACTCTTGTAGGCGTTCAGCAGGTCGTTGGTGGCTTCGTGGAAGGGATCGGGCTTGCTGTCGTCGCCGAACACATTCCAGAGCGCCGCCCACCAGCCACCGGGCTTCAGCAGCCGGGCGATCTTGGCGAGGGCCGCAGCCTCGTCCAGCCAGTGGAAGGAGGTGGCGGCGAGGCCGAGGTCGAACGCAGCCTCGGGCAGGTCCGCATCCTCGAAGGTCTCGTTGCGCACCTCCACAGTGGGCGAGCCTTCGCGCAGGAACTCGGCCATCCGCGCATCGGGCTCGATGGCGATCACCGACGCGCCGAACCCGGTCAGCCGCCGCGTCGCCGTGCCGGTGCCGGCGCCGATCTCGAACACCGCCGCGCCGGGGCCGAGGCCGCAGGCGCGCAGCTCCTCGAACACCCACTCCGGATAAGCCGGCCGCGCCGCATCATAGTTCGCCGGATCGTGGCCGAAAGCCTGGCGGCCGAAGCTGCGCGCGATCTGTTCGGCCATGGCCGCTACTCCGCCGCGCGCAGGCCCGCCAGGCGCTCGGTCTTCAGCTTCTCGGCCACCAGGAAGGCCAGCTCCAGCGCCTGGTCGGCGTTGAGGCGCGGGTCGCAATGGGTGTGATAGCGGTCGGCGAGATCGCCTTCAGAGAGGGCCCGCGCGCCGCCGATGCATTCGGTGACGTTCTGGCCGGTCATCTCCAGGTGGACGCCGCCCGGGTGCACGCCCTCGGACTCGGCGATCTCGATGAAGCTCTTCACTTCCGAAAGGATGCGGTCGAACGGCCGGGTCTTGTAACCATTGTTGGCGACGAGCGTGTTGCCGTGCATCGGGTCGATGGCCCAGACGACCCGCCGGCCTTCGCGCCGGGTGGCGTTCATCAGCATCGGCAGGCGCCCGGCGATCTTGTCCGAGCCGAAGCGGCCGTAGAGCGTCAGCTTGCCAGGCTCGTCCTCGGGGTTGAGCAGCTCGATCAGCCGCAGCAGCTCGTCCGCTTCCAGCGTCGGGCCGACCTTCAGGCCCACGGGGTTCTTGATGCCCCTGCAGTATTCGACGTGGGCGCCGTCCGGCTGGCGGGTGCGCTCGCCGATCCACACCAAATGGGCCGAGGTGTCGTACCAGTCGCCCGAGGTGCTATCGACGCGGGTCATGGCCTCCTCGAAGCCCAGCAGCAGGGCCTCGTGGCAGGTGAAGAACTCGACCCGGTGCAGCTCGGCCTGGGTCTCCGGTGTCACCCCGATGGCTGCCATGAAGTTCAGGGTCTCGGAGATCTTGTCGGCCAGCTCGCGGTAGCGCGCGCCCTGCGGACTGCCCTCGACGAAGCCCAAGTTCCAGCGATGGATGTTGTAGAGGTCGGCATAGCCGCCGCCGGCGAAGGCGCGCAGCAGGTTCAGCGTCGAGGCCGACTGGCCATAGGCCTTCAGCAGCCGCTCCGGGTCCGGCTGGCGGGCCTCCGGGGTGAACTCCATGCCGTTGATATTGTCGCCGCGGTAGGACGGCAGGGTGACGCCATCGATGGTCTCGGTAGAGGCCGAGCGCGGTTTGGCGAACTGGCCGGCCATCCGCCCCACCTTCACCACCGGCTTGCCGCCGGCGAAGGTCAGGATCACCGCCATCTGCAGGATCAGGCGGAACATGTCGCGGATGTTGTCGGCCGAGAACTCCTTGAAGCTCTCGGCGCAGTCGCCGCCCTGCAGCAGGAAGGCCTTGCCCTCGCTGACCTGGCCCAGCAGGCCCTTCAGCCGCCGCGCCTCGCCGGCAAACACCAGCGGCGGCATGCGGCGCAGCTCAGCCTCGGCGCGCGCCAAAGCCTCCATGTCCGGGTAATCATCCGGCATATGCCTGGCGGGCGAGTTCCTCCAGGACGCGGGCGTCCAGCGGTCGTTCATTGACTAGGCCTTCTCGAAGGGCGGCGCTTTTAGCTTAGATGGGCGGCGAAGGCAAAATGGGGACGGGGAGCGATGCGCGATTTTGACGAGATCTGGGCGCGGGCCGCGGAGCGCAAGGGCGGGGACGCGGCGCTGGAGGCGCTGGCGAATGAGTATCCGCCGAAGACGCCCACTCAGCTGGCGGCCATTCCCGATGATCGGTGGCTGGCGGAGATGACGCGGGGGGTCTTTCGCGCTGGCTTCAACTGGCAGGTGATCGACAACAAGTGGCCGGGGTTCGAGGCGGCGTTCCATGGCTTCGATACGGCGCTCAATGCGGCCATGTCCGAGGACGAGTTCGATGCGCACCTGAAGAATGCCGGCATCGTGCGCAACGGCCAGAAGGTGGCGTCGGTGCGGGCCAACGGGCAGTTCCTGGTCGATCTGGCCAGGGAGCACGGCTCGGCAGCCAGGTTCTTCGCCGAGTGGCCGGACCAGAACTTCGTTGGCCTGATCGAGCTGATGAAGAAGCGCGCCGCGCGCTGCGCCGGCGAGACCGCGATGCGGTTCTTCCGCACCATGGGCAAGCCGTCCTTCATCACCACCCGCGACGTCGCTGCGGCCCTGGTCGAGGCCGGGGTGCTGGAAAAACCGCCGTCGAGCCGCAAGGATTTCGAGGCCGTGCAGGCCGCGTTCAACGCCTGGAGCGCCGCCACCGGCCGCGACCTGACCTCGCTCAGCCGGATGCTCGCCCTCAGCACCGGCCCCAGCTACGACCCCGCCCAGGGCCGCCCACCGCCGGCGCGGCGCAGGTGACGCCGCTCCCCCAGGGCGAGGTCGACCTGGACGTCCTGGTGGCGCGCATCCGGGGCGAGTTCCCGGCCCTCGCCTTCGAGCGCGCCGTGCTGAACGACTTCGGCGAGGACCACGCGGTAGTCATCCTCGACGACGCCTGGGTGTTCCGCTTTCCGCGCGGCCTCGAGGCGGCCGCCTACGCCGCCCGCGAACGGCGGCTGCTCGAACACCTGGCCCGCGTCTCGCCGCTGGCGACGCCGCGCCACGAGCTGATCTCGGCGGCGGGCGACTTCGCCGGATACCGCATGATCGCCGGCGAGGAGCTGAGCGAGGCGCGCTTTGCCGCCCTCCCCGCGCCGGCCCAGGACACCATCCTGGCCCAGATCGGCGCCTTCCTGGCGGTGCTGCACGCCACGCCGCCGCAGATCCTGGCGACCGACGGTCCGTCGCGCCCCTCCGACACCGGCGAGGCCTTCGCCGAGCGCTACGAGGAACGCCGCGCCGAATTCGCCACCCTGCTGCCGCCGGAGCTGCTGGTCCGCGCCGACGCCTTCTACGCCGCCCTGCCCGCGGCCGTCGCCGGCGCGCCGATCCGCGTCGTCCATAACGACTTCACCGAGGACCACATCCTGCTGGCGCCGGAGGGCGACCGCCTCGCCGGGGTGATCGATTTCACCGACGCGGGGCTCGGCGACCCCGCGTTCGATTTCACCTTCCTCTGGGCCTACGGCGACGACGCTCCGGCCCAGGTGCTGCGCAGCTACGGCCCAGGCCACGAGGCGGACGGCATCCTGGAGCGCTCGCGCTGGTGGTTCGTCCGCTATCGCCTCGACCAGGTCTGGTGGGACGCGCGCGGCCACCGCGCCTATGGCCGGGCGCGGCTGCTCGCCAGTCTCGCGCATCAGTTTGGCGCTCTGGGGCTTTAGCCACCCGGCATGGTCGGATAGGGATCGCGGGCCGCGAGGAGACGTGACGATGGACGCCGAGGCCGCCAAATCCTTCATCGGCGAGGTCTGGGACGCCGAGGTGATCCCGGAGCTGACCCGCTACATCCGTATCCCCAACAAGTCGCCGGCCTTCGACCCCGATTGGCAGGCGCACGGCTATATGGACGCCGCGGTCGACCAGTTCGCGGCCTGGGCCCGCGGCAAGATCGCGACGCTGGCCGGCGCCACGCTGGAAGTTGTGCGCCTCGACGGCCGCACGCCGGTGATCTTCATCGAGGTTCCGGGCGCCGGCGACGACACCGTCCTGCTCTACGGCCACATCGACAAGCAGCCCGAGATGAGTGGCTGGGCCGAGGGCTTCGGCCCGTGGGAGCCGCTGCTGAAGGACGGCAAGCTCTATGGCCGCGGCGGCGCGGACGACGGCTATGCGATGTTCGGCGCCCTGACCGCCATCCTGGCGCTGCAGGCGCAAGGCCTGGGCCACGCCCGCTGCACCATCCTGATCGAGGCCTGCGAAGAGAGCGGCAGCTACGACCTGCCGGCCTACGTCGATCATCTGGCGGACCGCATCGGGACGCCGTCGCTGGTGGTGTGCCTGGATTCCGGCTGCGGCAACTACGAGCAACTCTGGCTGACCACCTCGCTGCGCGGCCTCGTCGGCGGCACGCTGACGGTGCGGGTGCTGACCGAGGGCGTGCACTCCGGCATGGCCTCCGGCGTCGTGCCCTCGAGCTTCCGAATCCTGCGCGCCCTGCTATCGCGGCTGGAGGACGAGACCACCGGCGAGATCAAGCCGCCCGAACTCTACGCCCAGATCCCGGCCGGCCGCATCGCCGAGGCCAAGGCGGCGGCCAGCGCACCCGGCTCCGACGTCGCCGCGACCTTCCCCTTCGTGCCCGGCATGCGCCCGGTCACGAACGATCCGACCGAGTTGGTGCTGAACCGCACCTGGCGCCCGGCGCTGGCCATCACCGGGCTCGAAGGCGCGCCGCCGATCGCCGACGCCGGCAATGTGCTCAGACCCTTCACCAAGGCCAAGCTCTCGCTGCGCCTGCCCCCGACCGCCGATGTCGACCGCGCCAGCCTGGTGCTGAAGCGGCTGCTGGAGGCCGACCCGCCCTATGGCGCCGAGGTCAGCTTCACGCCCGAGCAGAGCGGCGAAGGCTGGAACGCCCCGGCCCTCGCCCCGTGGCTGCGCGCCTCGATCGACCGGGTCTCGCAAGCGGCCTTCGGCCGCGATGCGGCGTTGACCGGCGAAGGCGGCTCGATCCCGTTCATGGGCATGCTGGGCGCGAAGTTCCCCGCCGCCCAGTTCATGGTCACCGGGGTGCTCGGCCCCGCCTCCAACGCTCACGGCCCGAACGAATTCCTGCACATCGCCATGGGCAAGGCCGTGACCCTGGCGGTGGCGCAGGTGCTGGCGGATCACCTATCCCGCTCCTCCCCTGCGTAGCGAAGCGAAGTTGGGGAGGTGTCATGCGGAGCATGACGGAGGGGGCGCAAGGCCGCCGAGATCACGCTGCGAGGTTGGCGCCCCTGGCTTCGCGCCCCCTCCGTCGCGCTCCGCGCGCCACCTCCCCCGTTTCACGGGTGAGGAGTGGGTGGATGTCATTTGACATTCCGCGTCCCCCCGGTGGTTACTGGCGATCACATAAGCCGATCCTGGGAGATGCGTGATGAAACCCGAAGCCATGGGCCTGTCGTCGTCGCGGCTGGCGAAGCTCGATGACGTGATGAAGCGGCGCTATGTCGACAGCCAGCTGCTGCCGGGCATCCTGACCATGGTCTACCGGCGCGGGCGCGTCGCCCACATCGGCATGTCCGGCCACATGGACATCGAGCGCGACAAGGCGATGCGCGAGGACGCGCTTTTCCGCATCTACTCGATGACCAAGCCGATCACCTCGGTGGCGCTGATGATGCTGGTCGAGGAAGGCGCGCTCGGCCTCGACGACGCGGTGGCGACGCACATCCCCTCCTGGAAGAACCTCGGCGTCTACCAGAGCGGCATGCCGACCCTGCTGGCAGACCAGCCGCCGGCCTTCATCACCACCCGCCCGGAGCGGCCGATGAAGGTGGTGGACCTGGTCACCCACACCTCGGGCCTGACCTACGGCTTCATGATGCGCACCAGCGTCGATGCGGCCTACCGCAAGCTGAAGATCAACGCCTTCGACACCCCCGGCGGCCTCGAGACCATGATGGAGCAGCTCTCCACCCTGCCGCTGGAGTTCTCGCCCGGCACGCGCTGGAACTACTCGGTCTCCATCGATGTGATGGGCTATCTGGTGCAGAAGCTGTCGGGCATGTCGTTCGGCGAGTTCCTGCGCACGCGCCTGTTCGAGCCGCTGGGCATGACCGACACGGCCTTCTACGTGCCCGAGGACAAGCTCGACCGGCTGACCTCGTGCTACCAGCCGGGGCCCGGCGGCAAGGGGCTGAAGGTCCAGGACGACGCGGGCAAGACCACCTACGCGAAGCCGCCGGAGCTGGAGAGCGGCGGCGGCGGCCTCGTCTCCACGGCGCACGACTACATGCGCTTCTGCCAGATGATGCTGGGCGGCGGCACGCTCGACGGAGTGCAGATCCTGTCGCCGAAGACCGTCGCCCTCTTCAGCCTCAACCATTTGCCGGGCAACCAGGACATGACCGACATGGCCACGCCTGGCGCCTTCAGCGAGTCCGGCTACAACGGCGTCGGCTTCTCGATCGGCTGCGGGGTCAACATCGACGTCGCCAAGACCCGGCTGCCGGGCACCAAGGGCGAGTTCCACTGGGGCGGCGCGGCCTCGACCGCCTTCTGGATCGACCCGAAGGAAGACCTGGCGGTGGTGTTCATGACCCAGGTGATGGGCTCCGACGCCCGCCTCACCCTGCGCCGCGACCTGCGCACGCTGGTCTATTCGGCGATGACGGAGAGCTTCGCCTAGGCAGCCGGCGTCCGGCCAATCGCCCGCCCCATCCGCACCAGGGGCACGCCGCCGTCCTCGAAGCGCTCGATCTCGGCGTAGCCGTGCTTGCGGTAGAGCGGCTCGCCCGACAGGGTCGCGGCAAGCTCCAGCCGCGTGAAGCCCTCGCGGGCCGCGGCCGCGGCGCAGAGGTCGAGGATCAGGCCGCCGACGCCGCGGCGGATGTGGCGGGGGTGGGTGTACATGGCCCGCACCCGTGCCGCCTCGCTGGCCGGATCGAGCAGGGTGGCGTTGCGCCCGGCGGTGTGGTTGCCGCCGTAGAGGGTGTTGCGCCGGCTCCAGCCGCCGCAGCCGGCGATCTCGCCGCCGTCCTCGACGACGAAATAGGTGCGGTCGGCGATCAGCGTGGTGTCGAGCCCCATGATCGCGTGACTGGCCGCGATCTGGCCAGGCGTCAGGAACGGCTTCAGGTTCTCCGCGATGGCCAGCGCCATCAGCTGGGTCAGCGCTTCGAGATCGGCCTCGGTCGCGAGGCGAGAGGTCAGCATCGGTGCTCCCCGCTGGCGGTCAGCGCGCTATAGCAGGACCGGCCAGCGACAGGACCGCCCCATGATCCACGACGTGCTGAAACACGGCCTCGCCTACCACGACGCCGAGAGCGAACGGCTGGCGGCCGAACTGGAGGCGGCGGCGGTCGAGGCGCGCGATTGGCCGGCGCGCTGGGGCGAGTTCGCGCATCTCTGTGTCCACACCGTAGGCGAGCACCTCGGTGACTGGCCGCGCGCGGCGCGCATCCTGCAGGCCCTGCTGGCCGGCCAGACCCCGGACGCGGAAACCGCGCCGGTCTGGGCGCGGCTGGCGCTCGCCCGCCTTCTGGCCGGCGATCCGGCGGGCGCCGCGGCCGCCGAGCTGGCCTGGATGGCGGCGGCCGAACAGGGCGTCACCGCCGCGGCGCTGGAGCTGAAGTTCCTGCTCGTGGCGGCGCTGGTCGGGACCGGCAGGGCGGCTGAAGCGGCGCCAGTCTACTCCGCGGCGCTGACGCTTGCCCGCGGCCTGGGCGACGCCGCGCCGGCCCGCGCCATCGCCGTCGCCAGCAACAACCTCGGCAGCGAGCTGCTCGAACAGCCGACGCGCACCGCCGAAGAGGACGCGCTGATGCGCCAGGCGGCCGAGGCCGCCCACGACTTCTGGCTGATGTGCGGCGACTGGACCCACGACGAGCGCGCCCGCTACCTCAGGGCGCTCGTGGCCAATGCGCTCGGCGCGCCGGCGGAGGGCCTGGCCCAGGCCGACACGGCGCTGGCGATCATCGCGGCGCACAGTCCGCGGCCGGTGGATGAAGCATTCTTGCACCTGGCCCGCGCCCGCTCACACCACCTGCTGGGCGACGCGGTGGCCAGCGCCAGCGATCTCGCGCGCTCCGACGCCGCCGCGGTCCGCTGGGATGGCCTCGACGAAGATCTGGTCACGTGGCATGCCGAGGAGCGCGCCCGCGCCTTCCCGCACCTGCCGCCGCGGGAGGTCGCGCAAGCCTGAACGACGGACGCGACGGCAACCACGACAAGGCGTTGCGCACGCTCGCCGGCGGGGGCAATGGACTTGTCCGTACGACGCCGTCCGAGCGCCGACCAGGGAGCCAGTGCGATGCCGGAAGCCATCCTCGAGCCGCAGCTGCCGATCGTCGATCCGCACCACCACCTGTGGATCCGCCCCGTGCCGCCGCCAACCTCGCTGGGGCCCGAGGTCAACCCCTTCGTCCGGGTCGTCGCCCGCAGCCCGCGTTACCTGCTCGACGAATTGCTGGCCGACCTGACGAGCAGCCACAACATCATCGCCACCGTCTTCACCGAGTGCGGATCGATGTACCGCGCCGCCGGCCCCGCGCACATGAAGCCGCTCGGCGAGACCGAGTTCGTCAATGGCATCGCCGCGATGACCGCCAGCGGCATCTTCGGTCCGGTGCGGGCCTGCGCCGGCATCGTCGGCCATGCCGATTGCACGGCCGGCGAGGCCAACGTCGACGAACTGCTGGAAGCGCATCTGAAGACCTCGGACCGCTTCCGCGGCATCCGCCACAGCTGTTCGTCAGACGCCGACCCCAACGTGCTGGGGCCCCTAGCCCGCCAGCCGCCCGGCCTCTACCTCAGCGACGCCTTCCGCGCCGGGTATGCGCGGCTCGGCAAGTACGGCCTCTCGTTCGACGCCTGGCTGCTGGAGCCGCAACTGCCCGACCTGATCGGTCTGGCGCGCAAGTTCCCCGAGACGCCGGTGGTCCTCGATCACGTCGGCACGCCCCTCGGCCTGGCCGCCTACGAAGGCCGCCGCGAGGAGCGCTTCGGCATCTGGCGCGAGAACATCCGCACCCTGGCCGAGTTGCCAAACGTCAACGTGAAGCTGGGGGGGCTCGCCATGCCCTTCTGCAACTTCCCGTCCTTCCTTTCCGACCCGCCGGCGCCCTCGACCCAGCTGGCGGCCGAGTGGGGCCCATACCTGGAAACCTGCATCGAAGCCTTCGGCCCCGGCCGCTGCATGTTCGAGAGCAACTTCCCGGTCGATCTGGGCTCTTGCGACTACGCCACGCTCTGGAACGCCTTCAAGGTGTTCGCCAAGCACTACTCGGCCGACGAGAAGGCCGATCTCTTCGCCGGGACCGCGACGCGCGTCTACCGGCTGAACCTGCCCAACTAAGTCCAAAGAGGAACGCCGCAATGGCCATCGATTTCGAGATCCCCCCGGAGGCCAAGGCCATCCGCGAACGCGTCCGCCAGTGGGTGCAGGACGAGTGCAAGCCGGCCGAGAAGCGCCTGATCGACGGCGGCGACTACAAGACCATCCTGGGCGAGCTGCGCACCAAGGCGCGCGCCCAGGGCCTCTGGTGCCCCTTCATCCCGAAGGAATACGGCGGCATGGCGCTGGGCCCGCTGGCCAACGCCCTGGTGCAGATGGAGCTGGGCGAGAGCTACCTCGGCGCGCTTTCGATGAACACGCAAGGTCCCGATGACGCGACCATGCTGACGCTGCTGACCCACGGCACCGAGTTCCAGAAGGAGAAGTTCCTCAAGCCGCTGCTCAACGGCGAGAAGCGCATCTGCTACTCGATGACCGAGAAGGCCGCCGGCGCCAACGCCACGGGCATGCAGACCCGCGCGGTCAAGGACGGCAACGAGAACTACGTGCTGAACGGCGAGAAGTGGTTCTCGTCCGCCGCCTCGTCGGCCGACATCGCCCTCGTCATGGCCAAGACCGACCCGGACGCGCCGCGCCACCAGCAGTTCTCGACCTTCCTGGTCGAGCTGCCCAACCCCGGCTACCGGATCAAGCGCGACATCCAGACCATGGCCGCCGAGGGCCCGCTCAGCCACGTGATGGGGGGCGGCCACGCCGAGATCGAGATCAAGGACCTGGTGGTGCCAGCCGAGAACCTGCTCGGCGGCGAAGGCCAGGGCTTCAACATGGGCCAGCACCGCCTGGCCTACGGTCGCCTGCGTCACGGCATGCACAACGTCGCCATGGCCCAGCGCGCCCTCGACATGGCCACCGCCCACGTGACTAAGCGCACCACCTTCGGCAAGCCGCTGCACGAGCGCCAGGCGGTGCAGTTCATGCTCGCCGAGTGCGCGACCGAGCTCTACATCTCGCGCCTGATGCTGCTCCACATCGCCTACAAGGCGGAGAACGGCATGGACCTGCGCCAGGAAAATTCCATCGCCAAGGTCTACCTCGCCAACATGGTGCACAAGGTGGTCGATACCGCCATCCAGCTGCACGGCGCCCTGGGCTACTCGATGGATACCCCCCTGGCCCGCTGGTACACCCAGATCCGCTCGCAACGCCTGGTCGACGGCCCGGACGAAGTGCACCGCTGGACGGTGGGCCGCAATGTGATCCGCGCGTTCCAGGCCAACGGGACGACCGCGGCGGCGGCGGGCGGCGATCTGGTGTGATGTATCCTTCTCCTCTTGCGGGAGAAGGTGGCGCGTAGCGCCGGATGAGGGGTTTTGGCGCGCGCTCTCCGTTTTGGCGCGGCCAATCCTCTCACCGGCCGCTGACACCCCTCACCCGTCGCCTACGGCGACACCTTCTCCCGCAAGGGGAGAAGGAGACCCTGCCGCGTTCCACTGCTCGAGCATGGCCCGCAGGGCGCTCTCGGGGCCGAGCAGGTCCACGCCGGCCGACGTCAGCCCGAGGATGCGGTTGGTGATCGCTTCCTCGGCGCGGACGCGGGCCGTGATCAGGGCGAGCGCCGCTTCGACATCGGTCTCGGCGATCTTCATCGCCTCGATCACCGGGCCGCGGCGGCCGTTGCTCAGGCTGAGCAGCACTTCGGCCGCCAGGGCATGGTCGCCGGCGTCGAACACGCCCTCTGCCTCGCCCTGGGCGATGATCCGCGCCAGCGCCGGGGCCAGCACCCGGAACGCCGCCTCGGTGATGCGCTGGTAGAGCACGGTGTTCTGCGGATCGAGCAGGGTAGTGAACATGCGGCGCAGCTCGCCGATGTGCTCGAGCTTCCACTCGCGTCCCAGCGAGAGCAGCAGGTTCAGCCGCTGCAGCGCGTTCAGCCGCGCGTCGGCCTGCAGCGTCTCGATGAAGCCGAGGCTCTCGCGGGCGACGCGGTCGGCGATGGCCTCGAGCAGGTCCTCCTTGGCGCGGAAGTGGTGGTAGAACGCGCCTTTCGAGAGCCCCGTGGCCACGATCACGTCGTTGACCGTGGTGCGCTCGTAGCCGCGGGTCAGGAACAGCCGCTGGGCGCAGTCCAGCAGCTCGGCGCGGCGCACCGCCGGCGCCTTCAGCACCCGCGCCTTACGAACCGGCTCCGTATCCGTGATCTCGTCCAACCTGTCTCTCACGCTTGAAGACCGACCGGCGGTCTGATAGAGCATAGCGCATCGCACAGCGCAGCGAAAGGCGCTCAGATGACGCTCACCGAAGCCCCCGTCGATCTCAAGCGGCCGCTCGATTTCAACATCGTCTCGGCCAGCTTCAAGGCCGACCCGGCCCCCACCTTCGCGGCCATGCGGGCCGCCGGGCCAGTGATCCCATTGCGCCTGCCCTTCGTCGGCCGCGTCTGGGTGACCACGACCTACGAGGCGACGCAGGCCATGGTGAAGGGCAACGGCCTCTTCGTGCAGGAGGGCCGCAACGCCGGGAAGTCGGGGGTCGCCGGCTTCTCCTGGTGGCTGCCGAAGCCGATCAAGGCGCTGGCCAACAACATGCTGCAGAAGGACGAGCCCGATCACCGGCGCCTGCGCAAGCTGGTCGACAGCGCCTTCGCCCGCCGCGACGTGCTGGCCATGCGCCCGGACGTGGAAAAGGTGGCCGACCGGATCATCGACGGCTTCGAGGGCAAGGACGAGGTCGAGCTGGTGGACGCCTACGCCCGGCAACTGCCGCTTGCGGTGATCTGCGACCTGCTGGGCCTGCCGGAGGGCGACCGGACCGAGTTCTCCGCCCTGGCGCAGCAGGCGCTGACCATCAACAATGCCGTCGGGCTGATCCTGGCGGCGGGGGCCTTCAACAAGATGCTCGACTATGGCCGCCGCCAGATCGAGGCGGTCCGCCACACGCCGCGTCCGGGCCTGATCAGCGAGCTCGTCAGCGCCGAGGAGGCAGGCGACAAGCTGGACGAGCACGAGCTGCTCTCCATGATCGTGCTGCTGCTGATCGCCGGCTTCGAGACCACCCGCCACCTGATCGCCGACAGCGTCATCTTCCTGGAGCAGCACCCCGAGCAGAAGGCCTGGCTGCTCGCCGACCCGGCCGAGCGCATCGAGCGCGCGGTCGAGGAACTGGCCCGCTACGCCTCGCCGGTGCAGTCGACCAAGCCGCGCTATGTTTCCCGCGATGCGGATTTCTTCGGGGCGCACCTGAAGCGGGGCGACGTGATCCTGGCGATGCTCGCCTCGGCCAACAGCGATCCGGCGATGTTCGATCATCCGGACGAACTGCGGTTGGACCGCTTCCCCAACCAGCACCTGGTGTTCAGCTCCGGCGTCCACTTCTGCCTCGGCATGCAGCTGGCGCGGCTCGAGGCCCAGAGCGCGCTGGTGCGGCTCTACGCCCGCTTCCCAGACCTCAGCCTGGCGCGCCCGGACGGCATCGAGTGGATCGAACGCCTCGGCCTGCGCGGCCCCAAGGCCCTGTGGATCCGGCCTCGCGCGGCGCCGGCGCGACTGGCCGCCTAAAGTTCCTTCTCCCCCCGGGAGAAGGCGCCGCGTGTCCGGCCGGGAAGATGGGTAACAGTTCTGACCGGGGACATGGGTAACAGTTTTCCCATTTTGTTCACGCCGGTTGCAGCTGTTGTTGCTGTGGACCCTGTGGTCGGGGCGAAGCGCCGTCCACAAGTCCACAGCTGGCGGCCTTGGGGCGGACGAGCTTGTCGCCGCGGTAGGGGATGATGCCGAGGGTGAGGGGTCCGTAGGCGGCGGCGACGCTGCCGTCGGGTTGCTCGAAGAGGCCGACGGGTTCCTGGCGAGGGCGGCGCTGAGGTAGACGAGGCTTCCCTGGCGTTCGACCAGGCCGGGGATCAGGGCCAGGGTCAGCCGCATCGGTCCCAGGTAGTTGACGCCGATGGTGCGGGTCACGTCGTGGAAGCGGTCCAGCGACTTGAACAGCGAGCGGCGGATCGACTTGCCGGCGTTGCTGACGAAGATGTCGATCGGCGGCAGCCCCGTCTCGACCGCCGCCTCGTCGCGCAGATCGGCGGGCGCCACCAGCACCACGCCACCTGCCGCGCGGATCTCAGTCGCCAGCGCCTCCAGCTTGTCGGCGGTGCGCGCCACCAGGATCACCTGGGCCCCCGGCGGCCGCCGAGAGCCGCGCGACTTCCTCTCCGATGCCGAAGCTGGCGCCGGTGATCAGCACGGTCTTGCCCCTCAGCGCGCGCCGCAGCCGCGCGTGCCTCACCGACACGGGCGGAAACGCGAACCATTCGATGATCTGGCGCGCCCCCACGCCGTCGAGAGTGCCACAGGCGCCGGTGAAGTAAACCGGCCGACGGGCGCTGGTCCCGCCTCGCTAGGCGGCGGCGTCCCGCTCGCCCTGGACGCGATCCACCAGGCCCCAGGCCAAGGCTTCCTCAGCGCTCATGAAGTTGTCGCGGTCGAGCGCCGCTTCGACTTCTTCGACGGTGCGGCCGCAATGCTTGGCGTAGATCTGGTTGATCTTCTGCTGGGTTTCCAGCACATCCTTGGCGTGGCGGGCGATGTCGGAGGCCTTGCCCTGGAAGCCGCCCGAGCCCTGGTGCACCATGATCCGCGCGTTGGGCAGGGTGATGCGTTGGCCCGGCTCGCCGGCCATCAGCAGGAACGAGCCCATCGAGGCGGCAAAGCCCATGCAGGTCGTGGCCACCGGGCTCTTGATGTACTGCATGGTGTCGTAGATGGCGAAGCCGGCCGTCACCACGCCGCCCGGCGAATTGATGTACATCGAGATCGGCTTCTTCGGGTTCTCGCTCTCCAGGAACAGCAACTGGGCGCAGACCAGGGCCGACATACCGTCCTCGATCGGCCCGTTGACGAAGACAATCCGTTCACGGAGCAACCGCGAGAAGATGTCGAACGCCCGCTCGCCGCGGCTCGATTCCTCGATCACCATCGGCACAAGATTCATGGCAAGGCTCATGCCGCCATCCTCCACTGGGTCGCGCAAGCCGAGACGCGGCGGGGACGGTGGAAGGCGACCACCGCCGGCGTCAGGGCGCGATGCACGATGGTCAGGTGGGCGCCGCCGCCCTCGCCGGCTTCGATCTCGAAGCTGACCAGGGTGTCGCCCTCGCGGGTCGGCCAGATCAGGTCGAGGCGCGACGGCGGGTCGGCGCGGGCGATCTCGGTGGCGCCGGTCTCCGGCTCGCCCAGCCACGCCTCGCGGATCTCGGGGGTGGAGATGGCGCGCCAGACCTTCTCCGGCGTCGCCTCGAGTTCGCACTCGAACACCAGCTCGTCGCTCATTGATCCATCTCCTTGAGGATGTCCTTGAGGCGCTCGATCCGCGCCGGCCAGAAGGCGCGATAGCGGCCCAGCCAGTCGAGCAGCGGCGCCAGGCCCTGCGGCTCGATACGGTAGAAGACCTTGCGCCCATCGCGCCGCTCGCCGACCAGCCCGGCCGCCTTCAGCGCCGCCAGGTGCTGCGACACCGCCGGCTGCGACACCGGCAGGCCGGCGGTCAGCTCGGCGACGCTGCGCTCGCCGTCCGACAGCCGGTCGAGCACCGCCCGCCGCGTCGGATCGCCCAGGGCCTTGAAGACGTCGGTCTCGACCATGCGCGAATGATAAGCACTGACTTATCGATTCCGCAAGCCCCTAAGGCAGGTTCGGGCCGCCGCTCTTGCTCACATCGACCCAGACGGCAGCGTCGAAGCCATCCGCCATCTTCGGGGTGAAGTTGATCGGATGATCGCTGCCCGGCTGCACGCTGAGGTCCGTGAGGGGAGTCAGCGCCACCGGCGCGCCGTGCGCCTTGAGGTAGACTTCGAGCCGGCGCGCCGTCGCGACCGACGCCCGACCGACCGGGATGACGTTCACCGGCCCCTGAACGCGCCGCAGGTAGCCGAACACCTGCCGCTCGACCGCGCGGGTCAGCCGAAACGACGCCGGCGCCGCCGTCGCCTGCCAGCCGAGCGACAGGGCGAGCGCGAGCGTCATCCATCGGACCGTCGAACGCGTCACGCTTGAACGCTAGGCGCTGACTTTGTCCGGCGAGAGGCAACCGCGCGCGTTCGCTGCGAAACAGGTTTGTGGACCCGGCGCTAACGGCTAGCCTGCCTCAAAGTCCCGAGGAACCCATGTACCGCTTCATCATCGCCGTCACGGCGGCCCTGGTTTTCGCATCCGCGGCCAATGCCGCGCCCAACTGCGCCACCGGCTACACGCCCTGCGGCGAAAGCTGTCTCCCGCCCGGCCAAGCCTGTCACGAACACGGGCCGCAGCCGTCCGGCTGCCCGACCGGCCAAGAGCTCTGCAACGGCGCCTGCCTCACGATCAGCGTCGCCTGCCGCCCGCACACGGCCCCGCCGCTCACCTGCAACCCTCGGATCCAGAAGCCTTGCAACGGCGTCTGCATCCCGATTCGCGAGTTCTGCCGGCGTCCCCGCTAGGTCATCAGCCCGCCATTCCCAGCGGCACGTACTTCTCGCGCATCGTCACCAGTTCCTCGGCCGCGGTCGGGTGGACGGCGCAGGTGGAGTCCCACTGGGCCTTGGTGGCGCCCATCTTCAGCGCGATGGCGGCCATCTGGATCATCTCCGGCGCATCGGGGCCGACCACGTGGCAGCCGAGCAGCTTGTCGGTGGCGGGATCGACGATCAGCTTCATCAACATCCGCTCCTCGCCGCCGTAGAAGGTCGCCTTCATCGGGCGGAAGACGGCACGGTAGATGTCCACCTTGCCGTAGTGGTGGCGCGCGTCCGCCTCGATCATGCCCACCGCCCCGACCGGAGGCTGGGAGAAGACGGCGCTGGCCACCATGTCGTGGTCGAACGAAGTCGGGCGGCCATAGAACTCGGTCTCGGCGAAGGCCGCACCTTCACGGATCGCCACCGGCGTCAGGTTGATCCGGTCGGTAACGTCGCCCACCGCCCAGATGTTGTCGACGTTGGTCTTGGAATAGTCGTCCACGACCACCGCGCCGCGCGCGCCGTTCAGGGCCACGCCTGCCGTCTCCAGGCCCAGCCCTTGCGTGTAGGGCTCGCGGCCGGTCGCATACATCACCACGTCGCAGGTCAGCTCGTGGCCGTCGGTGAGGCTGCTCTTGATGCCGCCGTCGGTCTCTTCAAGCCGCGTGTGCTCGCAGCCCAGCATCACCTTGATGCCGCGCCGCTGCATCTCGCCCGTCAGGTGGGTGCGCACGTCGTTGTCGAAGCCGCGCAGGATGTTGGCCCCGCGGTACATCAGGGTGACGTCGACGCCGAGGCCGTTGAAAATGCCGGCGAACTCGACGGCGATGTAGCCGCCACCGACGATCAGCATCTTCTTCGGCAGTTCCTTCAGGTGGAAGGCCTCGTTGGAGGTGATGGCGAACTCGATGCCCGGGATGTCCGGCTTGGTGGGCCGCCCGCCGGTGGCGATCAGCACCTTGTCCACCGAATAGCTGCTGTCGCGGTCGTTGAGGGCGATAGTGTGGGCGTCGCGCAGTTCGGCGCGGGCATGGGCCAGGTCGGCGCCGGCATTCTGCAGGTTGGTGACGTAGATGCCCGAGAGCCGGGCGATCTCGTTGTCCTTGGCCTGCAGGAATGTCGGCCAGTCGAAGGTGGCCTGGGATTTCGACCAGCCGAAGCCCTCGGCGGTCTTGAAGGCGGCGGAGAACTCGCTGGCGTAGACCATGAACTTCTTCGGCACGCAGCCGCGGATCACGCAGGTGCCGCCGACCCGGTCTTCCTCGGCGATGCCGACCCGGGCGCCCGACATGGCCGCCAGCCGCGCCGCCCGCACCCCGCCGGAGCCGGCGCCGATGACGAAGAGGTCGTAGTCGAACTTCGGCATGGGCCGCTGGCTTTCTTGGCTGGCGCCAAAGCGGCGCCCAGCGGACTTAAGGCCGAGCCGCCGCGCGTCAAGGCCAAGGCGTGGCTCGCCGTAGGGACGAGCTTGCCATCGCCACGTCCCTGACCGATCATCTCAAGGCGACAAATGGATGCTGGCCGATGCGGACGTCGATGATGCGGGCTATAGTCTTGGCGCTGGCAGTGGCCGGCCTTGCGGGCGGCGCGAACGCCCAGATGTCCACCGGCTCCTGGGGCGGCGAGGTGCAGCACCAGGTGTCGCCCACCGTGCCGGCAGGCGCGCTCAAGCAGGCGGAAGAGGCGGTCAGGCAGGCGCATGGCAACCCGCCGGGCGCCGCGTTTCGCACCGTCAAGGCGATCGAAGTCGCCACGGTGAAGCAGAGCGCCTTCGCAAACCCGATCGACGGCCCGGCGTCCGTCGTCTGCGGCCAGTACACCTCGGGCGATCCCGCCTCGGCCGACTACTTCTGGTTCTTCGTCGCGATCAAGCACGGCAAGGTGCTGTGGATCACGTCCGACACCCCCTCCAACTCGCCCGGCGACGCCTACTACAGCTGCCAGAGCGCCGGCCTGGCCGACTAGCGCTCCAGCCGCACCACGCCGTCGTCGGTGCCGATCAAGGCGATGTTGGCGAGTCCGAGGAAGAGGCCGTGGTCGACGACGCCGGTGATGCTCTTCAGCGCCGCCTCGACGCCCGTGGGATCGAGGATGGCGCCGCAAGGGGCGTCGTAGATGTAGTTGCCGTTGTCGGTGACGTAGGCGCTGCCGTCGGTCGCCAGGCGCAGCCGCGGCTGGGCGGCGACGCCGCAGTCGGCGAGGCCATCCACGATCCGCCGCAGGGTGGTGGCGTGGCCGAACGGGACCACTTCCACCGGCAGGGTGAAGCGGCCCAGCAGGGCGACGCGCTTGGAGGCGTCGGCGATGACCACGCAGCGGCGCGAGGCCTCCCACACCAGCTTTTCGCGCACCAGCGCCCCGCCGGCGCCCTTGATCAAGGCGAGGCCGGGGCCGATCTCGTCGGCGCCGTCCACCGTCAGGTCGATCGCGCCGGCGTCGTCCAGCTCCAGCAGGTCGAGGCCGAGCGAGCGGGCCAGGGCCGCGGTCTTCACCGAAGTGGCCACGCAGGCGCGGCCGGCCCCGCCCAACTTGGCCAGGCGCTCAGCCAGCGCCGGGACGAAGTGCTCGGCCGTAGTGCCGGAGCCGAGCCCGATCACGAACGCCGTCTCATCGACCAGCTCCGCCGCGGCGCGGGCGGCGGCGCGCTTCTGCTCGTCGGCGGTCATCGCTTGGCGGCCTTCTCGGCCAGCTTAGTCTTGCGGAACTCAGCGGCCCAGCCGGGCTTTTCCGCCTGGCGGGCACGGCCCAGCCCCAGCGCGCCCGGCGCGACGTCCTCGTTGATCACCGAGCCGGAGCCGATGTAGGCCCCCGCGCCGACGGTCACCGGCGCCACCAGCGCCGAGTTGGAGCCGATGAAGGCGCCCTCGCCGACGTGGGTGTCGTTCTTGTCGAAGCCATCGTAGTTGCAGAAGATCGTGCCGGCGCCGATGTTGGCCCCGGCGCCCACCGTGCCGTCGCCCAGATAGGCCAGGTGATTGGCCTTGGCGCCCTTGCCGACCTTGACCTTCTTGACCTCGACGAAATTGCCGATGTGGGCGGCCTCGCCGATGTCGGCGCCGGGCCGCAGGCGCGCGAACGGCCCGACGATGGCGCCGGCGCGCACCACCGCGCCCTCGAGGTGGCTGAAGCTGCGGATCAGCGCGCCGGTCTCCACCGTGACGCCGCGAGCGAAGATGACGTTGGGTTCCACCACGACGCCGGGCGCGATCTTGGTGTCCCACGACACGAACACGGTTTCCGGCGCGGTCAGGGTGACGCCGCTCTCCATCAGTTCCAGCCGCCGGCGCTTCTGGAACGCGGCTTCGGCCTCGGCCAGTTCGACCTGCGAGTTGGGGGCCTGAAAGGCGTCCTCCGGCGCGAAGGCGGCGCGCACCGTGAGCCCC
Organism: Caulobacteraceae bacterium; assembly: GCA_036267835.1. GTDB lineage: Bacteria > Pseudomonadota > Alphaproteobacteria > Caulobacterales > Caulobacteraceae > Acaudatibacter. Next base: position 723 of record DATAVF010000225.1, on the reverse strand, counting down.
GCCTGGCGGCCGATCTGGACCACATCGGTGAGATAGTATTCGTGCTTGGCGTTGTCGCAGCCGACCTTGGCCAGCAGGTCGAACAGCACCGCGGCCGGCGCCGCGAGGATGCCGGAGTTGCAGGCGGTGATCGCCAATTCCGCCGGGCTGGCGTCCTTGGCCTCGACGATCCGCTCCAGCGCGTCGCCCGCGCCCATCACCAGCCGCCCGAAGGCGCCTGGAGTGGCGGTCTCGAAGCCCAGCACGGCGACATCGGCGCCGGCCTTGCGCAGGTCGAACAGCGGCAGGATCGCGGCGGAGGGCAGGAGGCCGTCGGCGTAGGTCACCACCACGTCGCCCTCGTAGCCGGCCAGCGCGTCCTTGGCCGCCAGCACCGCGTGGCCGGTGCCGAGCGGCGCGTCCTGCACGGCGATCGTGCCCGGACCTAGCCGGCCCATCACGTGCTGGCGCACCGCATCGGCCCCGGCGCCGATGACCACCACGATGCGGTCGCAGCCCGAACCCAGCGCGCCGTCGATGGCATGGTCGATCAGCGCGCGGCCGCCCACGGTGTGCAACACCTTCGGCGTCGGCGATTTCATGCGGGCGCCCTGCCCCGCGGCCAGGATCACCGCGGCCCGCATGGCCGCTCCGGACGGAATCGTGTGCTTGTCATGCGCCCGCCTTTAGCTGAAACCGCGCCGTCTATCGACTGGAGACGCCGCGTGCCCGCCCTTCCCGATC
>DATAVF010000224.1:0-4711 GCA_036267835.1 Caulobacteraceae bacterium | reverse complement strand
GGCGACCTGCACTACGCGACCAAGCGCTTCGGCAACGAGGTGCACCGCCTCTACGGCGTGATGAACCTCGGCCTGCATCAGAAGGACTGGCTGGCCGCGGGCGCGTACACGATCGCCGACATGATCTGCTATCCGTGGTCGGTGAGCTGGCAGATGCGCGGTGTCGACATCGAGGAATTCCCCAACGTGAAAGCTTGGCTGGGCCGCATGGCCGCCCGCCCCGCGGTGCAGAAGGCCATGGCGCTTGGCCCCGAGTTCCGCGAAGACCCCGCCACCATCACCGACGAGGAGCGCGCCCGCCGCGCCGGCATCCTCGCCAACCAGCGCGCCTGGCCCGTGCCGAAGGAGTGGGGAAGCGCGGCGGCGGGGTAAGCGTCGCCTCAAAACCGCCGGACTCGGCGCTCACGCCATGCAACCATGGCGGGATCTGGGATCAGAGGTTGCGCGCTCGCTGCCGTGGTTGTGCTGGCCGCGGCGCCGGTTTGCGCACCGGCGAGCGCGGCCCCGCCGACAACGCCGCTCACTGAGCCCCCTGCCGTCGGCCCCGCGACGGGCGGCCATCTGTCGCCGAACCAGCTGTTCGCGCGCTTCTACCGCGCCACGCTGCTCGCAACCCGCGCCGCCGGACACCGGGTGTCATTCAACACCGGGACGGACGTCGATCCACCGACGGCGGGCGCGTTCGCAGACGAGGCCGATCTGGTCGCAAGCGCGATCGTTGACCTGGCGACCCGGCCGGGCGGCGCGCGCATCCTGGCCTCGCTCACCTCCGTCCAGATCAGCATCAGCGCTCATCCCTCGGTGAGCGTGGCGGGCGGGGAAGTCCGCATCGCGATCAGTCCGCCAGCGCCAGCGCCAGCAAAGGCGCAGGTCGAGTGCGCGGTAACCTCGAAGGCTTGCGGCCGGCCGGGTCGGCGCGGCTGATCGTGCTGAGCCTCAGGCCCTCTAGGCCAGCGCCCACACGGCAGTGCGCTTCACCTCCTGGTCCTCGAGCTCGCGCGTCGTTGGCACCTGGTACTCGGCCAGCTTCACGAGGCCCGACTTGGGAAAGTAGGTGCGGCCCGGGTCGCCGATCAGCACGCGGGCCCCGGCCGCGCGGGCGGCGCCAAGCCAGGCCATGACGCGGCTGGCGAGCGGCTGCTCGTAGCAGATGTCGGCGGCGCAGATCAGGTCGGCGGCGGGCGGCGGCGCCTCCAGCAGATCGGCGCTGGTGAAGTCGACCGCGACGCCGTTCGCGGCCGCGTTCAACGCCACCGCCGCCTGGCAGAAGCTGTCGATGTCGGCGGCGAGCACGCTGGCGGCGCCCGCGAGCTTGGCGGCGATGGCGACGATGCCGGAGCCGGTGGCGAAGTCGACCACGCGGCGGCCGCGCGCCTGGTCCGGATGGTCGAGCAGGTAGCGGGCGAGGGCCTGGCCCCCGGCCCAGGCGAAGGCCCAGAACGGCGGCGGCAGGCCGAGCTCGCCCAGTTCGTCCTCGGTCAGCCGCCAGATCGGCGTCACCTCGTCGGCCACGTGCAGCCGCAGCTCTGGCGTATGCGGCGGGGCCTGCAGGCGGGTGTTGGCGAGGATGAAGGCGCGGCGGGCAGAGACTTGGTCGGGGATGCGGGCGTTCAACGCAGACTGAGCCGCGCCGTCACGCGGCGGCCGCCTCCGGGGCGGGCGTGACCGGCTGGGGCTTGCCGGCCGCAGCCTTCAGCACGGTGACGTACCCCGGCGCGGTCAGCATGCCGCCCAGCACGCCCTTCTCGCGCAGCAGCCGCTGCACGCGCGGCAGGCGCCAGCAAGGCACGTGCATGAACATGTGGTGCTCGCAGTGATAGTTGACCCAGTAGGGCGCGATGATGATGCGCTCGAGCCAGTTCGCGCGGGTCGAGCGGGCGTGCCGCAGCGGGTCGGGCTCGTTCTTGGCCACCAGAGCGTGCTCGGCGATGTTGCGGAAGCGGGTGATCATCATCTGCCAGGTGGCCCGCGGCAGCAGCCAGAGCAGGAGCCAGGCCCACCAGTAGCCGAGCAGGGCGGTGACGCCGATAACGGCGGCGTTCACGCACAGCCAGCGGCGCTGCTTGATGATCTCGGCGCCGATGATGGGCAGCACGGGCTCGCCCGGCTTGCGGGCCTTCAGCTTCTTCTGGAAGTCGCCGAAGCGCTGCTTGAACCAGGTCTGGCCGGTGAGGTCGCGCACGATCTTGCGGCGCAACGAGGTCTTCGTGATCGGGAACGGCGCCGAGAGCCCGAGGTCCGGGTCCTCCGCCTGCTGGGCGAACTTGTGGTGCTGCAGGTGGTACTTGCGATAGCGCTCGACGCCGTTGAGGCAGACCCAGTTGGAGACCCAGTCGCCGACCTTGGCGCTGGGGTGCAGCGCGCCGTGGGCCGCGTCGTGCTGCAATATGCCGAGGCCGAGCTGGCGCCCGCCAATCACCGGCACGGCGATGATCAGGCCAAGCAGGCCGATCGGACCGAAGAAATGCACGGCCGCGATCACGGCGGCCCAGGAGAGGCCGATCACCGCCCAGCAGTGCGCCACCAGCGCCAAGCCCTTCCAGGACGAGCGCGCGGAAATGGGCGCCCATTCCTCGGGCGTGAAGTAGCTCTTCGGATCGACACGGGCGGCGACAGCCATGGCGAATATCACCCTACTACGGCGTCGCCCGCTTTGCCTCTGAATCGTTGGCTTGATCGGAGGGGCGACGCCAAGAATTTGTATTGCATTCAAAGTTTGAACGCAATACAAATTCCGCATGCTCAAGACCCTGGCTGAGCCTGATGCGCGGACCGGGGGCCGGCCTGGCCAGCGGATGCGCTCGCGGTTGCTGGACGCCGCCGCCGCCAAGTTCAAGGCCCGGGGCTTCGCCGCCGCCTCGATGGCGGAGATCGCCGCCGAAGCCGGCGCGTTCCCCAGCCAGGTCACATATTATTTCGGGACCAAGGAGGCGCTGTTCGTCGAGGCCGCCTGCCGGGAGATGCTCTACCTGGCCCGCGACGCCGAACTGGCGTCGGCAGCCAATGATGTCGGTGGCACCTATCTGGAAATCATGGTGCGCAGCGTCATCGCCGCGCCGCGCCTCAACCTCTTCGTCGAGGCCCTGGCGCTGGCCCACCGCCGGCCCGACCTGCAGCCGCAGGTGCAGCGCACCTTCGAGCGGCTCGATGTCGAGAGCGGGCGCGCCCTCGAAGAGCACCACGCACGGCGGGGCTGGGCGCCGACGCGCAGTCCCGTCCCCGCGCACCGATTCTGGGCGCTGGCCATCGGCATGGCCGCGCGCGGCGGGGCCACCGGCGAGAGCCCCGAGGCGCTGGCCGCCGACATGCTGTCGATGCTGAGTGACGGGCCGCGAGAGCCCGCGGGAGGTTCGAGATGACCGAATACTTCAAGGCCGAGCGCCGCCTGCCGGCCGGCTTCGATCTGGAGGGCCACGTGGCCCGGCTCGAGGCCGATGGCTACACCATCATCGAGGACTTCATGTGCCCCGATCACCTGCGGCGCTTCCGCGAGGGGCTGGCGCCGCAGCTGGGCACTTATCGTGGCCGCAACTCGTTCGAGGGCTTCACCACCGAGCGGGTCTACACCCTGGTCGGGCGCGGCGAAGTCTACGAGGAGACCGCATCCGATCACCGCCTGCTCGCCATCCTCGACCGGCTGCTGCTCCCCAACTACTTGCTGAGCGCCGACCACGCGATCTGCATCTACCCGGGCGAGAAAGCGCAGAACCTGCACACCGACGATCCTTTCTATCCGTTCCCGCGCCCGCGCCGCGCCTTCAGCATCTCGACCATCGGCGCCATCGACGCCTTCACGCCGCAGAACGGCGGCACGGTGATGTACCGCGGCAGCCACAAGTGGTCGTTCGAGGAGATCGAGGCGCTCAGGGCGTCGCTGGCCCGCGGCGAGGTCACCGAGGCGACCCAGCGCCGCTTCCACCTGACCATGCCGGCCGGCGCGCTCTGCATCTTCCAGGGCACGCTGGTGCACAGCGGCGGCGCCAACGTCAGCGACGCGCCGCGGCTCGCCTTCACCAACCAGTATTGCGAGCCCTGGGCGCGGCCGCAGGAGAACTTCTTCCTCGGCATTCCGAAGGAGCGGGTGCGGCGGATGAGCCGCGAGATGCAGATCCTGCTGGGCTACGAGCTGCGCCGGCCCAATGACATCATGGGCCAGGTGGGCGGCTATCACCCGATCAAGACCCTCGACCCCGACTTCGTGCTCCCGGTGCTGCGCTAGGCTGGCCGGGCGTCAGCGCACCTGCCCGGCGCTGGCGTTCGCCATATCCTCCGGCGTGAAGCCGAAGATAGCGGCGAAGGGCGAGCCGGCGGACGGGTCCCAGGCGTGGCGCGAGCCGACGGTGATGCCGCCGTCCACGACGATGTGGGTGCCGGTGACGAAGGCCGAGTCGTCGCTGGCGAGGTAGAGCGCCGCGCGGGCGATGTCTTCGGGCAGGCCGGGCTTCTTCACGGGCTGGGCGATGGAGGCATTCTCGGCGACCCGCGCCGCCATCTGGTCGGCGGCGGCGACCGGCATGCCGATCGCGGCGCCGAAGATCGAGGTGGCGATCAGGCCTGGGCAGATGGCGTTGACCCGGATGCCCTGCGGCGACAGCTCGGCCGCAGCGCAACGGCTCATGTGGATCACCGCGGCCTTGGCGGTGGAATAGGCCACTGGCCCCCAGCCAGCTTGAAGTCCCGCGATCGAAGCGGTGTTGATGATCGAGCCGCC
>DATAVF010000223.1:0-2375 GCA_036267835.1 Caulobacteraceae bacterium | reverse complement strand
TCGCGCCCGTCCGGCCAGCTGGTCTCCAGGCTGGAGGTGCGGCGGATCGAGCCGGGGCGGCGTTGCGGCGCCGGTCCGGCTGGATTGCGCGGCGGAGTCAGCGGGTAGGTGTCGCTCATACGAAATCTCCCGGCGCCCCATCAGGACGCCGCATCTGCATCTTCCACCGCGCGACTTGTGCCCCACCCGCCGCCGTCGACCTTGATCGCCGCGCCGTTGACATAGCGCGACGCGTCACACGCCAGATAGAGCGCCGTGGTGACGATGTCTTCGGGCATTCCGACGCGGCGGCCACTCTTGGTCAGGCCGGGCCGTGCATGATCGGGGGGATCGGGCCAGTGCTCGGCAACATCGGTCGCAAAGGGACCGACGATGATGGTGTTGGCCCGCACATAGGGCTGGAAGGCCGTCGCGAAAGCCTGGGTCAGCACGCCCAGCCCGGCCTTGGCGGCCCCGTAGAAGGCCGTGCCCGGCGACGGCGTCAGCGAAGCGGTGCTGGAGATGTTGATGATGGCGCCGTTGATCCGCGCCGCCGCCATCCGCTCGCCGGCCAGGGCGCCAAGCCGGAACGGGCCCTTGAAATTGACCCCGATGACGCTGTCGAACAGCCGCTCGCTGACCGCGCCAAGCGACGGATAGAGCGGCGACATGCCGGCGTTGTTGACCACCACGTCGACCTTGCCGAAGTGGTCCCAGACCGCCTCGAACATCGGCTCGATCTCGTCCCAGCGGCCGACGTGGCAGGCGTAAGGTAAGGCGCGCACGCCCAGCGCCTCCAGTTCGCGCGCCGTGGCCTCGCAGGCGTCCAGCTTGCGGCTGACCACGGCAATGTTTGCGCCAGCCTCGGCAAACCCGTGGGCCATCGCCTTGCCCAGCCCGCGGCTGCCGCCGGTGATCAGCACGGTCTTGCCGGTCATGTCGAAGAGGTTGGTCATCGGCTAGCTCCTCCGGATTCACCGGAGCAGGCTTACGCGAAGTCGCTGCAAGTCCCCATGCGGGCGTATTGCGTCTCCCAGCGTCAGCCCAGCTTAGGTCGGGGCAGCAAACACTAGGGAGAGACCCGGATGGGCGTACTTGATGGCAAGGTGGTGCTGGTCACCGGCGGCGGCAACGGCATCGGCAGGGAGTGCGCCCTGATCGCGGCGCGCGAAGGCGCCAAGGTGCTGGTCAACGACCTCGGCGGCGGCGAGCGCGGCGGTGACGAGGGTTCTTCCGGCCCGGCCGAAACTGTGGCGGCGGAGATCCGCGCAGCGGGCGGCGTCGCGGTCGCCAACTCCAAGAGCGTCACCGACATGGGCGCCGTGAAGGACATGGTGCAGCAGGCGATCGACGAACTCGGTGGCCTGCACTCGGTGATCAACCCGGCGGGCATCCTGCGCGATGGCATGTTCCACAAGATGGCCGACGAGGACTGGGACGTGGTCGTGGCCGTGCACCTGCGCGGCTCGTACAACGTCTGCCGCGCCACCATCGAGCACTTCCGCAATCAGAACGAGGGCTCCTACGTCCTCTTCACCTCGACCTCGGGCCTGATCGGCAACATCGGCCAGACCAATTACGCGGCCGCCAAGCTCGGCATCATGGGCCTGTCGCGGGTGCTGGCGATGGAGGGGGCCTCGAAGAACGTGCGCTCCAACATCATCGCGCCGACCGCCTGGACCCGCTTGATCGCCACCATCCCGGTGAAGGACGAGGCCGGCTCGGCGCGCATGGAAGCGATGAAGCAGGCGCTGCGTCCCGACCAGCCGGCCAAGCTCGCCGTCGCGTTGGCCTCGCCAGCCGCCAGCCACGTGACCGGCCAGATCTTCGGCGCCCGCTCGGAAACGCTGGAGCTCTTCAGCCAGCCGCGCCCGGTGGAAACGGTCACCTCGCCGGACACCTGGACGGTAGAGACGATCCTCTCGGAAGCCCTCCCAAAGATGGCCCCGAAGTTCACGTCGTTGGGCGGCCCGGGCCAGCAGCAGCAACAACAGCGGCAGCCGGCGTAACCCACTCCTCCCTTGCGAAGCGGGGGAGGTGGCGCGCGGAGCGCGACGGAGGGGGCGACTCCGGGCGGAGATCACACACCGCCTCCACCATGCTTTGCATGGTCCCCCTCCCCCGTTTCACGGGTGAGGAGTGGTTAGGGTTGCGGCGGCACGACCCCGTTCGCCGGGTACGCCGGCAACGCGGCGGGCGGGGGCGGCAGGTCGGCGGGCTTGCCAGCGATGGCCTTCAGCACCAGGTCGACGGCGGTCTCGAGTTGCATGTCGTGGCCGGCCAGCAGGTCGGCGGGCATGTCCTCGACCACCACGTCGGGGTCGACGCCGTGGTTCTCCACCGCCCACGTGCTGTCGGTGTTGAAGGTCGCGCCCTCGGGGATGGTGATGTAGCCG
>DATAVF010000222.1:0-17910 GCA_036267835.1 Caulobacteraceae bacterium | reverse complement strand
CTCGCCGCCTTCGACCGCGCCAACCCGCCGGCCGGCGCCCAGCTGGATATCCCCGGCATCGGCGCCTGGCTGCGAGGTGCGCTGGCCGAAGCGGCGCGGCTGGCCGAGATCACCGCCATCGTCCCGGTCGGCCACGGCGCGGCCGGGGTGCTGATGGCCGGCGATGCGCCGCTCGCAGCGCTCGACTACGAGGCCGAGCCGCCGCGCGAGATCGCTGCCGCCTACGAGGCCTTGCGCGATCCCTTCGCCGCCACCCTGTCGCCGCGTCTGCCCGGCGGCCTCAACCTGGGCGCCCAGCTCTACTGGCTCGAGCATCTGCACCCCGACGTCTGGCCGAAGACCGGCTGGATGCTGCCGTGGGCGCAATACTGGGCCTGGTTCCTGTCGGGCGAGCGCGCCAGCGAGGTCACCAGCCTCGGCTGCCACACCGACCTCTGGCGACCCTACGAGCGCCGCTACTCTGACCTCGCCATCGGGCGCGGCTGGGCCGAGCGCATGGCGCCGCTGCGAGGCGCGAGCGAGGTGCTGGGCGTGGCGCGCTCCGGCTTCGGATTGCCGCCGACCTGCCAGGTCTATTGCGGCCTGCACGACAGCAATGCGGCGCTGCATGCGGCCCGCGGCATGCCGGAACTGGCGGGCGCGCCGTTCGCGGTGGTCTCGACCGGCACCTGGTTCGTCTCGCTGGCGTCGGGCGGCGCGGGGCCGGACGCCTATGACCCGGCCGAGGACATGCTGGCCAACGTCGATGTCGACGGCCGCCCGACCCCCACCGCCCGCTTCATGGGCGGCCGTGATTACGAGGCCTGGATGGGCGCAACCCTGGGCGCCGCGCCCGACGCCACCCGCCTCGCCGAAGCCGCGGCGCTGGACAGCTGGCGCGACGCTCCGCCCGTGCTGCGCGCCACCCGCGCCGCGCTCGAACTCGCCCGTCGCACCGACCACGCCCTTGGCCTGATCGCGGCCGAGGGACCGATCCTGATCGAGGGTCGCTTCGCGGATGACGCTTCGTTCGCAGCGGCCCTCGCGGCGCTCCGACCATCGCAAAGAGTGCTTCGCAGCCCGCTTGCCGATGGCGTTGCCGTCGGCGCGGCGCGCCTTGTCAGCCCGACTCCTCTCCCGTGAAACGGGGGAGGTGGCGCGCGGAGCGCGACGGAGGGGCGTTTCCGCCGCGTACGCTGCCGCCCCCTCCGTCGGCCTCCGGCCGCACCTCCCCCGCTGCGCGGGTGAGGAGCGGTATCTGCTTGACCGCGCCTTCTCGGTCAGGGAAGCGGAGCGCCCATGGCCCCCAGCGACCGCTCTTACGACCTCGCCGTAGTCGGCGCGGGGATTGTCGGCCTCGCGCATGCCTGGGCGGCGGCGCGGATCGGCAAGCGGGTGGTGGTGATCGACCGGGACGTGCGCGCCAACGGCGCCTCGATCCGCAATTTCGGCTTCATCACCGTCACCGGTCAGGAACGCGGCCACATCTGGCGGCTGGCGCGGCGCGCCCGGGACGTCTGGGCCGAGATCGCGCCGGAAGCAGGCATCGCGATCGAGCATGCGGGCATGGTGCTCACCCTGCGCCGGCCGGAATCGGTGGCCGTCGCCGAGGCCTTCCTCGCCACCGAGATGGGCGAGGGTTGCGGCCTGCTGGACGCTGCGGCCCTGCGCTCGAGCCATCCGCAGATCGCCGCGCCTGACACCCTCGGCGCCCTCGTCAGCCCGCACGAGTTGCGCGTCGAGTCGCGCCTGGCCCTGCCGAGGCTCGCCGCCTGGCTGGCCGAGGCGCACGGCGTGGACTTCGTCATGGGCGCGGCGGTGCGCGAGGTAGCGCCGCGGGTGATCAAGACATCCCGTGGCCCGGTTCGGGCCGAACGCGCCATTGTCTGCCCGGGCGACGATTTCGTCAGCCTCTTCCCGGACTGGCTGGCGGCTTTCAGCCTGCAACGCTGCAGGCTCTCGATGCTCCGCCTCGCCGCGCCGGACTTCGCCTGGCCAGCGGGCGTGATGTCCGACCTCGGCCTCACCCGCTACCAGGGCTATGCGGCCCTCACGGAAGCACGCGCCCTGAAACGGCGGCTCGAAGCCGAGCAGCCGCGCCACCTCGAGCACGGCGTCCACCTCATCGCCGTGCAGAGCGCCGACGGTTCGCTGGTGGTTGGCGACAGCCACCACTACAGCGACCTGCCGGACCCGTTCGCACCGGCGGAGGCGGAGGCGCTGATCCTCGATGAGTTCCAGCGCGCCACGGGCTTGGCGCCTCCTCCCGTGGTCGAACGGTGGACCGGGACCTATGCTGTCGCGAAAGATCGCACATACCTGTGCGAAGCGGTGAGCGAGGAGGTGCGGCTGGTGATGGTCACCGCCGGCTGCGGCGCCTCGATCAGCTTCGGCCTGGCCGAGCAGACCATCGCCCAGTTCTACGGCCTGACGGAGCCCGCCCGATGACCCATCCGATCCAGGCCGTGGTGTTCGACTGGGCCGGCACCATGGTGGATTTCGGCTGCATGGCGCCGGTCTCGGCGCTGATCGACGCCTTCGCCGGGGAGGGCGTGGCGATCACCGCCGCCGAAGCGCGCATCGACATGGGCCGCGCCAAGCGCGACCACGTGCGGGCGCTGTGCGCCATCCCCCGCATCGCCGCCGCGTGGGCCGCCGCGAAGGGCGCGACGCCCAGCGAGGCGGACGGCGACCGCATCTTCGCCGCGGTCGAGCCGCTGATGGCCGCCGCCGCCGCGCGCTCGGCTGAACTGATCCCCGGCGCGGCGGCGCTGGCGGCGCGGCTGACCGCCGACGGGGTCAAGATCGGTTCCTGCACCGGCTACACCCGCGCCATGATGGCCGCCGTGCTGCCGCGCGCCGCCGAGCAGGGCTATGCGCCTGCGACGGTCGTCTGCGCCGGCGAGACTGCGGCAGGACGCCCATCGCCGCTGATGCTGTGGAAGGTGCTGGTCGAGATCGGCGCCTGGCCGGCGTGGCAATGCGTCAAGGTCGACGACGCCGAGGTCGGCATCGGCGAGGGCCGTGCGGCGGGCGCCTGGACCGTCGGCCTCGCCGCCTCCGGCAACGGCGTCGGCCTCAGCCACGCCGAGTACCTGGCGCTGGCCGACGGCGAGCGACGGCGGCGGGTCGATGCGGCCGCGGCGTCGCTGCGTGCGGCGGGCGCCGACTACGTGATCGACAGCGTCGCCGACATGGGCCCGGTGTTGGACGCGATCGCCGCCCGCATCTCAGCCGGCGAGCGGCCCCCGGCCTGAGCCCCAGCCTGGCGGCATCTGCGGCCAGCGGCCGACGCCGCCGTGATCGGCGAGCATGCCGGTGAGGGTGCGCTCGGCATGGCGGGCGCGCCAGCTCAGCATGCCGTTGGCCTCGGCCAGCACCCGTGCTGGATCGGCGAGCGGCGTGCGCCAGGTGGGATCGGCCGCGAGGTCGTAGGCCAGGTGCGTGCCGTCGCCGAAATGCACGTAGGCCGCGGTCTCGGTGCGCCGCACGGCCAGCTTCTGCCGCTCCAGGCGTCGATCCCAGGGCCACGGCGAGGGACCATCGGCGATCAGCCGGCCACGCCAGTCGTACTCCCACGCCGCCGCGCCGCGCCACCAGGGCGGCTCTTCGCCGGCCAGCAGCGGCGTCAGCGGCAGGCCGTCACACTGGGCCGGCGTGTCCACGCCCATCGCTTCGCAGAGGGTGGGGAACACATCGACATTTTCGGTGAAGCGCTCGCAGACCTCGCCGCGCACGGCGCCTGCCCGCGGGTCCCTGGCGATGCCCAGAATGTGGAAGCTCTGCTCGAACCAGCCGAGCTTGCCGATCAGGCCGTGGTCGCCAAGCTGCTCGCCGTGGTCGGACGTGACCACGATGAAGGTGTCGTTCCAGGCGCCCAGCGCCTCCAGTGCCGCCCACACTCGCCCGAGTTGGTGGTCGGCTTCGCTGACCATGCCGAAGTATTGCGCCATCAGCCCGGCCATCTCGTAGGGGTCGGTCGGCGCCGCCGCGCCCTCGGCCTGCAGGTAGGCGTCGTGGCGGCGATGGCGCTCGGCTGCGGGGGCGATCGGCGCCGGCATGTCGGCCGGGTCGTACATCGCGGCGAAGTGGCCGGCCGCGGCGTAGGGCGGGTGCGGCCTCAGATGGCTCAGGTGGGCGAACCACGGCCGCCGCTGCGCTCGCATCCAGTCGATGAAGCGGTCGGTGAGGAAGGCGGTCATGCTGAGCTCGGCCGGCCGTTCCGGCTCCTCCATCAGCGCCTCTTCCGGGTCGTCGGACGCCTCGACCCCCTGCGAGCGCAGCCAGGCCAGCCACGAGGTCGGCGCGCCGGAAGGCAGGTGCACCCCCTCGGCGAAGCCCGGCAGCACGCCCTCGTAGGTGCCCAGCCGCCGATCGTCCGGCCCGCTGGTCTGGCGCGGATCGACGGCCTGGTCGGTGTAGCCGAAGAGAGTCGGTTCGTACCCGGCCCGCCGCGCCGCCTTGGCGACATTGTCGAAGCGTGCGTCGAGCGGCGTGCCGTTGGCCACCACCCGGTGGTTCATCTGGTACATGCCGGTGTAGAGGCTGGCGCGGCCGGGCCCGCACGGCGCCGCCTGGCTGTAGTGCCGCGCCAGGCGCAGGCCCTCGCCCGCCAGCCGGTCCAGGTGGGGCGTGCGCGCCACCGGGTGGCCGGCGGCCGACAGGCAGTCGCCGCGGAACTGGTCGAGAGTGATGAGCAGGATGTTCAACGGCGGCGGGTCCAGCGGCTCTGCGTGCGCTCGTAGCATCCCCGCGCCCGCTTAGGTATGACCGGCCTGGTGAGCCAGCCGACATGCATCCTGGTGATCGGCGCCCATCGCAGCGGCACCTCCGCCGTCGCCCGCACCCTCGGCCTGATGGGCGCGGCCGAGGCCCGCGACCTCGTGCCCGCCAACGCCGCCAACCCGTCTGGCTATTGGGAGGCCGAGGCCGTCGTCGCCAGCCACGACCGCTTCCTGCGGGCGATCGGCTCGCGCTGGGACGATCCGCGCCCGCTGCCGGCCCGGACGTTGGCGAGCCCCGCCGCCGACGCCTGCCGGGCCGAGCTGCTGGCGGTGCTGCGCTCGGAGTTCGCCAGCGCCCCGCGCTTCGTGATCAAGGACCCGCGGCTTTGCCGCCTGGCGCCGCTGATGCTGGACGCGCTCGCGGCATTCGGGCCGCGGACGCTGGTGGTCTCGCCGCTCCGCGCGCCGGGCGAGGCGATGCGGTCGCTGGCGGCGCGGGAGGGCTTCTCCCGCCTGCGCTGTGCGGCGCTGTGGCTGGGCCACGTGCTGGAGGCCGAGCGGCTGACCCGCGGCCTACCGCGCGCCTTCATCGACTACGCCGGGTTTCGGGACAATCCAGCCGCGGCGGCGCGGGATCTCGCCGCCAGGCTAGGCGGCCTTCCGTTTGACCCGGCGGCCGCGGCGCGGATCGAGGCCTACTGGAGCGCTGCCGGGCCGCAACCGCCGGCCATGCCGCAGCCGACGGACGATCCGATGACGATGCTCGCCGCTGACGTCTACGCCGTGCTGGCCGCCGCCACTGCCTCCGGCGAACCGGACCTCACGGCGCTGGATGCGGCGCGGGCGGCCTTTGCCGTGCGGCTGCGCTCGGCCGCCTGGCGCCGCGACGCCGTGCAGCACGGTCTCAACCACCTGGCTAATCACGTCGCCCGCAAGCTCGCCAAGACCTGACTTAACGCAGCGCCTGACTCTCACCAGGGCCGCGGGGTCCTCGGCGGGAAGGCGAGGCCGCAGCCGGGGCCGAACGGCGGCGGCGCGCTGGGGTGCTCGCGCCCGTCCCAGACCGCCAGGTTCGGGCTGTGGAACGGATCGCGCCGCATCGCCTCGGCCCACAGATGCTGGGTGATCCACTGCTCGCGCCGACCCTCGAGCCGGCGGCGCAGGCTGCGGTCCAGCCCGCCGGTGGCCGATTCGTGGTGGTAGAGCTCGGCGTAAGGCGTCCAGACGATGGCGAGACCGAGCTGACGGATGCGCAGGCACAGGTCGACGTCGTTGAACGCCACGCGCAGCGCCTCATTGAGCCCGCCAACCTGCTCGAAGGTCGCGCGGCGCAGCGCCAGGCAGGCGCCGGTCACGGCCGAGATTTCGCGCGGCATCGCCATCTGCCCGTGATAGCCGCGGTCGTCGCGCTTCAGGCCGAGGCCGAGGTGCAGGGTCTCGCCTTCCTGGAAGCAAACGCCGCCATGCTGCACGCCGCCGTCCAGGTAGAGCAGCTTGGCGCCGACGGCCCCGACTTCCGGTCGCTGCAGATTGGCTGCCATCTCGGTGAGCCAGTCAGGCCGGATCACCTTGGTGTCGTTGTTCAGCAGCAGCAGGATTTCGCCCTTAGCCTGGCGGGCGGCGAGGTTGTTGGCGGCCGAGTAGTTGAACAGGCCCTCGCGGCGGATCACCCGCACCCGGGCGTCGCGCGCCACGGCGGCCGCGAGCCACTGCGCCGTCGCCGGCTCGCGGCTGGCGCAGTCGACGATGAGGATCTCGAGGTTGGCGTAGTCCGTCCCCGACATCAGCCCGGCCAGGCACGGCTCGAGCAGGTCGATCCGGTCGGTGGTCGGGATGATGATGCTGACCAGCGGCGCGCCGGCGAGGTCGTAGGAGACGCGCACCGCTCCGGTCGAGGCGTTGGGGGTAGCGCACGCGGTGACGCCTCGCCGTTGCAGGTGGTCGGCCACCGCCCGGGCGCGGGCCGCGACGTCGGCCTCGGCCGCATCCGCCACGCCCCGCCGATGGAAAAGCACGTGCGGAATGTGTTCGACGCGCCCGGGCCCGCCCGCCTCGGTGAGCCGCAGCCCCAGGTCGAAGACCGCCGCCTGACCGAAGCCGGGGCGCAAGGCCCCGGCCTTGCGGACCGCGTCCAGGCGGCACGCCACCGCGCCGCCGAAGAGGCCCTGGGCCAGGTTGAGGTCCGGGTTCCAGTCCGGCTTGAACCAGGGATCGCGGCGCTCGCCGTCGGCGACCAGCTCGTCCTCGTCCCAGTAGACGACATCGGCGTCCGGGCGGGCGGCGAAGCGTTCGGCGGCCAGCAGCAGGGCGTGCTCGCGCGGCTCGTAGCCGGGGGCGCAGAAGATCGCGAGCCGGCCCTTGGCCTCGGCTAGCGCGGCGGCGCCCGGCTCCTCGCCCGGCGCGGCCGGGGCGAACCGCAGCCGCCGCTCCGGCCCCGTCCGCAGCAGCTGGGCCTCGAGGGCCTGCGCCGCAGCGGCGGACGGCGTGCCGATCACCAGCTCCCAGTTCGGATAGAGTTGCGCCCTGGCGGCGGCCAGCAAGCCGGCAAGGTCCCGCTCATCGGGCTTCGCGCCGGTCGTCAGCAGCGAGATCAGCGGCGGATCGGCCAGCTGGGCGGCGCGCCGGCTCAGGGCCTCGCGGTTGGCTGGCCGCAGCGTATCGTAGGTGGCGATCCACTCGCGGTAAGGCGGCGAGGCGCCCATGCGCAGCAGCAAGGTGGCGCGGCTGGCCTTCGGGCCATACTGCCATAGGTAGCCGAGCGCGCGGCCCGTACGCCCGATGACGCCAGGCCTGGTCAGGCGCTTGAGGATATCCCCAAGCCGCACCGACTGTGTCGCGCGCGCTCTCGCCAGCGTCTCCTCACTCGCGCCATCTTCGGCCCTCGCCGTCATACTCGCTCCGTTTGGCGCAGGCGGAGCGCCACCCCAAGCTCAAGCATGAGGCACATCGTATCAATCGCGCTTATGCCCCAAGGCCCGGAGGGGCGGCAAGTCATCTTGCCCCCCGCCGAGCGCGCCGTGGAACGGATGCCGCATTTTGCGCTCCCGGCGCCGGGGCGACGTCCGGGAGCCACTTCCGGCGCTTCGGGGCCTGGGATAGGCTGAGCCCATGCAAAGTCAAAGGCTTGGCGAACTTTTGCGCGGCCGGGAACTGATCTCGGACCGCGAACTCGCCGACGCCCTGGCGCTGCAATCGCTGGCCGGCGGGTTGCTGGGACAACTGCTGATCCGCACCGGCGCGCTTTCCGAGGTCGATCTGCTGGCCGTGCTCAGCGAGGAACTTAGCGTTGGGGTGCTGGGGCCGGGCGAGGCGCCGGTGGCGGCGCAGGTGGCCGCCTTCCTGGCCGAGATCCGCTCGCCCCTGGCCTGGTGGACGCAGCACCAGGCGATCGCCTGGCGCGCCGGCGACGGCGCGGACGGCGCGGTCTTCTGCGCCGCGGTCAATCCGCTCGACGCTGCCCTGCGCGACCGCCTCGCCCAGGTCGGGGCGCCGGTGCAATACCGGCTGGCGCGGCACGCGGTGGTGGCCGGCGTGCTGGAGGAGATCGCCCACGGCGCCCGGGTCGAGGCGGCGGCCGGCGGCCAGTCGGAGACGGCGCGGCTGAAGGAGCTGGCGCAGGAAACGCCGGTGATCGACTTCGTCAACAGCCTCTTCGCCGAGGCGCTGGCCCGGCGCGCGTCGGACGTCCACGTCGAGCCCTTCGCCGACCACTTCGCCGTTCGGATGCGGATCGATGGGATGCTGGTGACGGCGCGCACCGCGCCGCGCGCCCGCTTCGATGCCGTCTGTTCACGGATCAAGCTGCTCTCTGGCATGGACATCGGCGAGCGGCGGCTGCCGCAGGATGGGCGCCAGTCGATCCGCATCGCCGGCCAGGAGCTCGACCTGCGCATTTCCAGCCTGCCGTCGGTCTGGGGCGAGAGCGTGGTGCTGCGCCTCCTCGGCCGCTCCGACCGGCTGCCGGAACTCGCCGAACTGGGGGTCAGCGATGCCCAGGCGGGCGAGCTGCTCAGTCTCGTCGACAAGCCCAACGGCGTGGTGCTGGTCAGCGGGCCCACGGGTTCGGGCAAGACCACCACGATCTACCGTCTGCTCGTCCACCTGAACAACGGCGTGCGCAAGATCGTCACCGTCGAGGACCCGGTGGAGTTCGACCTGCCGGGCGTGGTGCAGATGCAGGTGCGCAGCGACATCGGCCTCTCCTTCGCCGCCGGCCTGCGCTCGATCCTGCGGCAGGACCCGGACGTGATCATGATCGGCGAGATCCGCGACCAGGAGACGGCGCGGATCGCCGTGCAGGCGGCCCTGACCGGCCACCTGGTGATTTCCACCATCCACACCAATTCTGCCCTCGCCGCCGCGCCGCGGCTGCTCGATCTGGACGTCGAGCCCTTCCTCTTGGCCGACGTGCTGCGCGGCCTTGTCGGCCAGCGGCTGGTGCGCCGGCTTTGCCCGCACTGCGCCCGCCCCGCCGACGCCGACCGCGTGGCCGGCTATGAGGCGATGCGCCCGGCCCTGGCCCGGCCTGCGGGACCGGCGGCGTGGAAGGAGCCAGCCGGATGCGCGAAGTGCGGCCAGAGCGGCTTCCTCGGTCGGCTCGGGCTCTACGAGATCGTCACCAGCAGCGCCGGCCTCGAGCACGACGTGCGCCACCGCGCCTCGGAGGAGCAACTCACCCGCACCGCCCGCGGCGACGGCTACGTCAGCCTGCCCGAGGACGGCTGGGCCAAGGCCCGCGCCGGCCTCACCACCATGGCCGAGGTGCGCCGAGTGGCCGGCGAGAGCACGACTGGCGTGCTGGCCCCGGCGCTGGGCGAGGCCTCGCGGTGACCAGCCTCGAGAGCGAAGAGCGCCAGTTCCGCTACCGCGCCGTCACCCGCGAGGGCCGGGCGGTGCGCGACGTGGTGCGGGCCCGCGACGAGCCGGCAGCCCTGCGCGAGCTGATGGCCGGCGGCCTCACGGTCACCGACCTCACCGAGGAGGCCGCCGTCCAGGCCAAGGGCGCCGACCGCGACCTGCGCCCCACCGAGCGCGCCCTGGTGATGCGCCAGCTGGCGCTGATGTTGGAGGCCGGCGTCTCCCTGCTGGAGGCCTTCGAGACCGTGGCCGCCGGAGTTGTGGCGCGGCGCGGCCGGGCGCAGCTGCTGGCGGTGATCGCGGCGCTGAAGCGGGGCGAGGCGCTGGGCGCGGCGCTCCGGGCCCACGCGCCCGGCTTCCCGTACTACGTCTACGCCATGGCCGAGGTCGGCGAGGCGGCGGGCCGGGTGCCCGAGGTGCTGCGCGTCGCCGCCGACCAGCTCGCTTACGAAGACCGGCTGCGGCGCGATTTCATCAATGCGCTGACCTATCCGGCCCTGCTGGCCTGCGCCGGCGTGGTCGCGGTGACCTTCATCTTCGTCGAGATCGTGCCGCGCTTCTCGGCCATGATCGGCGACAACGCCGGCAAGCTGCCGGCGATGTCGAAGGTGGTGTTCGGCATCGGCCAGTTCGTCGACAGCCACCTGATCCTGGTCGGCCTGGCGCTGGCGGCGCTGATCGGCGGCGTCGCCGCGGCGATCAGCCAGCCGCCGGTGCGGGCCTGGTTCTATGGCGTCGGCCGCGGCTTGCCGGTGGTGGGCGAGCTGCTGCGAGCTCGGGAGATCGCGGCCTGGGCGCGGCTGACCTCGCTCAGCCTCGCCAACGGCGTCGGCCTCCTGGACGCTGCGGTGCTGTCGCGCGAGGGCCTGCCGCCCGGGCCGTTCCGCAGCGGCCTGATGGCCTACGAGGCCGAGTTGCGCACCGGCGTCGCCGTGCACGTCTCGCTGGGCCGCCACACGCGGCTGACCGCGATGGACCTCAGCCTGCTGCGCGCCGGGCAGAAGTCCGGCGCGCTGGCCGCCATGTTCGGCTTCCTCGCCGACAGCTACGACGACCGGCTGAAGGACCAGATGAAGCGCTTCACCGCCCTGGCCGAGCCGGCGGCGATCGGCGCGATCTCGATCGTGGTGGGTGTGATCGCGCTCTCGCTGGTGATGGCTCTGGCCAGCATCTACGACCAGGTCCAGTGACCCTGCCGGCCTGGCTCTTCGCAGGCCTGCTGGTGCTGCCGGCGTCGGCCCTGCTCGCCGCCGCGCCGCAGCCGCTGATCGCCGAGGCCAGCAAGCGGCCGATCTCCTGGTGCGGCGCGGCTTGGCTGGGCCTCGCGGTCGCCGCCGCCGGGCTGGCCGCCGTCGTCGGCGCGGACTGGCTCGGCGACAAGGCGCAGGCCTGGCGCTGGGGTTTGATCGCGGCCTGCCTCTGCGCGGTCGCCGTCGTCGACGCGCGCTGGCTGGTGATTCCGGACCTCTATGTCGTGGCCCTGCTCGCGCTGGCGATCGGGTGGATGGACTGGCCGTCCGCGCTGCTCGGCGCCGCGATCGGGGGCGGGCTGCTGGCGGCCCTGCGCTGGGCCTTCCTGCGGCTGCGCAAGGTCGAGGCGCTGGGCTGGGGCGACGTCAAGCTGATGGCGGCGCTGGGCGCGCTGTCGGGCGGCCATCAGGTGCTCTGGATCATCGTCGCCGCGTCGATGATCGGGATTGGGGTGGCGCTGATCCGCGGCCGCGGCGGTGGCGGACTGCGCCTGGCCCCGCTCGGCGCCTGCGCGGCGGCGCCGGCGCTGGCGGTGCTCGGGTTCGACCGGCTGGCGAGCCTGATGGGCGCGCTGTGAAGCGCGGCTTCAGCCTGATCGAGGCGCTGGTCGCCCTGATCATCGCGGCCATGGCGCTGGCCGGCGTCCTGGAGCTGCAGCGCCAGCTCGCCGACGGCCAGGCCCGCTATCAGCGCGCGCTCCAGCTCGCCGGCCTGGAGCGCAACGCCATCGCGCTCACGGCCGACCTCAACCTCACCGACCAGCCCCACGGCGAGGCGGACCTCGCCGGCGGCCGCTCGCTGCGCTGGCAGGCCGAGCCGATCGGCGCGCCCGAGCTCAACATGGGCTCGCGCCAATCCGGCCGCGCGTACGAACTCCGGTTGTACCGACTGACGGTCGGCATCTTCGACGCTGCAGGCCAGCCGCTCGGCCAGTTCGCCTACGACCGCGTCGGCTGGCGCAAGCTGACCACCCCCGCGCCGTTCGTGCCGCCACCCCCGCCGCCCGCGCCGCCGCCGTCGCCGGCCGCCGCGCCCGTCCAGGGACCTACTGAGCCGGTTTTGTAGGATCGATCAGGGTCACGGCCGGCGACCAGGCGGTCAGGGTGTAGGACCAGCCGTGCCCGACCCGGAAGGCCGCGTTGATCTCGTTGGTGTAGCGGTTGGTCCAGCGGCTCATGTCGTCGCCTTCGCGCAGGATGTAGGGCGTCACCAGCATCACGAGCTCGGTCTTGTCGCCGGAGATGGTGTCGGT
Source organism: Caulobacteraceae bacterium (assembly GCA_036267835.1). Classification (GTDB taxonomy): domain Bacteria; phylum Pseudomonadota; class Alphaproteobacteria; order Caulobacterales; family Caulobacteraceae; genus Acaudatibacter. Next base: position 5,847 of record DATAVF010000222.1, on the reverse strand, counting down.
GCGCGCCAGGTTCCCCAAGAGCGGGATGTCCTTCAGGATCGGGATGCCCGAATTGGCCTTGGTGTATTCGTTGTCCATCAGCCCGCCCAGCACGGCGGTGGCGCCATCGGCGAGCGACAGCTGGGTGGTCAGGTTGCGGTCGAGGATCTCCGGGCTGGCCACCGCGGCATTGGCGTTGCCCTCGGCGTTGGAGACCTCCTGGGTGATCACCAGGTCGACCCGGTCGTCGCCGTAGACCACCGGCTTGATGTGCAGGATGGTGCCGGTCTGCCGGTACTCGATCGACTGTAATATGTTGGTCGCGCCGGTGGTCTGCGTCGGGCTGGTCGCCTGGGCGGTGATGATCGGCACGTCGGTGCCGACCTGGATCGAGGCCTCGCTGCCGCTGCGCGCCACCAGCCTGGGCCGCGACAGGATGTTGACCTTGTTGTTGGAGGCAAAGGCGTTGAACGCCGCCTGCACGCTGAGCCCCGCCCAGTTGGCGGTGTAGTTGAGGTTCAGCCCCGAGGTGCCGATGCCGAGGCCGTTCAGCGTGCCGCCGGTCAGCACCGCGCCGTTGGTCATCGAATGGGTGAAGAACCACTCCATGCCGATATTGGTCTGGTCGGTGATGGTCACCTCGGCGATGGTCACTTCGACCAGCACCTGCCGCTGCGGGGTATCCAGCGCGACCAGGAGCTTGCGCAGCTCGGTGAAGTCTTCCGCCGCGCCGGTGAAAAGGATGCGGTTGCCGGCCTCATCGACGATCATCCGGCCGTTCAGGAAGCCGCCGGCCGGGCTGACCCCCGCCTGCTGGTTGGCGCTCGGCGAGATCATGCCGCGGCCGACCCCGGTGGCGGGCGCCACCTCGTTGGCCGCCGCGGTCGCCGCCGGCGGCGTGCCGGGCGGACCGACCGGCTGGCCAGGCGTCAGGCCGCCGCCGCCGCTTTCGGGGCTGCGCACCAGGTCGGCCAGCGACTTCGCGTCGGTGTTCTGGGCCTGGTAGATGAAGGTCGAGGTGCGTCCGCCGACCTCCGAGGGCTGGTCGAGGCGCGCGGCCCAGTCCTTGGCAACGGACAGCACCGTCGGGTCCTTGGCGAACATCAGCACCTGGTTCTCGTCCGGGAAGGCCAGCACCAGCACGGTGCGCGGCGTCTGCGGCGAGCCGGTGGTGACGTAGCCCTGCGCCTCCAGCGTGCGCTGCAGCTCCTGGCCCAGCGTCCCCGCAGCCCAGTAGACCGGCTCGACGCGCACCACGCCGACGCCGGCGAACATCGGCTGGTCGAGTTCCTGCAGCATGGTCGCGGCGGCGGCCACGTCACGGGCCCGGCCGCTGATCACCACCGAGTTGTGAGCGGCGTCCGGGGTCAGGCTGAGGCCGCGGGCGCCGGGATTGATGTCGGCCATCAAAGCCAGCGCCGCCTCGATGTCGATGGCCTTGGCGGTGAAGAACTGGGTCACCTGCTGGGCGGACTGGGGCGTGTCCTGGCTGCCTCGGCCGCTGAGGTAGGTGGCGGAGCTGATGTTGGGCGTCGGGTCGTCGATGATGTTCACCGTGCCGCCGCGGATCACCACCTTCAGCGCGTAGTCGCGTAGCGCCACCTGCACCATGCGCACGAAGTCGCGGCGGGTCATGCCGGCGACGCCGCGCAGGGTGACGAACTCGGTGCGCGAGCCGACGTCCGGCCCCAGCACGTAAGGGACCTTGAGGATGTCGCCGAACACCGTGTTCAGCATCTGCGGCAGCGGCTGCGGCGGCAGCTCGGCGTCGATGCGCGCGTCCGGCGCCGTGGCGAGGCGGGCGATATCGTCGGCGGTGGCGGGCGCGCTGGTGTCGACCTTGCCGCCGGGCTCGAACGGCTCCAGCGCGGCCTGCGCCGGGTTCACCGGCTTCGGCGGCTGCGGCGTCACCTTCATCGGCTGGAAGGGGGCGCAGGCGGCGAGCGCCGCGAGGACGAGCGCGAGGGCGAGGAAGCGGCTCATTGCACGCGCCCCGCCGCGCCGGCCGGATTGCCGAACAGGGGCACGCGCTCCTGGCTGACGCCGTCGCCGAGCACGGCTTCGTCCATGGTCAGCGCGGTCAGGCGCCAGCGGTCGTCGAAGAGCTCGCCCACCTTCAACAGCCGCGCCGGGCGCCCTTCGCCGGCGGCCAGCAGCACCGCCAGATGGTCGCCCTGACGCACGATGGCGGCGGTCTGGGCGCGGAACACGAGGCCGGCGTCGTGCATCGGCGCGGCGGCCATCACCGTCGGCCCGGGCGGCGGCGAGCGCACGGGACGGCGCACCACGACCATCGTGGGCTGCTGCTCCGGATCGGGCTTGGCGGCCGGCAGCTGCGCGGCGAGCTGATCGACGGCCCGGGGCAGATCCGCGCCGGGCCGCTCCAGCGCGGCGGTGTCCGCCGGCTGCGCATGCCGGGCGACGGCCAGCGACTGCACCTGCGGCTCGCCCGGCGCCAGCCAGCCGATCGCCACGGCCCCGCCCAGCGCCGCGGCGCCGGTGAAGCCGAGGGCGAAGTTGGCGGCCAGGCTCACGGCGTCGGGCTCGCTTCGGCCGGCGCCTCGTCGAGGGCGACAGGCAGCAGCAGGGTCAGGCTGTATTGCGAGGTGTCGGCGTCGCTGACGTCGAGCTTGTCGATTACGAACACCAGCCCGCTGCCGGCCAGCGCCCGCATGAAGGCGACCCAGGGCCCCGCCACGTAGGGCCCGCTGACCTCGGCCTTCAGCAGCGGCGCGGCGCTGTTGTCTTCGAGCGCCTGGGCGATCTTGATCTGCGGCGAGGGCAGGCGGGCCGAAGTCGCCGCGGCGCTCAGCGCCTGCTCGATCTTCAGCCGCGCCAGCCAGAGGTTGCGGGCGTGCAGCGACCAGGCCCCGGCCGCGCTCGCGTCGGCGTTGCTGACGCCCTCGGCGCCGCGCTGGGTGGCGATCGCCCGGTCCTGCCGCGCCAGCGTCAGGTCGGCCTGGGCGGCGGCGTAGCGGTCGCGCTCGCTGGAGCTCCATTCGAGGGCATAGAAGGCCGCGACCACCAGGGCCACCAGGCACATGCCGGCCAGTAGCCAGGCCTCGCGGGGCGTCAGCCGGCCGAGGGCGCGGGCCAGGGGGCCCTCCCGGCCGGGCGTCGCCCGCACATCCCCCGAGGCCGAGACCGTCAAACCAGGCACGCTCCACTTGGGCCGCAACGCATTGAATCTGCGCGCTTCGCCCACCCCGTTTTTGCTATAGTTGACTTGGCTGCGGGAATATAGTGGCGGCCAAGAAGCGCCCCTGCGGCGGAAAGACCGGTCACGACGCTCGCATGTATTGGAAATCCTCCCTCCTGAAGCTTGCGCGCCGGCGCCGCGCCGCCCTGGCGGCCAAGGCCGGCTACAGCCTGCTCGAGATCCTGATCGTGCTGGCGATCATCGCCCTGATCGCCGCCCTGGTCGGCCCGCGCCTCTTCGCCCAGCTCGACCACGCCAAGGTGACCACCGCCCGCGTCCAGACCCGCTCGCTGGAATCGGCGCTGCAGACCATGGAGCTCGACATCGGCCGCTACCCCACCGAGAGCGAGGGGCTGAACCTGCTGGTCACCGGCGACCGCAAGTCCGTCGCCGGCTGGAACGGCCCCTACCTCAGCGGCAATTTGCCCAACGACCCGTGGGGCCACGCTTACGTCTACGATCCGCCGGCGGATGCGGCCCACGGCCCCAAGGTCCACAGCCTGGGCTCCGACGGCAAGCCCGGCGGGACCGACAACGCGGCCGACATCTACAGCGACGCGGCCACGCCGGTCAGCGCGACGGCGCCCACCCAGGCCCCCGCCGCCAACGCCACGCCCTGAGCCCATGACCCGGCGCCGCGCTCGCTCGGCGGCGAAGGCCGGCTACAGCTTGCTGGAAATGCTGATCGTGCTCGCCATCATGGCGCTGGCGATCGCCATCGTGGTCCCGCGCGGCGAGGCCATGCTCGACCAGATGACCGCCCACGCGGTGTTCTTCGACTTCCAGCGCCAGGTCTCCGACCTGCGCCGCGAAGCCTACGCCAGCCAGACCCCCACCGCTGTCCGCGCCACGGGCGACACCGACCCCGCGGACGCCGCCGCCCGCGTCCTGCCCCTGCGCGCCGGCTGGACCTACCGCCTCGACCACCCGATCGCCATCACCGCCGGCGGCCTCTGCACCCCCGCCATGGTCGAGGTGCTGAAGGGCGGCCAGCCCGTCATGCACCTGCGCGCCACCGACGCCGCCTGCCACTTCATCCGGCTGGATTGAGGCGCCGCGGGTTCGTTCGTCGCGCGGCACAATAGAAATCGACGTCGCCTGTCGGATGCCGGCCCGCAGGTTCGTCATCCAATGGACCCTGACGCGCATTGGAGCCACCGCCATGACCGGATTGCCGCCGATCGTCGATCGCGAGGCGTGGGAGGCGCGCCTGCGGGCGCTGCGGAGCCGCGAGAAGGCGCACACCCGCGAAGGCGACGCGATCGCCGCCGCCCGCCGGCGCCTGCCGATGGTCGAGGTCGATCCGACGACGCCCTTGGTCGGCGCCGCCGGCGAAGTCCCGCTAATCGCCGCCTTCGAGGGGCGCTCGCAGCTCTTCGCTTCGTTCCACATGTGGCACGCCGGGCGGCCGGCGGAGCGCCAGTGCGAGGGCTGCACCTTCTTCACCGGCCACGCGCTCGAGCTCTCTTATCTGCACTCGCGCGACGTCACCTTCGCCGTGTTCTGCGAGGGGCCCTACGACGCTTCCGCCCGCTATCGCGACTTCATGGGGTGGGACATGCCCTGGTACGCCGTGCCCGGGGCGTCGTCGGCGCGGCTGGTGGCGGACCGCCACTTCGGCATGAAGGTCTGCTACCTGCGCGACAGCGATCGGGTGTTCGAGACCTACTGGACCACCGACCGCGGCTGCGAGCCGATGACCGGCAGCTACGGCATGCTCGACATGATGGTCTACGGCCGCCAGGAGGCCTGGGAGGACTCGCCCGAGGGCTGGCCGCGGCGCTTCGCCAACAAGGCGGGCGACCAGTTCCGGCTGGACGGCCGCCCGACCGCCCAGTGGGCGAGACTCCGGGCGGGCCGCAGCGACGATCTAGGCTAGAGGGCTACGGGAGCCTCTGCAGCCGCGGCCACCTGTGGTAGAAGCGCGGCGTGGCTGCAATTTGGGCAACGAAGCTCGGTCCAGACGGCGGGCGTCCGTGGATTCGGCGTGTCGGCGCGCGCATCGTTGCGTGGCTCGACAAGCTGGCCGGCGAGCCGACCAGCGCCCAACTCGATAAGCGTGAACGCGACTGGGACTACAATCAGGCGGGCTACCATCCGTCGGATGCGGAGCCCGACATGGATCGCCTGCTGGGTGCGCTGGCAACCACAGTGACCGACCCTCAGAGGGGCCTCTCTCTGTTCCGCGGTCTTGCCCATGAGGGTTCGCCGATGGCGATGTGTCTGCTTGGCGAGCGCCTCTTCTGGGGCGTTGACGTTCCGGCCGACCGGGCGGAGGCGATGGGGTGGTTCAGCCGCGCCCGTGAATGTGGCTCGTTGCGGGGCATGCTCGACTATGGCAGCGCGCTCTTTTGGCGTGGCGAGCTGGACGGCGCCGAAGCGGTGTTCCGACAAGGCGCTGAGCGCGACTGGGCGCCGGCAATCTACTGGGTGGCGCGCATTGAATTTGCGCGTCGGCGGCTGAAGGCGCTCCCTTCGGCCAAGCCGTTAATCGAGCGCGCGGCGGACCTGGGCAGCCCCGCGGCGCGGGATCGTGCCCCATCGCGTGGTGTAGCTGCGGCGGTGTGATCACCGCGCTCTCCGGCGAGGCCGGATCGGTCAGGCGGCCAGGATGGGCAGGCTGACGAGGCCATTGTCGCTCAAGCCGGCGACGGATTCCAGGCTGAGGT
>DATAVF010000221.1:0-12881 GCA_036267835.1 Caulobacteraceae bacterium | reverse complement strand
GGCCAGGCCCGCGGTCGCCACCTGCTGTTCCTCGACTCCGACATGCTGCCCGATGCGCCGGACTTCCTGGCCCGCTGGGTAAGCCTGGTCGAACAGAAGAACCCGGCCGTCGCCTTCGGCGGCTTCTCGCTGGACCAGGCGCCGCGGACCCGCGACAACGCGGTGCACCGGGCGCTCGCCCTCAGCAGCGATTGCGTACCCGTCGAAGCGCGCCGGCAGTCGCCGGAAAAGTACGTCTTCACCTCCAACCTGCTGATCCGGCGCGACATCTTCGATGCCGAGCCCTTCGACCACAGCTTCGTCGGCTGGGGCTGGGAGGACGTCGAATGGGGCATGCGCGTCTCGCGCAAGCACGATATCCTGCACATCGATAACCCGGCCACCCACCTCGGCCTGACCCCGGCGTCGGTGATCGCCGGCAAGTTCGAGCAGTCGGCAGCCAACTTCGCCCGCGTCGTCGCCGCCCACGGCGACATTGTCAGCACCTATCCGAGCTACCGCGTCGCCCGCGCCCTCAAGCGGGTGCCGATGCGGGGCATGTGGCGGCCGTGGCTGAAGGCGGCGGCAGTGCAGAACGCCGGGCCGGCCAGCATGCGGGCGTTCGCGCTGCGCCTCTACCGCGCGGCCCTCTATGCGGAGGCGATCTGATGGCCGAAGCCTACCACGCCGACACTTCGTGGCGCGGCAAGCTGCGCCGCCACACCGTGCGCCTGGCGACGCGCCGCCCGGCGCGCGCGCCGCGGCGGCCGATGATCTCCTTCAGCTTCGACGACGTGCCCGTGTCGGCCGCTGAGACCGGCGCGCGCATCCTGGAGAGCCGCGGCCTGAAGGCCACCTATTACATCGCCGCCGCCCTGGCCGGGACCGACTCGGCCACCGGCCGGCTGGCCGAAGCCGCCGCGGTAAAGCGCCTGGCCGACGCCGGCCACGAGATCGGCTGCCCCACCTACTCCCACCTCGACTGCGGCCAGGCCACGGCCTGCGATGCGGTCGAGGACGTGGCGCGCAACGCCGAGACCCTGGCCGAGTGGGGCGTCGGCCGGCCCACCACCTTCGCCTATCCGTTCGGCGACGTCGCCGCCGGCCCCAAGCGGGCGTTGGCCGGGCGCTTCGACCTGCTGCGCATCGTGCGCTCCGGCGTCGTCGCTCGCGGCAGCGACCTCAACCAGGCGCCGGCCGTGCCGTTCGAGGGACCGGGCGGCGAGGCGCTGGCCATGCGCTGGCTGAGCCAGGCGGCTCGCCAGCGCGCCTGGGTGATCCTCTGCAGCCACGACGTCTCCGAGACGCCCACCCAATGGGGCTGCACGCCGGCCGCCCTGGAACGCCTCGCCGACGCCGCGCTGGCCGCAGGTTTCGACGTGGTGACGGTGGCCGAAGGCGCGCGCCGCCTCGCCCCGCAAAGGATCGACGCATGAGGCTGACCCTGGGCCCGGACTCGCGCCACATCCTGCTGTTCTACAAGGAATACGAGGTCGATCGCTTCCTGCCGGGCGATCGCTACCTGAAGCGCCTGGTGCGGCCTCTCTACAACCGCCTGCACCATCGCCAGAAGGTCACCGGCTTCGGGGTCTCCTTCGAGATGATGTGCAAGGGCCTGGCCGCGGCCGGCTACACCGTGCACCGCAACGACTACGCGCTGGCCCGCGCCAACCCGGACTATCCGGTCGGCATGATCGGCGGGCCGGCCCTGCTCGAGGGCTGGTCGCTGCCCAACCCGGCTATCCTCGGCCCCTCGATCTACGATCAGCCCGGCCAGGCGCCGCGCCTCTTCGACGACCCGCGCTTCCGCCGCTACCTGTGCCTCGCCGACTGGATGTACGACCTTTTCGAGACGCTCTATGCCGGCCGCTGCGTGACCTGGTTCGCCGGCATCGACACCGAGGCTTGGCCCGACCGCTCTGCCGGGCCGAAGGACCTCGACTTCCTCGTCTACGACAAGGTGCGCTGGGACCACGACGACTACCAGGCGTCGCTGATCGACCCGGTCTGCCGCGAGCTGGAGGCGCGCGGCCTGACCTACGAGACCATCCGCTACAAGCACCACGACCACGAGACCTTCCGCGACCTGCTGGGCCGCGCCAAGGGGCTGCTGTTCCTCTGCGAGAACGAGACCCAGGGAATCGCCTACCAGGAGGCGCTGGCATCCGGCGTGCCGGTGCTGGCCTGGGATCGCGGCTATTGGGGCGACCCGCAATGGCGCGAGCACCTGGACGCCGCGCCCTGGGCCTCGTCCGTGCCGTTCTTCTCCAAGGCGTGCGGCGAACGCTTTGTCGGAACTGAAGATTTCCCCGCTCAGCTCGCGCTCTTCCTGAGCCGCCGAAACAGCTACCGGCCGCGCGACTACGTGACCCGGAACCTCAGTCTGGTCCGCTCCGGCGAGATCTATGCCAAGGCGTACTTCGGCTTGGGCGACGAGACCGCCTTGGGCGATGCGTCGGGCAGCGCCAGCTTCACCGCCAAGGCGACGAAGATCACCCAGCGCATGTCGTTGTAGACGACCGCGATGCTCTCGGTGAGCGTCATCAGGCTGTAGACGACGAAGAACGGCAGGGCGAGGTAGGCGCCGGCCTGGCGGTAAAGCGACACGATGTTGGCGACCAGCGTCTGCAGGTAGAGGGCCGACCACGCCACCAGCCCCGGCACGCCCATGGCCAGCCACTGCTCCAGCCAGGAATTGTGCGCGTGGTGGGCGCGGAAGCCCGCGTCGTGGGTGATCCAGGCCAGCGGCCCCCAGCGGTCGGTCTCGTCCCAGATCGCGGCGTAGCCGAAGCCCTGCCAGGGCCGCTCGTTGATCTGGCGCATCACCGCCGACCAGATCTCGGTGCGGCCGGTCAGGGTGGCGTCCTTGCCCAGCAGGCCGAACACGTAGTCCGACGCGAAGAACGCCACGGCGGCCACCAAGCCGATGGCCACGACCGCGCTCCAGGTGGCGGCGATGCCGAACGCCGGCCCGCGCCGCACCGCCCAGACCAGGGCGAGGGCGCCGCAGCCGAGCAGCAGCGACACCAGCGAGGTCTTCGAGGTGCTCATGATCACCAGGGCGAAGCACAGCGCCGCCGCCCACCACCAGCCCGCCGCGCGCTTCGGGTTGAGCAGGGCCGCCGCCGCGCACATGGCGGCGCCGAAGGCCATGTTGCCGCCGAAGGTGTTCTTCTCGGGCCAGAGGCCGCGCCAGGCGCCCGGGAAAAGGTCGCTCATTCGCCCGATCGAGGGGACGAACAGCGCGGCGAAGAGGGAGCAGATGGCCAGGACGGTGAAGGCCGTCGCCAGCACCTCGGCCAGCCGCGCCCACGAGTATCGGGCGGCGATGACCACCCCGCAAAGGGTGGTGAAGGTCAGAGCGAAGAGGCGGCGGCTGGTCTGATCCGGCGACACCGACCAGATCACCGAGACGGCCGCGATCACCACCAGAACGATGAGGAACGGCTGGCGGACCAGCCCTTGCAGCAGCCGCCAGGGCGTGAGCGCCATCAGGGCGACGCCGACCGCATAGGCCGGCAGGAAGAGGGTGCGCAGCAGTTCCGAATCGCCGGCCTCGTCGCCGCCGCCGGTCAGTGGGGTTTCCCAGCCCTGGCTGTAGATCAGCAGCATGACGACGGCGCCGGCGAAGGCGGCCATGTCGATCAAGCTGCGGCGGGCTGGCGCGGGACGGGCCGGGGCGCGGGGGAAATTGCCCGCGACGACGGTCACGGGATCGCGCCGCGCAGGAAGGTCGGCGCGGCTACCTGCACGCGGTTGACGAAGATGCCGGCGAGGTGGGCGCCGGCCGCGGCCAGTTCGTCGCGCACCAGCGCCGGGGCGGCCGCGTCGCCCTCGTCGGCGGCGACCACCATCACCACATCGTCCATGAAGGGCGCGACGGTCAGGCCGGCCTGGGAGCGCGAGGCGGCCGGCGCATCGACCACGATGACATCGGCATGCCGGCGCAGCGCACGCCAGTAGTCGCCGGCCGGGGTCACGTGCACCCCCTGCCGCGCCTTCAGCGCCTCGCGCCGGAAGCGGGTCACCCAGAGCGAGACCCCGCCCACCGCGTGGGCGCTGATGTAGCGCGCGTCCGGCCAGGGCCGGCCGTCGGGCCGCTTCAGCGGCGGCTGCACGGTGAAGAACATCGAGCCGTCCGGCGTTGCCGACGCGGCGGGGCCGAGGTCGCCATAGCGAGCCCGCTCTCGGTCAATGCTGGTCGCCTGCGACTGGCCCATCATGTCGAGGTCGACCAGCCAGACGCGGCGGCCCTCGCGGGCGGCGTGGAAGGCGAACTCTCGGGCAACGGTCGAAGTCCCCTCCCCGTCGCGCGCGGCGATGAAGGCGAGCGTCTTCGCCCGGCCGCGCTGCGGCGCGCCCAGGGCCGTCCAGAGCTCCGCCATTTCGGCGCTCAAATCCACCATCGGACCGAATCGTCGCCCAGCTGCAGGGGGCCAAGGGTAGTCGAAAGGGGGCGGACGCACACACCGCGGGGCACGGGGCGCCGCCTCAAGCCGGTTGCTTGTACGCGGCCGCGCCGAGCACACGCAGGTCGAGGGTGCGGCCCGCCGTCGCCGGGGTCGGCATGCCGGGGCGCAGGTACATGCGCAGCAAACCGGCGCAGAGGGCCGAGAAGAAGGCAAAGGCAATCGACAGCACCAGGACCGGGCGGCGCAGGCTCTTGCCATCGGTAGGTGGCGTGGCGCGCTCGACGATGCGGATATCGTCATTGGTGGCTGCGGCGATGCCTTGCGACGCTTCGCTCTCCTCGGCCTTGGCGGTGAGGTCCTTGACGTTGTTCTGCAGGGCGTCGCGATCGAGGTTCAGCGCCTGGTACTGCGGCTCCAGCTGGGCCAGTTTCAGTCGCCGGTCGGTGAGCTTGCTCATCTCGTCGATCAGGGTTGCGGCAGTCTGCCGCAGGCCGGCGACCTCGGCGGTCAGCTCCAGCTTCTCGGTCTGGAAGGTCTGGAAGATCGGATTGACCCCGGTGCGCTCGGGCCCGCGCTGCTGGGTGCGGCCGGCGGCCATCGCCGCTTCCAGCCGGGCGATCTGGGCGTCCACGTCCTTCACCGGCTGAGCGTCGGGCGTGTAGCGCGACATCAGGTTTTCGCGCTGCACCTTCAGCGCCGCCAGGGCGGTCGTCGCGGTGGGGTCGGTGTCGTGGTAGAGGCTGGTCTCGGGCGCGAGGCCCGTCAGCTCGGAATCGAGCGCCGTCAGCCGGCCCAGCTTCTCCTTCAGCGCCGCGTCGTTGGTCATCTGCGCCTGTTCGATCTGGGCGTAGAGCTGCGACAGCGAGGCCTTGTCGGCGTCGAAGTCGCCGATCTGGTTGGTGGTCAGGAAGTGCTGGTAGGCGGCGTCCGCCTGGCTCAGCCGCTGCTCGAAGCTGCGGCGCTGATCATCCAGCGCGCCGGCGTTAGACGAAAGCAGCACGGTGCGACGATAGAGCAGGTATTCTTCCAGCAGGGTGTTCAGCACCAGGGCGGAGAGCTGCGGATCGGTGCTCTCGTAGGTCAGCCGGATGATCGGGGTGGCGGGCGCGGTGTCGATCTTCAAGCCGCGGCCGATGCCCTCGGCCAGCTTGGCCACGATCAGGTCGCGCGCCTCGGGCGTCCCTTGCGCATAGGCCCGCGCCTCGTTCGGGGCCAGCCTGGCCACGCCCAGCCGCTGCACGACGCGCAGACGAACCGCGTCGCTGTTGATGATCTCGGTTTCGGACTGCAGGATGTCGTCGCCCTGCGGCACCGCGCCGCGACCGGCGTCGCCGGCCCGGGGTTCGTAGACGTACTCCTGCCCGAGCTTCACCAGCACGCTGGAGTGGGCCGGATAGCTGGTCTTCAGGGTGAAGGCGAAGCCCACGCCCAGCACCGCGATGCAGAGGAAGACGGCCAGCATCAGCCAGCGCTCGCGCCACAGCAGCGCCGGAATGTCGGCGGGCGCCAGCCGGGGACGCGGCGACCAGTCGCCAGCCTCGCGCGTCTCGGTAAGACGCGGCGCGGGTCGGGCCGGAAAGGAGCCTTGTGTTGTCATGTACCGCGCCGACGGATCGACTCTTTGATCCTGGTGGCAGGCTGGAGGGGCGCGCTTAAGGTTTCCTTACCCATTCCCCTTAACTTTCGTCGCATGTCAGCTTCTCGCGCCGCCTGCGCCGCCCTGGCTTTGGCCCTCCTCGCCGGCTCCTCCGCCGCCGCGCATCCGCCCGCGCCGTTTCCCAACATCCCGTACGCCACCTGGAGCAACGACGAGCCCCAGTACCGGCTCTATCCAGGCGACGATGTGGACGTCACCATCCCCTCCGCACCGGAGCTCAACAAGACTGTGACGGTGCAGCCGGACGGGCGAATCAGCCTGCCGCTGATCGCCCCGCAGATGGCCGCCGGCCGCTCGGCCGAGGACGTCGAGCGCGAGCTTTCCGCCGCCTACGCCAGCCAACTGCTGCGGCCAGAGGTCTCAGTCTCGGTGAAGGCCCAGCCGCTGAAGGTGTTCGTCGGCGGCGAGGTGGGCAAGCCGGGCGTCTACGACATGCCGGGCGACATCGACGCCCTGCGCGCCATCATCGAGGCCGGCGGCTTCACCGACGCGGGCAAGCGCTCCAAGGTGATCATCATCCGCCGCTCGCACGACGGCTCGCCGATGATGCGCACGGTCGACCTCGACCGCGCCTTCAGGCCGGGCACGGGCGCCGACCTGGTGCCGCTGCGCCGCTTCGACATCATCTACGTGCCCAAGACCGGCCTCGCCGACCTCGCCAGCTTCATGACCCAGCTGAAAAACGCCCTCCCGATCCAGTTCACCTACGCCTTCGGCGGCATCCAGGCCTTCTGAACCACCGCTCCCCCAAAGAGACCCGCTGATCCCGGCGAACGCCGGGACCCAGGCACGAAGCAGTCGCAAGTGCGCGAATACGGCAGGCAAAGCGTACGCCGGATGTGTGGGTGGATTTTACCACGGAGGACACGGAGTCCCACGGAGGTCACGGAGAATAGCCGCCGTGTTTCTCTGCGCTTCTCCGTGTCCTCCGTGTTAAACCTTAAGTGCGCTCGCGGGGCGCTCGGACTCACCAAGCACGCGCCACTCCAACTACTGCCTGCCTGGGTCCCGGCGTTCGCCGGGATGAGCGGTCTTGTGGAGTGAGTTGAGGCGTAGAGTCGTAGATTCACCGGACTTTACTGTGCGCCCACCCATCGCCGCGCGGCCATCGCCAGCCGCGGCGTTCCGGTTACCGGCCGCGTGATTCGCGGTCCAGCTAAGTAATCACCCGTCGGCCAGCCAGCGGCGGGCGGCGCGTTGGGCTTCGGCGATATCGGCCGAATCCATTTCCTGGCTGATCTCCTTGCGGTAGGCCTTGGCCTCCTCGGAGCCGCGCATGGCGGCCAGGTTGAACAGCATGTGCGCCGAGACATAGTCGCGCGGCGCGCCGCCCTGGCCGGTCGAATAGAGCAGCCCCATCCGGAAGAGTTCGTCGCCCGACGAGCCCGGCTGCGGCAGCGGCAAGGCGCTCTCGAACGCCTCTTCCCTAACCCCCAACATGGTCTTCATCCCTCCCAGCCGCCGGGACCTTCCATTCTGGATGGCGCAATCCGACCCTGGACCCAAATGAAAGGCGTCCTTCGCTGAACATATAGTTAAGTCTGGTTCAGCCTGTTCGCCCGGCCGATGCGGCGCCTTGACGCCGGAACGGGCCTGGCATAATGACGACTGACCAGTCAGTTTTTATCTAGGCGCTCATGCCCAAGATCTCTGAAGCCCAGCGCGAGACCCGCCGCCAGCAGATCCTGGACGCGGCCATGCGCTGCTTTTCGCGGGACGGCTTCCACGCCACCACTACCGCCGACATCGTGCGCGAGTCAGGGGTCAGCCAGGGCACGCTCTACCTCTACTTCGCCACCAAGGACGACATCATCCTGGCCCTGGCCGACGACCGTCACCAGGGCGAGGCGCTGATCAACGCCCTGGCGGAGAGCGAGCAGGACCCGATCGAGGGCCTGGGACTGTTGCTCGAGCTTTACGGCCGCTCGCTCAGCGACCCACAGCGCATCGACGGGCGCCGGGTCGGCATCCAGGGCTGGGCCGAGGCGCTGCGCAGCCCGGCGATCCGCGACAACATCATCGGCAACCTCGCCGCCATCCGCGCCGAGATCGTCCGCATCGTCGCCCGCGGCCAGCAGGCCGGCCTGATCCGCGCCGAGGTGGCGCCTGACGCCCTGGCCCGCATCCTGATCGCCACCTTCCAGGGCCTGATCCTGCAGGTCGGCTGGGGCGAGGAGATCGACCTGCCAGCTATTGGCCGCGTGCTCGATGCGATGCTGCGCGGCGCCCTCTTCACCAACACGGCCCTCGCCGTTCACCCGAATTCGCCGACCTAGGAACCGCTCGCATGGCCATGACCGATACCCTGACCCCGCCCCTCGCCGATGCGCCGCGCGCGCCGGCCCCGGCGCTGGGCCCCGACGGAACCCTCCCGCGCCCGAAGCGCAACTGGGTCGTCGCCTTCAAGGCGCTGCGCCGGCTGCTGCGCGACAAGGAGGACACCGGCCAGGTGTTCGAAATCATGGGCGCGCTCAACGGCGACTCCACCGCGCGCAACTACGAGCGGCTGATGCGCACGCCGGGCGGCGGGCGGCTCGCCAGCGAGCAAGTCGAGCTCGCGCCGCTGATGATGGACGACGCCTGGCTGGACAGCTTCGCGCCGGGCGCCGTGGGGGCCGCTTACCGCGACTTCGTGCGCTCCGAGAACATCTCCGCCGAAGGCCTCGCCGAGATCAGCCGCAAGCGCGAACAGGGCCGCGGCGAGATCCAGCACCCCTATGCCTGGTTCGGCCGCCGCATCCGCGACTCGCACGACATCTGGCACATCCTCTCCGGCTATCACCGCGACGGCCTGGGCGAGGCCTGCCTGGTCGCCTTCTCCTACGGCCAGACCGGCAGCCTGGGCTGGGCCTTCATCGCGCTCGGCGCGGCCCTGCGCTCGCGCGGCCCCGGTGGCCGGATGGCGCGCAAGGCCATCTGGCAAGGCTACCAGCGCGGCAAGGCCGCCAAGTGGTTCCCCGGCCAGGATTACGTGCGCCTGTTGAGCGAACCTCTCGACGCGGCCCGCCAGCGGCTGCGCATCACCCCCGCCACGATCTACGACGCCATCCCGCGCGACATGCGGGGCTAACAGCGCGAACTTATCGAGCGCGAGTGCGCCGCGGGCGCGACTGCGCCTGCGGCACAGCCCACCTTCCGAGAGCTAGGTGCGGGCTCGCTGGCCGAAGAGGACGCTGCGGGCGCCTGGGGATTCGCGGGGGCTGGAGGTGACGAAGTCGCGGGCCTTGGCCATGGCGCGGACGACAGCTTCGCGGGCCTCGACTCGTGCCTGCCAGGCTTTCACGGCGGGGAAGTCGTTCAGGTCCAGCGCCGAGGATGAGCGGGGCTGCACCCAGGGCCAGGTGATCATGTCGGCGATCGAGTAGTCGCCGCACATGTAGTCCCTGCCCTTCAGCTGGCCCTCGAGCACGCCGAACAGGCGGTGCACCTCGTTGGTGTAGCGGATGGCGCCGTAGGCGGCCTGGCGCTGGTCGGGCACGATGGAGGGCGCGTAGTTGCGGAAGTGATTCCGCTGGCCGGCGTTGGGCCCGAAGTTGGCCATCTGCCAGAACACCCACTCATCGACCTTCACCCGCGCCCGCTCGTCCTGCGGGTAGAACATCCCGGTCTTGCGGCCGAGGTACTGCAGGATCGCGCCCGACTCGAAGATCGCGATCGGGGTCCCGCCCGGGCCATCGGGATCTATGATGGCCGGCATGCGGTTGTTGGGACTGATGGCGAGGAACTCAGGGCTGAACTGGTCGCCGCGGCCGATGTTCACCGGCCGGATCTCGTACGGCAGCCCCATCTCCTCGCAGGCGATGGTGATCTTGTGACCGTTCGGGGTCGGCCAGTAGTAGATCTCGATGGGTCCGGCCATGCGTTCCTCCCGGCGCTCGCGTGGCGGCCTCAATGCGGCCGGCGCCCGCCTGGCGCAAGTCGTTCAGGCGGGGTTCACCCCAGAGATGTGCAGTGTATGCGGTGAGCCGAGCCCGACCGACATGGCTGATCGCTGCCGCGTGCGCCGCCTTCCTGGCGGCGACGCCGGCGCTTGCCCAGCACGATCATCACCATGAGGGCGGCGGCGGGCATGGCGGCGGCGGGCAACCGCACGGCGGCGGCCAATGGGCCGGCGGCCAGCAGCGCGGCGGCGGACCCTGGGCGCGCGGCCCCTCCCCTGGCGGCATGCCCGCGCCCTCGCCCGGCCCGCGCTATCAGCGCCCCTACAACGGCTACACCGCGCCCGCGCCGCGCTACTACCCGGCGCCGGCCCCGCGGCCCGGAGCGCCCTACCGCTCGCGCTGGCTGCGCGGCGGCTACCTGCCGCCGAGCTTCCAGTCGGGCGTGATCGGCGAATACTGGCGCTTCAACCTGCGCCGCCCGCCCTACGGCTACGAGTGGGTGCAGGCGGGAAGCGAGTACCTGCTGGTCTCGGTCGCCACCGGCATGATCTTCGACGTCATTCCCGCTTACTAGCGCCGAGGATGCACATCGAGACGCCGCGGCTGACATTGAGGCGGTTTGGAGCGGCCGACGGGCCGGCCGTGCATCGCTACATGGGCGATCCAGTGGTCACGCAGTGGCTGCCACGGGGGCTGCTCGACGCGGCCGGGGCGCGGGCCTTCGCCGAGCGGAACGCCGGCAGACGCCCGAGGGCGCTCGCCGTCGTCGAACGCGCCTCAGGCGAACTCATCGGACATATGGATTACCACCCGTGGTTTGGGGCCCGCGAGATCGGCTGGGCGATCGGCCGTCCGTACCAGCGACAGGGCTATGCCACCGAGGCCGCCCGCGCCCTCCTGGGCCACGCGTTCGGCACGTTGCACAGTCACCGGGTGGTGGCGACCTGCCAGCCGCAGAATGTCGCCTCGTGGCGGGTGATGGAAAAGCTGGGCATGCGCCGGGAGGGCCACTTCCTGCAGCATATCCGCCGCGATACCGGCGAATGGTGGGACGAGTATTTCTACGCCCTGCTGGCCGATGAGTACTTCGGCGGCGCCACCTAGCGCCGGACGATTGCTACGGCGTAGGGCGGCAGGTCCAGCCCCGACGCCGAGATCACGGCGCCGCCCTCGAGCAGCAGCGGCGTCGCGCCGGTCAGCTCGGCGGCGATGGCGGTCGCGGCGCCGGCGAGTTCGAAATAGCAGCACACGCGCTCGTCCCCCACCACCCGCTCGAATCCGAGCACGCCCTCGGGCGTTGCCAAGTCGAGCGACTCGCCGGTCTTCAGCGCCTCCGAGCCCCCCCGCACCGCCATCATCGCGCGGCTGAAGTGCAGCATCGAACCCGGCAGGGTTTCCTGGCGCTCGACCGAGAGCAGCAGATGCGCCGGGTCCATCGGCAGCCAGGCGTCGGGGGCCGACGTGAAGCCGCCCATCGGCGCGGCGCTGGTCCAGGGCATCGGAGTGCGGCAGCCGTCGCGCCCGGACCCGCCGGCATAGGCCGCAATGGCCCAGGGATCCTGCAGCCGATCGAAGGGCACGTGGGCGTCGGGCAGGCCCAGCTCGTCACCCTGGTAGACGAAGATCGTGCCGCGCAGACAGATAAGCGCCGCGAACAGCGCCCGGGTCATGTGCTCGTCATCGTGCGCCATGCGGGTCGGGAAGCGGGCGATGTCGTGGTTGCCGAGCGACCATGAGGGCCAGCCGGGCGAGCCGGCCCAAGAGTCCAGCGCCGTGCGGAAAAGGCCGGGCGTGCCGGCGCCGCCGTTGAGCAGGTAGAAGCTGTAGGCCGTCTGCAGCCGGTCCGGCGGCAGGGTATACTCCTGCTGGCGCTCCAGGGGCTGATCGTCGCCGATCTCGCCCACGGTCATCCGCTCGCCATAGCCGTCGAGCAGCGCGCGAAGCCGACGGATGAAGTCGAGGTTCCCCGGCTGCGAGCGGTTGAATTCATGGCGCTGCATGTCGAACGCCAGTGGTGGCGTGCGATTGAGCTGCGCAGGCGGGTTGTCCCTGAGCGCGCGATCCTGAACGTAGTAGTTGACCACATCCAGCCGGAAGCCATCGACGCCGCGGTCCATCCAGAAACGGGCGATGTCGAGCACCGCCTCCTGCACATCGGGGTTCCAGAAATTGAGGTCCGGCTGCTCGGCCAGGAAGTTGTGCAGGTAGTACTGCCGGCGCTTGGCGCCCCAGGTCCATGACGGGCCGCCGAAGTGCGACAGCCAGTTGTTGGGCGCCGTGCCGTCCGGCTTGGGGTCGGCCCAGACATACCAGTCGGCGCGCGGGTTATCGCGCGAACTGCTGCTCTCGGCGAACCAGGGGTGCTTGTCGGAGCTGTGCGACCAGACCTGGTCGATGATCACCTTCAGGCCCAATGCGTGCGCCTCGGCGACCAGGGTGTCGAACTCGGCCAGGGTCCCGAACATCGGATCGACATCGCGGTAGTCGCTGACGTCGTAGCCGAAATCCTTCATCGGCGACTTGAAGAAGGGCGAGAGCCAGACGGCATCGACGCCCAGCGAGGCGACGTAGGCGAGCCCGCGCCGAATGCCGGTGAGGTCCCCTACCCCATCGCCGGTGGTGTCGAGGAAACTGCGCGGATAGATCTGATAAACCACCGCGCCGCGCCACCAATCATCGGCCATTTAGAACTCCTGCAGTCGGAACGAGCCGTGCTAGCCGAGCCGAAAGCCGATGGATACGGGGCTCGTAATCCTGCGTCCAATGGCGCACGCTCGCCCCAGTTGTTTGGGGGGACGAACCGGTGAAGACGCTCTCGAGTCTGCTCGGCGCGGCGCTGCTCGCCTTCGCCGGCGCAACCTGGTCGACGGATTGTCGCGCTCAGGACGAGGTCGTCAACATCCTCCACCCACCGCCTCCGCCCCCCGTGCCGTTCGCTCGCAACTCACCGCC
>DATAVF010000220.1:0-5365 GCA_036267835.1 Caulobacteraceae bacterium | reverse complement strand
GGTGCGCTTCGAAGCCGAGGGCGCGCGCTTCATCTGCCACAAGTGGCGCGGCTTCACCGACGATCCCGTCGCCGATGCGCAGCCCGGGCTGGCGACGCATCTCTGGTCCCACCAGGCCTTCGGGCGGCCCGAGGCCGCGATTACCGGGCTGTCGTTCCTGTTCGGCGGCTACCACCGGCTGGGGCTGTGCGTGGCGCGGGGGCAGGGCGGGCTGACGGTCTATGACGAGCACCACTGGGCGCTGCAGGGCGCGGACCTCTTCTATGGCGACGTGATCGGCGCCGGCCTGCCGCTGCTCGGCTACGAGAACGATGGCTGCCGCTTCAGCTTCACCGACGACGGGCGCCTCGCTCCCGTGGCGGAACTCGGCGTGCCGGCGAACCTGCAGATCATCGCCATGGCA
Organism: Caulobacteraceae bacterium; assembly: GCA_036267835.1. Lineage (GTDB taxonomy): Bacteria > Pseudomonadota > Alphaproteobacteria > Caulobacterales > Caulobacteraceae > Acaudatibacter. Next base: position 4,962 of record DATAVF010000220.1, on the reverse strand, counting down.
CCGGCCGCGTTCGGCGAGGAGGAAGGTCGCGGCTACGCCCCGATCATCCCGCCGGAGAACCTGGACATCATCCAGCGCGACGTCTTCGCCGACGAGAGCCCGGCCATGCGCCGGCGCCTGCTGCACGGCCACGCGGTGATGGCGTCCTTCACCCGCGGCGCCGGCGAGGTTTTCAACGGCGGCACGACCGAATGGACCCACGGCCTGGCCGCGCGCGACCCCTTCGTCGAACGCATCACCCGCAACGTGCTGAGCCGCTTCGGCGCCTACTGAGCGGCGTTGGTCGACGGCAGGGCGTGGTCGCCCTTGCCGGCAGCCGGCGGCGGGCCGGGCGGCGGCTTCGGGGAGATGCCGTAGCCGGCGAAGGTGGCCGCGACCGACGTGTCGAGGGCGGTGGCGTTGTCGATGTCGGCGTGACCGTCGTCGACCTCGCCGGCCCGGATCTTGGCGACGCCGCGCATGAACATCGAGGGCGCGAGTTTCGGGTCCTTGGCCAGCGCCGCGTCGTAGCCGGCGATGGCGTCATCGATCTTGCCCTCCCGGAAGTAGACCATCGCCTCGGAATCGAGGGTGTTGGCGTCGCCGGGCCGGAGCTTCAGCGAAAGGGCGCAGTCGGCCATCGCCAGGTCGAGTTCGAAGTTGCCGACGCCGCGCGTCCAGCAGCGGTTGTTGAGGCTGGTCGGATCGTTCGGCTTGGCGGCCAGCGCCTTGTCGGACTCGGCGATGGCGGCGCGGTAGTTCTGCGCATCGAAGTCGGCGGTGGCGGCGTCGTTGTAGGCCGCCACGGCATGAGCCACGTCGCCCCGGCCCAGGAAGGCGTCGCCGGCGCCGTCGATGGCGTAGACCAGGGTCTGGTCGCGGCGCAGGGCGTCGGCGAAGTCGGCGAGCGCCAGGCCGTAGCGATGCCTGGCCAGGAAGATCAGGCCGCGGTTGGCCCAGGGATTGGGGCTCTCGGGGCCGAGTTCGATGGCGCGGTTCTCGTCGCGCAGGGCCGCGGCGAAGTCGCCCTGCCGGCGCTCGACGGCGCCGCGGTTGTTGTAGCCCGCCTGGCCGCCGGGTTGCAGGCGGATGGCCTGGTTGAAGTCAGCCGTCGCCTTGGCAAGGTCGCCGCCGTCGAGGTAGATCAGCCCGCGACCGTCGAGGGCCTCGGCGTCGGTCGGGCGCAAAGCCAGCGCCTGGTTGAGGTCCTGCAGCGCGGCCGCCGCGTTGCCGGTCAGGCGGTAAGCCCCGGCGCGCTCGCGCAGGACCATGCCGAGGTCGTCGCCCTTGGCGGTGCGGATCAGGCTGGTGCACGCTTCGATGCGCCGCTGCAGCGCGCTCCTGGCCGACAACGGGTTCATGCAGGCGAGCATGGCCGGCGAGCGCACCGGATGTTGCGAACAGGCGGCCAGCAGCACGGCGAGGACGCCCAGCACCGCCAACCTCCGCATGCCGCCTCCCGCCAACGCAACCACGCACATACCTAAGGTCGCGTCCGGGGCGGCGTAAAGCGGCAAGACGTGGGACGAGCCGCCGCCCTTGCTCTCGCGCCGGGGCTCGGGCATACGCGGCTCGCAAAACGGAGACTCCTCATGGAGATTCGCGAAGGGCTCACCTTCGACGATGTTTTGCTCGAACCGGGTCCATCCGAAGTGATGCCGACCCAGGTCTCGACCGGAACCAGGTTCACTCGCGCCATCGCGCTCAACATCCCGCTGGTGTCCGCCGCCATGGACACGGTGACCGAGAGCCGGCTCGCCATCGCCATGGCGCAGGCGGGCGGCTTGGGCGTCCTGCACCGCAACCTCACGGTGGCGCAGCAGGCCGATCAGGTGCGCGAGGTGAAGCGGTTCGAAAGCGGGATGGTGATCAACCCGCTGACCATCCACCCCGACACGACCCTGAAGCAGATCCGCGAGATCAAGGCGCTGCGCCACATCTCCGGCTTCCCGGTGGTCGAGAAGGGCACCGGCAAGCTGGTCGGCATCCTCACCAACCGCGACATGCGCTTCGAGAGCGGCGACCGCGTGCCGGCCTCGGCGCTGATGACCACCGAGGGGCTGGTCACGGTGCGCGAGGGCGTCACCCAGGAAGAAGCCCGGGGACTGCTGCGCCAGCACAAGATCGAACGCCTGATCGTGGTCGACGAGGCCTACCGCGCCGTCGGCCTGATCACGGTCAAGGATATGGAAAAGGCCGAGGCCCACCCGCACGCGGCCAAGGATGCGCAAGGCCGGCTGCTGGTCGGCGCCGCGTCCACGGTCGGCGACGCCGGCTTCGAGCGCTCGGTGGCGCTGATGGAGGCCGGCGTGGACGTGGTGGTGATCGACACCGCCCACGGCCACTCGCGCCAGGTGGCCGACGCGGTGCGGCGCCTCGCCCGCGAGACCAACCGGGTGCAGATCGTGGCCGGCAATGTCGCCACCTACGACGGCGCGCGTTCGCTGATCGACGCCGGCGCCGACGCGGTGAAGGTCGGGATCGGGCCAGGCTCGATCTGCACCACGCGCATCGTGGCCGGCGTCGGCGTGCCGCAGCTGACCGCGATCGCCGAGGCGGTGCGGGCGGCCGAGGGCTCCGGCGCGCCGGTGATCGCCGACGGTGGCATCAAGTATTCGGGCGATTTGGCCAAGGCGATCGCGGCGGGGGCCTCCACGGCGATGCTGGGCTCGATGTTCGCGGGCACCGACGAGGCGCCGGGCGAGGTGTTCCTCTACCAGGGCCGCACCTACAAGTCGTACCGGGGCATGGGCTCGGTGGGCGCGATGGCGAGCGGCTCGGCCGACCGCTACTTCCAGAAGGACGTGGCCGACGCCCTGAAGCTTGTGCCGGAAGGCGTCGAGGGCCAGACCGCCTACAAGGGTCCGATCAGCCCGGTGGTGCACCAGCTGGTCGGCGGCCTGCGTGCGGCGATGGGCTATGTCGGCGCGCCGGACATCGCGGCCTTCCAGCAACGCGCCCGCTTCATCCGCATCTCCGGCGCGGGCCTGCGCGAAAGCCACGTCCACGACGTGATGATCACCCGCGAGGCGCCAAACTACCCGAGCCAGGTGTAGGGGCGTGACACCCCACAAAGTCCCTTCTCCCGCAAGGGGAGGAGGACGCTGTGACGCTATTTGATGCCCTCGGGCTCGTCGGCGTGGCGTTGATCCTCGTCGCCTACGCGGCGTCCACGACCGGGCGGCTCGATCCCAAGGGGGCGCCGTCCCTGGCGGTCAATTTCGTGGGCTCGGGGCTGATCCTGTTGTCGCTGATGACCAAGTTCAATCTCTCGGCGGCGATCGTCGAGGGCGCGTGGTCGTTGATCGCGCTGGTCGGGCTGGGGCGGGTGGCTCTAAGACGGCTGCGGAAAGCCTGAAGGAGCCCGGCCGTGCGTGACGGCGGACGCATCGACGCCGCCGTCTCGGTGCTGGCGGACATGGACGCGAGGCACAAGCCGGCGCACCTGGCCCTGCGCGGCTGGGGCGCCGACGCGCGCTACGCCGGGGCCAAGGACCGGGCGTTCGTCTCCGGGTTGGTGCTGGATGTGCTGCGGCGGCGGGGTTCGCTGGCCTGGATGATGGGCGAGGCGAGCGACCGGGCGCGGACTCTGGGCGCGCTGCGCTTCGTCTGGGGCTGGACAGTGGAGCGGCTGGCGGGGGCCGCCGCCGAGCAGCATGGGCCGGGCGCGCTGACCGAGGCTGAGCTGGCTCGGCTGACGGCGCCGGCCTCGCTTGAAGACGCGCCCGAATGGGTGCGCGGCGACTATCCCGAATGGCTCGACCTCGCGCTGGCCCGCGTCTTCGGCGATGAGCGCGCGACGGAGGGGCAGGCGATGGCGGCCCGGGCGCCGGTGGATGTGCGGGTCAATGCGCTGAAGGGCGAGGCCGAACACGTGCTGAAGGCGCTGGCGCCGTTCGAGGCCGAGGCGTTGGCCTTCCCGCCGGGGGCGATCCGCATCGCCGCCCCGGCGGCCAGCGAGCGCGCCGCGCCGGTCGAGGCCGCGCCGGCGTTCGAGCGCGGCTGGTTCGAGGTGCAGGACGCCGGCTCGCAGGCCGCGGCCGCGGCGGCGGGCGAGATCCGCGGCAAGCAGGTGCTCGACTTTTGCGCCGGCGGCGGCGGCAAGACCTTGGCCCTCGCGGCGGCGATGGGAAACACCGGCCAGCTCTACGCCTACGACTCCGACGCCCGGCGCCTGGCGGACACGGTGAAGCGTTCGCTGCGCGCCGGCGTGCGCAACCTGCAGGTCCGCTCGCCGATCGACCCCAAGGCGCTGGATGGCCTGGACGCCAAGATGGACCTGGTGTTCGTCGATAGCCCCTGCACCGGCTCCGGCACGTGGCGGCGCCACCCCGACGCCAAGTGGCGGCTCACGCCCGAGCAGCTGGCGCGCCGGATGGCCGAGCAGGACACGGTGCTGGGCGCCGCCGCCAACTTCGTGAGACCGGGCGGCCGGCTGATCTACGTCACCTGCTCGCTGCTGGCGGAGGAGAACGAGGACCGGGTCGTGGCCTTCATGGCGGCGCGGCCGGATTTCGCCGCCGAGCCAGTGGCGCTGACGGGCGCCGAGGCCTGGCGCACGCCGGGCGGCTACCTGCGCCTGACGCCCCGCACCGCCGGCACGGACGGCTTCTTCGTCGCGACGTTGCGGCGGGCCGGGTGACCGTTCTTGACGCAGGCGGCGGAATGGAAAGACTGCCCGCCATGCGTTCGACAGTCCCATCCGGCGCTCGGCGCTTCGCTCTCTGCGTCCTTGCCGCCGCCGCGATGGCCCTGCCGCTCGCCGCGCAGGCCCACGCCTTCCTGGCCCACGCCAGTCCGGCAGTAGGGTCCACCGTTCACGTGGCGCCGCCGAGCCTGACGCTCAGCTTCACCGAGGGGGTCCAGACCGCGTTCTCCACTGTCGTAGTGAAGGGCAGCGCCGGGCAGCGCGTCGACAGGAACGACCTTCACAACGCGCCGGGCAACACCAAGCGGGTGCTGATCGGCCTGCTACCGCTGAAG
>DATAVF010000219.1:0-16410 GCA_036267835.1 Caulobacteraceae bacterium | reverse complement strand
GAATCGAACAGCGGGCCGTGCAGGTTGACCGCGCCCAGGCCCGCCGCCTTGAACCAGGCAAGCCAGTCCTGCGGGCGGTAGGACCGCAGCAGCGGCAGCCGCAGCAGGTCGGCCGGTTCGCGCAGCTGCTGCGCGAAGCTCGGTGCGCAGAGCGGCGACATCGGCGCCTGGCAGATCAGATGGGCCTCGCAGCCTTGCCAGGCCCCGTCGCCGAAGCGGATCGCGTAGTCCAGACCCTCGGCGACCACGTCGACCTTGTTGTTGTTCGTCAAGAGCCGCAGGTCGACCAGGGGGTAGGTGGCGCGGAAGGCGGGCAGGCGCTCGAGCAGAGCGCCGACCACGAAGGTGCCGACGGCGCTGACCGTCAGCACCTCGCGCACGCCGCCGGCCTCGAACTGCTCGAACAGCCGGTCGATGGCGCCGAACGCCTCGAACAGGGTGGGCGCGAGCGCCACGCCTTCGTCGGTCAACTTCAGCCCGCGGCTCGATCGCCGGAACAAGGCCACGCCCAGCCGCGTCTCCAGACCCTTCACCTGGTGACTGATCGCCGTCTGGGTGACGCACAGCTCATCGGCTGCGCGGGTGAACGACAGGTGGCGCGCGGCGGATTCGAAGGCCCGCAGAGCGTTCAGCGGGATCGCGGCGCGCATCGGCTCAGCCCCAAGTTTTCCTCATGCTCCGCCTGCGTTCTTATCCTTTGCGGCGGGGCGCGGAAACAGGCGACCTCTCTGTGGATCGATCCTGCGGGAGGGGTTCCACATGAGTGATATTGAGGCGCGGCGCGGGTCACGCCGGGTGGAGTGCTCCTGGCTCGTGGCGCTGGCGGGATGCCTCATGCTGGCGTCAGCCTGCAGCGGACCCGCTGTTCGGGCGGCGCCGGCGATCTGGCAGCCGTCGCCGGGGCACACGCAGGTTCCGATCTGGCCAGGCGCGCCGCCCGATCAGCCACCCATGCCCGGACCGGAGACCGCGAGCCAAGGCGGCGTCACCAACGTCGCCCGGCCTACCATGACGCTCTACGCGCCGAGCGGCAGGAACACCGGGGTCACGGTCGTGGTGATCCCGGGCGGCGGCTTCCAGGGCCTGGCGATGGACCTTGAAGGCACGGAGATCTGCGACTGGCTGACCTCCCGGGGCGTCACCTGCGTGCTGCTGAAGTATCGCGTGCCGAGCATCCCCTATGTCTGGCAATGCGGTTGCCGTCCTCACAACCACGCGCTTTCGACGCCGTCGCTGGAGGACGTCCAGAGAACCCTGAGGCTGGTGCGCGCCCACGCCGCCGAGTGGCGCATCGACCCTCACAAGGTCGGGGTGATGGGGTTCTCGGCCGGCGGGTTCCTGGTGGCGGAGGCGAGCACCTACTTCAATGCCCGGCTTTACCCGCCAGCCGACGCCGCGGACCAGCTCAGCAGCCGCCCCGACTTCGCCATCGCCCTCTATCCCGGGCATCTGTCGCTGGCCACGGACAGCATCGCGCTCAATCCCGTCATCGCAAGCCACATCACGCCACAAACCCCGCCGACGTTCCTGCTGCAGAACGAGGACGATCATGTGGACCAGGTCGAGGACGCGCTGAGCTACTACATGGGCCTGAAAAAGGCTGGCGTTCCCGTGGAGCTGCACTCGTACGCGCAAGGGGGGCATGCCTTCGGGCTGCGCGCAACGAGGCTTCCAGTCTCCGGATGGCCCCGCCTGGTCGGGACGTGGCTGCACACGATCGGCGCGCTCTGAAGTGAGGGGCGCTTTCCTCCGGTGCAGGTTGCAGAGATTTCGCGGGGCGGAAGCCGGGCAGAGCTGGCTTTCGCGAATTCGGCCAGCCGTTAGGGTGGGGCCGGACGAAGTGGGGAGCCGCCGATGGCCTGGGACGAAACTGCGCTGGCAGATGTCGCGGCCTTTGCGCAGACGCAGAAGACCACCGGCCTGCTGGTCATCCACGAGCGCGCCGCGGTGCTGGAGCGCAACTGGCCGCTGCCGGCCGGGAGCGAGGGGTTCCAGGCGCGGATGACCCATGGGGTCACCGCCGAGGGCGCGCTGCTGGAGGACGTCGCCTCGCAGCAGAAGAGCTTCATCGGCATCCTGGTCGCGGTCGCCGTCGACAAAGGGCTGCTCGAGGTGTCGGCGCCGGTCGCCGACTACCTTGGCGCGGGATGGACGAAGGCGGACGCGGCGCATGAGCGCGCGATCACGGTGCGCCATCTGATGGACATGACCTCCGGCCTGAGCGAGGCGATGACCAGCGAGGCGGCGCCCGACACGAAGTTCTTCTACAATACCCCCGCGTACGCCCGGCTGAAGCCGGTGCTGGAGAAGGTGTCGGGGCGCGCGCTCGAGGAGCTCACCCAGGCCTGGCTCGCGGGGCCGGCCGGCATGGCGGACACCGGCTGGCGCCAGCGCCCGGCCGAGCTGGCCGCGGCCTCCGGCAACCCCACGGGGCTCGCCACCACGCCGCGCGACGTCGCCCGGATGGGCCAGATGGTGCTGGATGGGGGGCTGGCGGCGGATGGGACGCGCATCGTCTCCGAGGCACAGCTCGCGGCGCTCTTCACGGCGACGCCGGTCAACCCGTCCTATGGCCGGCTCTGGTGGGTCAACGACGGGGCCTTCGCCATCAATCCGCAGGGCGTGCGCACCGAGGGCCCGTTCCTGCCCGCCGCGCCGGCCGACACGGTGCTGGCGTTGGGCGCCGGCGGGCGCAGCCTCGGCGTCTCGCCGTCGCGCCAGCTGATCGTCGTGCGCCTGGGCCAGCAACCCGACGATCCCGCCTTCCTCGGCCGCCTCTGGAGCCGGGTGATGAAAGCCGCGCCGGCCCATTGATCGGTCGATCGCGGGAAGCGATCTAGCGGGACTTCACACCCGCTGATTCGCCCCTGGGTTCTCTGCAGACGCCGCGATCCTCATCCCCAAGCGCCGCGCCGCGGGCGCCCGGCCTCGACGTGCTTCGCGCCATCGCGATCGCCTGGGTGATGATCTACCACGCCTCGCTTTACAGCCTGGCGCCGCAGCAGAACCCGCTGGTCGGCTTCGGATGGATGGGCGTCGACCTGTTCTTCGTGCTCTCCGGCTTCCTGATCGCGGGACAGCTGCTGCGGCCAATGGCGGAGATGCGGCGACCCGATTATCGGCGCTTCTTCTGGCGACGGGCGCTGCGCACCCTGCCGGCCTTTGTCGCCATGCTGGCGATCTACTTCCTCATGCCGGCCTGGCGGGAACGGAGCGACATCCAGCCGCTCTGGACCTTCCTGACCTTCACCCAGAACCTCGGTCTCGCGGCCATGCCGCCGCGCGGCTTCTCCCACACCTGGTCGCTCTGCGTGGAGGAGCAGTTCTATCTGGCGTTTCCCCTGGCGCTCGCCCTCGTGGCGCTGCGGCCGACGCCGCGGATCGTCGTCGGCGCGCTGGCCGGCATCGTCCTTTTCGGCATGCTGCTCGGGGCCTGGCTCTGGCTGGCTCACGTGGCTTCGCCGCCCTTCGACATCGCCGGCGACCCTGACAGCGGGCCTTACATGCGGCTGATCTACTATCCCACCTGGAGCCGGCTGGACGGGCTGGTGGCCGGGGTGGGCATCGCCGCGATGCAGGTCTTCCGGCCGGCCTGGTGGGCGCGGCTCGGGGCGCGGCCCAATCTTGGCCTGGCTGTGGGCGCGGCGGGCGTGGTTGCGGCGGCCGTGCTGTTCCAGAACGAGATCGGGAGCTTCTTCGCGGCCGTGTTCGGCTACCCGATGATCGCGGCCAGCATGGCGCTCGTGGTCGCGTCCGGCGCCTCGCCACGCTCGATCATCGGCAGGCGGGCCATCCCGGGCGTCGGGGCGTTGGCGGCGGGTTCCTACAGCCTCTACCTCAGCCACAAGATGGTGCTGCACGCCGTGGCGGTCGCGGCGGCCGGCTGGCCGCCGGCGGCGCAGGCCCGGGCCCTGCCGGCGGCGCTGCTGTGCGCCGCGGCGGCCGGCGCGGCGCTCTACTGGATCATCGAGCGTCCGTTCCTCGAACTGCGCGACCGCCTGGCGGGCCGTTCGCGCACGCCGCTGGCGCCGGAGCCGGTGGCCGCGCCGACAGGCTGACCGACGCCGCCGCTGTTGACTTCCCCCATGGCAGGTCGGCGCTGAGGGCGTTGCACCAGCAATCGCCCCCAGCAACTGCCCGAGGATTCGTCATGGCCACCAATCTGCAGGACGCCGTCGCCGCGGTGGTCGATCCCAAGGCGCATGCCGATCCGGCCCGGCTGCACGCGGCCTATGGCTGGCTGCGGCGGAACGATCCGGTGGCGCGGGCGCAGATCGAGCGGTTCGACCCGTTCTTCATCGTCACCAAGCACGCCGACATCCTGGAGGTGAGCCGCGACAACACCCTCTTCCCCTACGGCGAATACCCGTCGACTCTGGCGCCGCATCAGGCGGTGCTGCGCGGCCGCGAAGCGCGGGCGGCGGGCCGGCCGCTGCTCTACACGCTGGTGCAGATGGACGAGCCCGACCACATGAAATACCGCGTCCTCACCCAGGCGTGGTTCCTGCCGCAGAACATCCGCCGGCTGGAGGGCCGCATCCGCGAGTTGGCCCGGGCCGCCGTGGCGCGCATGGAGGAGCTCGGCGGCGAATGCGACTTCGTGAACGAGGTGGCGTTGCACTATCCGCTGCAGGTGATCATGGAGATCCTGGGCGTGCCGAAGCCGGACGAGCCGCGCATGCTGAAGCTGACGCAGGAGATGTTCGGCTCGACCGACCCCGACCTGCGGCGCCAGGCCGAGGCCGAGACGCCGGAAGCGCAGGCCCAGGCCATGCAGGCCACGCTGATGGACTTCTTCAACTACTTCAACGCGCTGACCGAATCGCGCCGCGCCAATCCGCTCGAAGACGTGGCCAGCGTGATCGCCAACGCCAAGATCGACGGCCAGCTGATCTCGGCCTTCGACGCGGTCTCCTACTATCTGATCATCGCCACCGCCGGCCACGACACCACCTCGTCGTCGACCGCCGGCGCGCTCTGGGCCCTGGCCGAGCGGCCGGGCGAACTGGCCAAGGTGAAGGCCGACCCGTCGCTGATCGACGGCCTCGTCGATGAGTCGATCCGCTGGACCACGCCGGTGCGCCACTTCATGCGCAGCGCCGCGGCCGACACCGAGCTGCGCGGGCGCAAGATCGCCAAGGGCGACTGGCTGATGCTCTGCTACCCGTCCGGCAACCGCGACGAGGAGGTGTTCGAGGACCCGTTCGAGTTCCGCGTCGACCGCATCCCCAACAAGCACCTGGCCTTCGGCTACGGCGCCCACGTCTGCCTCGGCCAGCACCTGGCCAAGATGGAAATGCGCATCCTATGGGAAGAGCTGCTGCCGCGGCTGAAGTCGGTCGAGTTGGCCGGCGAGGCGCAGCTGTCGCAAGCCAACTTCGTCAGCGGCCCGAAGAAGCTGCCGATCCGCTACGAATTCGCCTGACCTTCATTCAACGGCCGCCGATGCTGATCGTCGGCGCCGGCGGCGCCGAGCCCGCGTTCGGCAACGCCATGATCGACATCAGCGCGGACATCAGGGCGATCAACGGCTACCCCGACATCGGCGTGTAGGTGATGGTCGGGGTCTCTTGCGCCGGATGGCGTCGTTGTAGTTCGGCCGGCCCCGTTCGATCGAGGTCGGCCCGGCGTGCCGGCAGCCGGCGAGCGACAGCCCCATCAAGCCCGTCGCCCACGCGCATTTCCGCCCGCACGTCCAACCTGCCATTGGCTCCCCCAACCCCGTGGCTGCTGCACAGTCAGCTTGCGCGGAGACGAGCGCCTGCCAAAGGCGCAGCGCGCAGCGGCGGCTGGCGCGAAGTTGCAAGGAGTTGTCTTCCGGCGCGGATGCCGCCATGCCGGAGGGCGCGGCGGATCACCCCGCCGGTTCGATGATGGAGGGTGCGTGCGGAGCCGATTTGCCCTGGCCGCGATAGCCGCCCTGGTCGTGGCCACCCCGGTTCGGGCCGCACCGGCGCTGGCGGATGACCCTCCGGCCGCACCGGACGCTGCGCAGCCGGCGCCAGACGGGCCGCCGCCGACGCCCGCGGCCTTCCTGACCAAGGTGTTCACCGACGCCTGCCTGCCGAACCTCGGCAATCCGGCCGCCGTGCAGGCCTGGGCGACGGCGCATGAATTGACCGAGATCAAGGAGGCGGCGCCGCTGGCTGTGTTCGTCGGTCCCGGGGGCACAGGGGGCTCGGCCTGGGGGATTTCGACGCCGATCGGCGACTTCGTGCTGGCGACCCGCGCCTCCACCCAGGCCTGCGCCGTCTACGCCCGCGCCGCCGACCCGGCCAAGGTCGAGGAGAGCTTCACCACGCTGGTGAAGGACGGCATGCGCCCAGGTCTGACCATGTCGACCGACACGGACACCCACACCCCCAGCCCCTACGGCCAGGTCCACACCCTCGCCTACACCATCACCGCGGCGTCCGCGCCGACCAGCCTGCACTTCATGATGATCGCGGTCGAAAAGCCCGGCGGCGGCTTCCAGGCGACGATGCAGGGGACGCGGGCGGGGCCGACGCCCTAGGGGCCGGGGTGATACGTCCGTTCGGTGTGCCCGGTGAGCTGGTCCGGGTAGAAGTAGACCTCGCGGAGGTTGCCCGTGGTGAAGCGCGGGATCTGGTCGGCGAAGTGGGGTGAGGCGGGATTGCCGCTCTCGCCGCCGGCGGTGACGGCCAGGGCGCGGATGCGCGGGCCGAATTCCACCACCGCGACGAAGCTGTTGCCGCTGGCGCCATAGCGCTTCTTCACGCCCGGGAACTGCGGACCGCTGATCGCCGCGAGCGAGCCCCACTGCGACGAGGTGAAGCCCACCGGGGTGCTGGGCGCGGTGTCGGACGGCAGCTGGACGATGTCGTCGTTGAGGCGCTGGAAGCGATTGATCTGCCCCCACGGCGTCTTCCATGTGCCGAAGTCGGCCGTCAGACGGGCCGAGGCGTCGGCGAGCGCCTGCACCATCTGGGCCGGCGTCGCGGTGGCGGTCACATAGTCATAGTCGCGCACCGCCCCGCCCGTCGGGGTCTTGCCCACCGCGCGCCACAGCGCCTCGCCCCAGGTGACCGCCAGCGTCGTTCCGACCGAGGCCGTCGCCCAACGCCGGTTCCAGCTGCGCAGCACCGCGACCTGGTCGGCTAGCTGAGCCTTCAGCGGGTCCGTCGGGTCGGCGGCGTCGTAAGCGGCGAGCAGCTTGGGGATCAGGATGTCGAAGCCCGGCAGCTGGGCGTCGAACGCCGCATCGCGCAGGCCTTCCAGCGTGAAGTCACGCCTGCCCCCGAGCAGCGCCTGGGCATGCAGCCCCCGCACGTTCTCGCCGGCGCCCGACATATAGCGCGGGAAGTCGGCCTCGCGCGGGCTGGCGGCGCCGGCCACCGAGTATGGCCAGTTGTTGGTGTTGGCGATCCAGCCGGTCGCCGGGTTGAACACGTGCGGCAGGTCGTTCAGCGCGTGCAAGCCCTGCCAGTCGTCGGCCGGGTCCGAGCCATCGACGGGTTGGGTGTAGTCGAAGCGCGGGTCGCGGCGCGGGGTGAACTGCGGGTTGAGGTAGGCGATGTTGCCGTCGGCGTCGGCGTAGACGGTGTTGTTGGAGGTATTGGCCTTCAGCTCCATCACCTGCATGAAGTCGGCCCAGCTCTTCGCCTTGGTCAGGCCGAACGACTGCTGCAGCGCCGGGATCGGGTTGAACATCAGCGCCTCGGCCACCCAGTGGCCATCGGCTGCGCGGGCCACGATCGGGCCGTGGTGGGTCTTGTAGACGCGGAAGGTCTTGGAGGCCATGAAGCCGCCCGGCAGCATGTAATCGATCGTCACCTCAGACACGGCGACCGGGCGCAGGTCCTGCCCGTAGCGATAGAAGAGCCCGTCGTCCTTGTGGACGATGGTCTCGAGGAACTGGTCGACCGTATCGGCCTGGCTGGTGGTGTGCATCCAGCCCAGCCGGTCGTTGAAGCCCTGGTAAATGAAGAACTGGCCCCAGGTCGCCGCGCCGTAGGCGTTCAGCCCCTCGTCGCTGCTCATCTGCAGCTCGGAGCGGAAGTAGTACGACGTGTGCGGATTGATCAGCAGCAGGGCGTGATGGCCCCGGGTGTTGGCGGGCGCGATGGCGACGCCGTTGGAGCCGGTGGGCTCGGCCAGGCGCGCGGCCTGGTCGGCGGCGGCCAGCTCGCCGCTGGGCTCGTGGTAGAAGGCCGCGAGGTCGGCTAGCGAGATGTGTTCGATGTCGCCGCCGATGCTGCCCTCGGTGAAGCTGAGCGCCATCCAGGGCTCGAAGTGGGTCAGGGCGCCGGGCTGCACCTTCGGATGGGTGGTGAGGAAGTAGTTCAGTCCGTCGGCCCAGGCGTCCATCAGGGCGCGCAGCGCCGGCGGGCTCTGCTGGTACCTGGCCTGCAGGTCGGCCGGGTCGACATAGAGCCGGGCGCGCAGGTCCTGCATCAGGGTGGCCTCGCCCTTGACCTCGCTGAGCCGTCCGAGGGCGGTCAGGTAGTTGAGTTCGATGCGGCCGAAGTCATCCTCGGCCTGGGCGTAGATCATGCCGAACACGGCCTGCGCATCCGTGTGGCCGTGCACGTGGGCGATGCCCCAGTCGTCGCGGGTGATGGTCACCTGCGCGGCGGTCGCCTGCCAGCGCGCCATGTCGCCAGTCGAGGCTTGCGCGAAGGCGGGGGCCGCCGCGAGGCACGCGAGCGCCGCCAGCCAGCCCAGTTTTCGAAGCATCGCGACCCCCGCCCTTTTCGCCCACGGAGGAGCCGTTCGCGGCCCTGGTCAAGGGGCGGCGCGCCATGACCGGGACGCGGGGGCGCTACTTCGGGGCGATCGGCTCGGCCGGCGCCAGCCACGGGTCGAGGAAGGCGAACATCGGCAGGCTGACCGCCGAGGCGCGGAAGTGGCCCGGGTTGAGATAGAGCCCGCGGCCGGCCTCGGTCGCGGGGCAAGGGCCATCCGGACAGAGCGCGCCCAGCGGATCGATCAGGGGCGCGCCGGTCAAGCGGCTGGCGCGCGCCAGCTGACCCTGGACCAGGGCGGCTTCGCTCTGCAGATCGCGGCGCGGGATCGCGGGGGTCGACACCGCCTGGCCCCAGAAGCTGCTTTGATAGAGGCCCTGCGGCGCGCCGGCGTCGCCCCCGTGCGGCGCCTGGCCGACGAGCACGACCTGCGCGCCACGCGCCTGCAACCGGCCGATCTCGGCGATCAGGTGGTCGAAGGCGACCTGGGCGAACGCCGATGCGGCCATGCCGGCCGCGCGGGGGGCGCAGTCCCGCGCATCCGCCAGGCACCCTTCGCCGGCTGGCTGGCCAGGGGCCGCGGCGAAGTAGGTCTGCCAGTTGGAGATCAGCACCACGCGCTGGAACCCGGCGCCCTCGGCCCAGCGAAACGCGGCGTCCGACCAGCGCCCGCAGGCGCCGCCAGTGCGCCTGCGCCCCACGCCGGGAATCGGCGCGCAGCCCGGCTCGGTCAGGAAGGTGACGCCCCTGCCCGGCTCTGCGTCGAAGAGATGCGCGTAGCGCGGGGCCAGCTGCTGAGCGTGCGAGTCGCCGAACACCAGCACCTGCCGGGCCGCCGGATCGCCGATCTGGCAGACCTTCAGCGGGCGCCGCACCAGCCGCCCGCACACGTCGGGGAACCGCCAATCGGTGGCGGCGCGCCGGTCGTCGGCCAGGGCGGCGCGCACCGGCGCCGGCAGGCCGGCGGTGCGCGGGGCTTCGAACCCGCCGCTCAGCCAGGCCGCCACGGCGAGGGCGAAGACGCCCAGGCCCGCCGCGATCCCGATGCGCCATCTCCCGCGGCGCGGCGCGAAGACCCACTCGGTCGCCTTGCGCTCGATCAGCCAGTAGGAGCCGAAGCCGAGCACGAGCATCGCCACGATCGCACCGGCCGCGACCAGGGGGGTGAGCTGGATGCCGGCGTAGCGCAGCGCGACGACGACGGGCCAGTGCCAGAGGTAGATCGAATACGAAGCCCGGCCGATGGCGCTCACCACCGCGGTCTCGGCCCAGTAGCTGCGTGGCGCGGCGCTGACGATGACCAGGGCCGCGCCGCCCACCGGCAGCAGCGCCGTCGCGGACGGCCAGTCGGCGCCCGGCAGCGCCAGCACCGCGCCGAGCGCGATCGCCGCCAGGCCGGCGGCGTGCCCGAGGCCGCGGCCGAGCGGCGACAGCCGCAGCCGGCCCTCCAGGGCGACGCAAAGCGCCCCGGCCAGCAGCTCCCAGGCGCGGGTCGGCAGCAACCAATAGGACCAGGTCCAGGAAAAAGCCGAGAGGACGAGGCAGGCGACGAGGGAGATGGCGGCAAGGCCGGTGATCACCAGCCAGAGCCGCCGCCTCAGGGCCGCGATGCGAAACAGGACGAGCAACAGCAGCGGATAGGCGAGGTAGAACTGCCACTCGACGCCAAGCGACCAGGTGTGCAGCAGCCAGTTGGTCGCCTGGTTCGCGGCGAAGTAGCCGTTGCGGGCGCCGAAGCTGAAGTTGGAGAGGAAGACCAGCGTGGCGGGCACGTCCGCCGCCAGCCGCTCCAGCGTCCAGGGATCGAGCGCCACCGCGCCGACGGCGCAGAGCCCGCCGCACAGCACCGCCAGCGCCGGCCAGATGCGGCGCAGGCGCGCGACGTAGAAGTCGCGCAGGCGAAATCGCCCTTGCCGCAGCCGCCCGACGATGATGCCGGTCATCAGGTAGCCGGAGATGACGAAGAACACGTCCACCCCGACGAAGCCGCCCGGCGCCCAGGGCCGCGCCAGGTGGAAGGCGATCACCAGCGCGACGGCGAGCGCTCGCAGCCCGTTGATATCGCTCCGAAACCCGCCGCGAGCCTGCGGGCCGTCGCCTGCCGGCTGATCCGCGGCGGCGCTGATCGGCCTAGTCCTGGTCCCAGGGATTGAACACCGGCCCGCCCCACACCTCGAAATCCTTGACGTTGCGGGTGACCAGCGTGAGGCCATGCGCCTGGGCCGTCGCTGCGATCAGCGTGTCAAAGGGCTCGGCCGGTCGCCCAGCCAACTGGCAACGGCCCTCAATTTGCCCGCCAAGCTCGGCCGTCGGCGCGTCCACCGGCAGAATCCTGCGGGCGAACGCCGCCTTTACATCCGCCAGCCACGCCTCCAGCCGCCTGCGCCTGACCGGGTCACGGGCGACCGTCAGGCCGCGGGTGATCTCCGCCAGAGTGATCACGCTGAGGTAGATCGCGCCAAGGTCCTGACGCTTCATCCACGCCGCCACGGCCTCGCTCGGCTCGTTCCGCGCGAGTTCCGAGAGCACGTTCGTGTCGATCAAATAGCTCAAAAGTCGAGGTCCCGCGGCCGGCCGCGGATACGCTCGATCTCGATGTCGGTCCCTCGTAGCGGCGAGCGCGCCAGGAAGTCGTAGAGGCTCTCCGACGGCTCGTCGCGCGCGGCCCAGTCCTCCGCCGACACGATCACCACGGCTTCCTTGCCGTTGCGGGTCACGTGCTGCGGACCTTCGGAGCGGGCTTTTTCTACGAGCTCGCTGAACTTGGCCTTCGCCTCGGCGAGGCTCCACGCTCCATCAGCCACAGCGCCGCTCCTTTGAACCAGAGTTGGTCAAAGTAGTCAGAATTGGGCTGGCCTGCAAGAACTTGGGGCTCGCGGCAAGGCGACCTTAAGCGTCCAGGTCCTCCGCGAGGATGGCCATTTCGAACATGAACGAGCCGTCTTCGTCCTCGTCGTCGTAGACGACGCCGATGAATTCGCCCTTCAGCTCCACTTCCGCGGAGTCCTTCTGGCGTTCGCGGGGCCGCAGCTGGATGTGCGGATTGCCGAAGGTGCGCTTCAGGTGCGCCTGTATCCGGTCGATGTCTTTCTGGTCCACGGGGGCGCTCCGAACTGATGGAGCGCGAAACTAGCGACCTTCGTCGCTACCGCAAGCGTCAGATGACGTAGTCGTAGGCCGAATCCGGCAGGGACTGATCCATGCTCTTCGACGGCTCGGGGCAGGTCGGGCAGTTGATCAGCCGCGCCGGTACGCCAACGGCCGTGCAGCCGGGCGGCACCGGGATCAGCACCACGGCGCCGGCCGCCACCTTGGCGTAGTCGCCGATGGTGATGTTGCCGATCACCTTGGCGCCGGCGCCCAGGAGGACGCCGCGGCCGATCTTCGGGTGGCGATCCACGCGTTCGGAGCTGGTGCCGCCCAGGGTGACGCCCTGCAGCATCGAGACATCCTCGCCGATCACCGCGGTCTCGCCGATGACGATGCCGGTGCCGTGGTCGAAGAAGGCGCCCTTGCCGATCTTCACCGCCGGATTGATGTCGACCTGGAACAGTTCCGACGAGCGGCTCTGCAGGTAGAAGGCCATCGCCTCGCGCCCGCGGCCCCACAGCCAGTGGGCCACGCGGTGGGTCTGCAGGGCGAGGAAACCCTTGAAGAACAGGAACGGCTGCACGTAGCCCTTGCAGGCTGGGTCGCGCTCGAACACGGCGCGCAGGTCGGCTTCGGCCGCCGCCATGATCGACGGCTCGGTGGCGTAAGCTTCTTCGCAGGTTTCGCGCAGGCTCATCGCCCGCAGCTCCTGGTCGCCGAGCTTGCGAGCCAGCTGATACGAGAGGGCGCGGCCCAGGTCGCCGTGGCGGATGATCACCGCGTTCAGCAGCGACGCCAGCGCCGGCTCGTGCATGGCCATGTGCTCGGCTTCGTTACGCAACGCCGCCCAGACCGGAGGCGCCGTGTCGGAGTCGATGACCTCGAGGCGTTGGACCATGCGCCCGTTCCTTCCCTTCCGGCGCCGGACTTTACGCGCCAGCTTGCCATCGTACCGGCGATATGGCGACGCGCCGCCGCGCGCGCCAGTCAGAGTTTCTAATCAAAATGCCAGCCCCGCTGCATTGCCGGGCCGCCTCGCACGTTCTACCTCGGCCTTGCTTGCGCAAGTCCTTATGGAAAAATCGCCTTTGACCCACTCAGTTCCGAACCCGCCCGAGTTCGGCGAGGCGGCGCCTATCCAGGCGTCGCCGCAGACCCTGGCCTTCCTGGCGCGTCGGCGCTCGGCCTCGGCCATGGCGCTGCGCGAGCCGGCGCCCAGCGACGCCGAGCTGGCCACCCTGCTGCGGCTGGCGGCGCGCGTGCCCGACCATGGCAAGCTCTCGCCCTGGCGCTTCGTCATCCTGCGCGGCGCGGCCAAGGCGCGCTTCATCGCCGGCCTGGAAGCGATCGCCGCCACGCGCCCGGACGCCGAGCGGCTGACCGCCAAGCTCGGCAAGATCAAGGCGCCGCCGCTGACCGTCGCGGTGGTCTCGCGCCTGACACCGGGCGACATCCCCGAGTGGGAGCAGCGCCTCTCGGCCGGCGCGGTCTGCATGACGCTGATCGTGGCGGCCCAGGCGATGGGCTACGGCGCCAACTGGATCACCGACTGGTACGCCTATGACGCCGACGCCGGCGCGCTGCTGGGCCTCGGCGACAGCGAGCGCGTCGCGGGCTACGTGCACCTCGGCACGAGCGCCGAAGCGCCGCTGGAGCGGGTGAGGCCGGACATGGCGGTGGTCGCCAGCGAGTGGGACGGCTGAACCGCCGCCCCGGGACGCTTTATTTTGAAGGGACGGGGACGTGGAAGGTCAGGTCGATATTCAGCTTGTGATCGAAGAGATCGGTCGGGCCGCCGGTGGTGAGGTCGCCCGAGATCTGGCCGCCGCTCTCGCTGAAGCCCTTGAGCGTCAGCACGCCGCTCAATGAGGCGGCGGCGCCGCCCGGGGTTTGCAGGGCCGAATGCACCACATCGACAGAGACCACCGTGCCGTCGGCCTCGATCTTGGCCACGATCGCGTTGCCGAAGTTCCCGAACAGAGCATCCTCCTCGGCCTTGGGGTCTCCGGCCTGGTCCTTGGTGGTGAAGACCAGAGCCGTGACCGGCTTGCCGTCGTAAGGCTCGTCCGGGTAGGCGATGACCTGCGTCAGAGCCGCCTGCTGGCCGTCCGCGCTGAAGACACCTGAGACGGCCGCGCCAGACGGCGGCGGCGCAGCGGCCGCCAGCGCGGTGTTCGCCTGCGCCGTCGGTGGGCTGTTCGCCTGCGCGGCCGTGGTTGCCGCGACCGTCGGCGCGTTGCTGGCGGCAGCGTTTCCCGCAAGCGGCGCAGGGGCTCTCGAGCAGCCGGCGATCAACGTCAGACCGGCGGTGAGGCAGAACAAGGCGGCGCGCATGGGCAGATCCTCCAGCCCGTCCCCGAAGACGGCTTCAGGCCTCTAACACGACGCCGTCGGCCGGAGCGACATGGACGCCGCCCCGGCCCGGCCGTGTGTATCAGGCCGCTTGCGGTCGCAACGCCGCGAGACGGATCTCGCGGGCCGCCATGTCGTTCGGCCCGACCGGACCCACGACCGCCTGCGCCGCGTAGGGCGCTTCCAGCAGGGCGATCTCCTCGTCGCTGAGCGGGTTGTCGACCGCCTTCAGCGGGTCGTCCATGTGGTGCAGCTTGGTGACGCCGATGATCGGCGCGGTCACCGCCGGCTTGGACAGCATCCAGGCGATCGCCACCTGGGCCGGCGCCTCGCCTCGGGCCGCCGCCAGCTTGCGCAGCGCGTCCAGCACCGCCTGGTCCTCGGGCCGGCGATAGCGGCCGCCACCCATGTTCGACTGCGAGCGCACCGTGCCGGCGTCGCGATTGCCGGCCAGGAAGCCGCCGGCCAGCGGGCTCCACGGGATCAGGCCGACGCCCTCTTCCAGACACAGCGGGTTCATCTCCCGCTCTTCCTCGCGGTAGGCGAGGTTGTAGTGGTTCTGCATCATGGCGAAGCGCGAGCGGCCCATCTCGTCGGCGCGGTGCAGGTACTTGGAGAACTGGTAGGCGAACATCGACGAGGCGCCGAGGTAGAGCGCCTTGCCCGCCTTCACCACATCGTCGAGCGCCTCGATGGTCTCCTCGATCGGGGTGTCATAGTCGAAGCGGTGGATCTGGTAGAGGTCGACATAGTCGACCCCCAGGCGCTTCAGGCTGGCGTCGATCGACTGGGTGATGTGCTTGCGCGAGAGGCCGCCGCGGTTGGGCCCGCGCCCCATCGGGTTGAACACCTTGGTCGCGATCACCGTCTCGTCGCGGCGCGCGCCCAGCGTCTTCAGCGCCCGCCCGAGGATTTCCTCGCTCTGGCCGCGCGAATAGATATCGGCGGTGTCGAAGAAATTGATCCCGGCTTCCCAGGCCTTCTGCACGATCGGCAGGCTGGTGTCCTCGTTGAGCGTCCAGTCGGCCATGCCGCCGAAGCTCATGCACCCGAGGCAGATCCGCGACACCTGCGTGCCGGTCGAGCCCATGCGAACATATTTCACGATCAAATCTCCCTAATCAGGCCGTTTCTGGATGGCGGCGTTTTGGCGCCGATGGGCTGTGGATAACAGGGGCGCCGGCGCTCAAATTCTCTAGCGGCCGCGGTAGGGATCGACGCCCTGGTCGGGCAGCCAGAGGCCGTCCGGCGCGGGGCCGGTCTGCCAGAACACGTCGATCGGGATGCCGCCCCGGGGGTACCAGTAGCCGCCGATGCGCAGCCACGCTGGGTCGGCGACTTCGACGATCTTGCGGCCCACCGCCAGGGTGCAGTCCTCGTGGAAGGCGCCGTGGTTGCGGAACGAACCGAGGTAGAGCTTCAGCGACTTGGATTCGATCAGCCAGTCCTTCGGCGCGTAATCGATGACCAGGCGGGCGAAGTCGGGCTGGCCGGTGACCGGGCAGAGCGAGGTGAACTCTGGCGCCGTGAAGCGCACGAGGTAGAGCGCGCCGGCTTGCGGGTTGGGCACCCGTTCCAGCACCGCCTCGTCCGGGCTGGCGGGAGCGGCGACATGCTGGCCGAGTTGGGTGAGCGAGGTCTCTTCCATGGCGGCCGTTTAGACGACCATGCGGCGGGCGACAAACTTCCGCCGGCTGGCTATCAAGCGGCCCAACGAGAGACGAGCGGAGGACGCTGGCGTGGCGCGCAAGGAATACGAAGACTTCGTGGTGGTGGTGACCGGCGCGTCCAGCGGGCTTGGGCGGGCGATCGCCGAGCAGGCGGCCGAGAAGGGCGCGGCGGTCGTGGTGATCAACTACGCCTCCAACCAGGCCGAAGCGGAGGAAACCGGGCGCCGCGTCGAGGCGCACGGCGCCAAGGCCGTGCTGGTCAAGGGCGACGTGTCGGATGACGCCGACTGCCGGGCCATCGCCGCCGCCGCCGCCGCCGAGCCGTTCGGGCGCATTGATGCGCTCTTCAACAACGCCGGCCAGACCACCTTCGCCGCGCACGGCGACCTGGACGCCGTGTCGGCCGAGAACTTCGCCCGCATCTACGCGGTCAACGTCATCGGCGCCTTCCAGATGATCCGCGCCTGCCGCGCGGGCCTGGAGGCCGCGCCGCAGCCGGGCGCGGTGGTCAACACCGCCTCGATCGCCGGCGTCACCGGCATCGGCTCGTCGGTGCCCTATGCAGCCTCCAAGGGCGCGCTCGTCACCATGAC
>DATAVF010000218.1:0-19826 GCA_036267835.1 Caulobacteraceae bacterium | reverse complement strand
TCGCGGGCCATGACTTCGAACTCCTCGATGTGGATCGAGGTGAAGACGTCATCGCGCACGATGCGCTCGGAGATCAGGATCGAGTCTTCGAAGTTGTAGCCATTCCACGGCATGAACGCGACGAGCACGTTGCGGCCCAGGGCCAGTTCGCCGAGGTCGGTCGAGGGACCGTCGGCGATGATGTCGCCGGCGTTGAGCTTGTCGCCCACCCGCACCAGCGGACGCTGGTTGATGCAGGTGTTCTGGTTCGAGCGCTGGAACTTCAGCAGCCGGTAGATGTCGACGCCCGGCTTGCTCGGGTCGGTCTCTTCGGTGGCGCGGATGACGATCCGGGTGCCGTCGATCTGCTCGACGATCCCGGGCCGGCGCGCGGCCACCACGGCGCCTGAGTCTCGGGCGACCACCGCTTCCATGCCGGTGCCCACCAGCGGGGCGTCGGTCTGGATCAACGGCACCGCCTGGCGCTGCATGTTGGAGCCCATGAGGGCGCGGTTGGCGTCATCGTTCTCGAGGAACGGGATCAGCGCCGCGGCGACCGAGACCACCTGCTTCGGCGACACGTCCATCAGGTCGACCTGGTCCTTGGGGAGCAGGGTCGGCTCGCCGTTGATCCGGCCGGGGACCAGGTCCTCGACGATCTCACCGTCCTTCAGGGCGATGTTGGCCTGGGCGATGATGTGCTTCGCCTCTTCCATGGCCGACATGTAGATCACCTCCTCGGTGATCCGGCCGTCCTTCACGCGCCGATACGGGCTCTCGATGAAGCCGTACTTGTTCACCACCGCGTGGGTGGCGAGCGAGTTGATCAGGCCGATGTTCGGGCCTTCCGGCGTCTCGATCGGGCAGATGCGGCCATAGTGGGTCGGGTGCACGTCGCGCACTTCGAAGCCGGCGCGCTCGCGGGTCAGACCGCCCGGGCCCAGCGCCGAGAGGCGGCGCTTGTGGGTGATTTCCGAGAGGGGATTGGTCTGGTCCATGAACTGCGAGAGCTGCGAGGAGCCGAAGAACTCCCGCACCGCCGCCGCGGCCGGCTTGGCGTTGATCAGGTCGTGCGGCATGACCGTGTCGATATCGACGCTGGACATGCGCTCCTTGATCGCCCGCTCCATGCGCAGCAGGCCGACGCGGTACTGGTTTTCCAAGAGCTCGCCGACCGAGCGCACCCGGCGGTTGCCGAGGTTGTCGATGTCGTCGATCTCGCCGCGGCCATCGCGCAGGCCGACCAGCACGCGCAGAACTTCGATCACGTCCTGCTTGCGGATCACCCGCTCCTCATCCGAGGTGTCGAGTTCCAGGCGCATGTTCATCTTCACGCGGCCGACGCTCGAGAGGTCGTAGCGCTCCTGGTCGAAGAACAGGCTCTTGAACATGGCCTCGGCGGCTTCCACCGTCGGCGGCTCGCCCGGACGCATGACGCGGTAGATGTCGAACAGCGCGTCTTCACGGACGGCGTTCTTGTCGACCCGCAGGGTGTTGCGCACGTACGGACCCACGGTCACGCCATCGATGTCGAGGACGTCGATGGTGGTGAAGCCCAGGTCTTCCAGGGTGGCGATCGAGGTGGCGTCGAGTTCGTCGCCGGCCTCGGCGTAGATCTCGCCGGTTTCGACATTGACCTCGTCACGCGCCAGGTAGCGGCCAACCAGGGCTTCCGGCGACAGCAGCAGAGTCTTCAGGCCGGTGTCCTGCAGGCGCTTGGCCTGGCGGGCGCTGATCTTGGTGCCGGCCGGCGCCACTTCCTCGCCGGTGTCGGCGTCGATCAGCGGGAATTCCGGCTTCACGCCGCGCCAGCGCTCGGGCTTGTAGGGCGTGGCCCAGCCGCCGGGGCGCTTCTCGAACGGCACGACATCGTAGAACGTGGTGAGGATCTCCTCACCGTCCATGCCGAGGCCATAGAGGAAGGTCGTCGCCGGCAGCTTGCGGCGCCGGTCGATGCGCACGTAGACGATGTCCTTGGCGTCGAACTCGAAGTCGAGCCAGGAGCCGCGGTAAGGAATGATCCGCGCGGCGAACAGCAGCTTGCCCGACGAGTGGGTCTTGCCCTTGTCGTGGTCGAAGAAGACGCCCGGCGAGCGGTGCATCTGCGAGACGATCACGCGCTCGGTGCCGTTGACGATGAAGGTGCCCTTGTCGGTCATGAGCGGGATGTCGCCCATGTAGACGTCCTGCTCCTTGATATCCTTGACCGAGCGGGCGCCGGTTTCCTCGTCGGTTTCGAAGACGATCAGGCGCAGCTTCACCTTCAGCGGCGCGGCGTAGGTCATGTCGCGCTGGATGCATTCCTCGACGTCGTATTTCGGGTCCTCGAACTCGTAGGACACGTATTCGAGCGTGGCGCGCTCGTTGAAGTCCTTGATCGGGAACACCGAGCGGAACACCGCCTCGATGCCCTCGATGCGGCGCTCATGCGGCCGCACCTCACGCTGCAGGAACTGTTCGTAGGAGGATCGCTGAACCTCGATCAGGTTCGGCATCTGCACGGCTTCGGGGATGCGGCCGAAAGACTTACGGATCCGCTTCTTGCTCGTGAACGTTTGCGCCATCATGGCTCCCTTGGAGCACGCGCAAGGGGACCCCGCGCGCGCTGATCATTTTCATCCGCCTGCGTCCGCCCTCTGATCGGATGGCCGGCCCGAAATTGGCCTTGCCGTCCGCGGGACGCGGGAATTGCCGGAGCCGGGAAAGCTCCGGATGCCCCTTCGCGCTGGTCGGAGGGCTATGACCAACGCCTCGGAGCGAATGTCAGTCGCGCGCCCGGCTGGTCAGCGAGGGCGCGCACGAACGGAATCACCGTCTCGGGTTTGAGAGAAACGCGTATCTAGGCGCTCGCCGCGGATATGAAAAGGGGTAATCCGCGCGACGCTGGCCAGAATTTGCAGCCCAGACTGAACACCCGTTCCGCGGGCCTGACAAGGCGCCAGTCTCGGCCCCGCTTAAGCGCCGCTTAATGGGCTGGGTTGCAGGTTCGAAACGACGCGACGCCTAGAAAGGGCTCTCGATGCAGATCGCCGGCCCTGCTGTGGCCGCGCCTCCGATCGTGGCGGCCGCGCCCGTTTCGACTTCGCCGGCGCCAGTGGGCGCACCGCCCTCCCCCGATCAGCCTTCCGTCACCGTGACCCTCTCCGACGCCGCCATCGCAGCGCTGGCCTCCCCGGCCGGCCCGGCGACGACCAGCGGCGCCGCGGCGCCCGGCGGCATCGTGGCGCAGGTCCAGCAGCTGGCCGCCACGCTCGAGGACACGTCTGGCGCCTCGGACGCCGACAAGGCCACGGCGTTCGCGGATCTCTATCAGCTGCGCTTCGAGTCCGGCGGCGACGGGACCGACCCTTCGATGGACGAATGGTTCACCGAGAGCACGCCCGACCAGCAGAAGGCCGTCGAAAGCGAGATCGAGGGGTCGACCTTCTTCAAGCAGGCGGTCAGCGCCGCGACGCTGTTCAATGGCGCCGGCATCGAGACCGCGCGATCGGGCCTGCCCTTCGATCCCACCAAGACGGAGGCCGCCCGTTTCAGCCAGCTGTCGCCCGACCAGCAGCTGCTCGTCTGGGCCGGCGGCGCATCCCAGTTCGCCTCGCTGGCCGACTTCAAGACCTATCTGGCGCAGCAAGCCCAGGGCCAGGCGGCGGCGGCGCGCGATCTCAAGTCCACCGCGCCGGCCGGCGCGGGCGCCGCGTCCGACGACGGCGCGGCCGCAGCTGTAAAGACCCTAGCGACGACGCCGACCGGCACGACAGCCGATGTCGCCCTGACCTTGTTGAAGAAGGCGGCCGCGGCGCAGGCCGCCAAGGCGAAGCACCCGGCGCCGACCGACCCGTCCGGGGCCTCGTCCGCCGCTGCACCCTCCCCTGCCCCGGGTGCGGCCACCGCGTCGCCGGGTCCCAGCGCCGCGCAACCCTATGAGCAGGGGACGATCGTTTCCGTCGCCGCCTGAGCGGGCAGCGTCTTCTCCATCACAACGAACTCCAGATCCGGCCGCTGCGGCGCGCCGAACACGAGCTGGTCGTAGGGGAAAGGGCGGCGCTCGCCGGTCAGGGCGTAGCCGCGGCGCTCGTACCAGGCGATCAGGGTGTCGCGGATGTTGACTACCGTCATCCGCATGCGCTCGGCGCCCTGCCCGGCCGCGAACGCCTCGGCGGCCGCCAGCAGGGTGCGGCCGAGCTGGCGGGCCTGCAGGTCGGGGCGCACGGTGAGCAGGCCCAGGTACCAGACCCCGGGCTCGGCCGGCTCCAGCCAGACGCACCCCAGCAGCGCCTCGCCCGGGGCGTCGCGCATCACCCGCAGCGTCGCCCTGGGATTGGCCGCCAGGTCGGCCGCCAGTATCGCCGCGTCGGTGCGCTGGCCGCCGATGTAGTCGGCTTCCGTGGTCCAGCCGGCTCGCGAGCCCTCGCCGCGATAGGCGCTGTTGATCAGGGCGGCGACGGCGGACAGTTCGTCGGGCGTGGCGGGGCGTAGGTCCATGGCCAGGGCAGAAGCCAGGACCCGCGCCGCGGATCAACGCCTAACCCATCGTCAGCAGCTCTTACCTCCGGCGCCGCCGTCGTAGAAATAGACCTGCCAGCCCGAGCCGCCGCCGGATGAGGGGCCATTGAGGGCGTAGCAGGGCGCAAGGGCCAGGGTGCTCAGGTTCTCCCAGACCCCGCCGCCGGATGTCGAAATGTAGAACAGGTTCTTCTGATAGGCGGCCCGGCTCCAGCCCAGCGCGGGCTGTCCGCCGCTGCCGGCCGGCGGCCAGATGCTGCTGCCGGTGGTCTCGGTGCCATACTCGACATCGGTGGCCGCGTGGGTCAGCGCCCCGCCGTGGAAGAGCGAGCCCGGATAGTAGCCGAACGGCTTGCCGCCGTAGAACAGCCACCAGTTGCCCTTATAGAACTGCACCTGGATGGCCATTTCCCACTGGCCGCCGCCCGCGGTGCTGTAGTTGGTGAAGCCGCCGCCGATGTAGACGCTGTTGTCGGTCTGCACGAAGTCGCTGCAGTCGAGGTTGTAGCAGCCGGTGTGATTGTAGCCGTCGGCGGTGTGGTAGATGAACAGCCGCGAGCGCTGGTCGCCGTACTTCTGCGGATAGTTCTGCCAGCCGATCTCCACCGTCTGCAGGCCCGGCAGCGAGGCGCCAGAGCCGCCGACGTACCATTGCTGGGTCAGCGAGAAGGCCTCGTCCTTGGAGGTGTCGACGCTCGGGCTCCAGACGTTGATCGTCGAGTTGCCGCCCCAGTTGCTCACTGCCTGATGGAAGACGGAATACTTGTGCAGGCACGAGGCGCCGCCGCAGGGCGGGATGTTGGCGCCCGGCCCGGTCGGCGCGAGTTCGCTCGCGCCCTTGTTGAAGAAGTCCTGCAGGGTGTGGAAGCGGCTCATCTCCTCCAGCGTCACGCGGCGCATCGGAATGGAGCCCGCCTCGCAGCGGGTGGAATTGCCGAACCGGTCGACGGCCGAGGCGGCGCCGACCTGGACGGCGGCCCCGGCGGTCGGCAGCTGGGCGAGCGCCTGAGGCTGGGCGACGGCGTGCAGCCGCATCTCGTCGGCGCTCAGGTGCGCCACCGCCGGGCCGGCCGCCGGCTGCGGCAGCGGCGGCGGGACGTCGGCGATGCGGGTAATGCCCATCAGGCGCACCGACGGCTGCTGCATCAAGGGGATGCAGTCGTAGATGTCGGTCTCCAGCGCGAAGCTGTGGGTCACCTTCAGCGGCGCGTAGAGGCTTTGCAGGTGCTGGCGCATCGCCTCGAAGTCGCTGGCGACGCGGACCCGCAGGTCGGGCCGGGCGAGGTATTTTGCCGCCTGCTCGGTCGGGATGCTGGCCTGGAACTCCTCGAACGGCACCAGTCGGTTCTGCGCGGTGACTTGCGGGCTGGCGACCGCGGCCGTCACGGCCGGTTGGCGCGCGGCTTCCAGGCGCGGGTTGATCTGAGCCAACGCGCCCGTCCCGGCGGCCAGCACCGCGGTCGCGGCGAGGGCCGCGAACCCTGTCAGTCGAAGCTGCATGTGAGTGTCTCCCTTCCACGCCGGCAAGGAGGCGCGGCGGCGCGCGGGAAGCGCGTCTCTTCTCTCAAGCTTGATACAATGTGACCAGCTTGACGAGACGGATTGGTGGTTGATTTCCGATAACTCTCCGGCTTGTGATCGGACATGACAAAGGCCCGGACATCGCTGTCCGGGCCTTTGCTGGTTCTGAACGGGTCGCCCGCCGGAGCGGGCTTGCCGGATTATTTCACCGTGACGGAGGCGCCGGCGGCTTCGAGCTTGGCCTTGATGTCGGCGGCTTCCTGCTTGGAGATGTTCTCCTTCACGTTCTGCGGCGCGCCTTCGACCAGGTCCTTGGCTTCCTTCAGGCCCAGGTCCGGACGGACCGAGCGGACTTCCTTGATCACGTTGATCTTCTTGTCGCCGCCGCCGGTCAGGACGACGGTGAATTCGGTCTGCTCTTCTTCCGGCGGGGGCGGGGGCGCGCCACCACCGCCACCGCCCGCCGCGGCCATGGCCACCGGCGCGGCGGCGGAGACGCCCCACTTTTCTTCGAGCAGCTTGGAGAGCTCGGCGGCTTCAAGCACGGTGAGCGAAGAGAGCTCTTCGACGATCTTTTCGAGATTTGCCATGGGTCTGGTTCCTTGAGGCGAGAGGCTTGGGTTCGAAACGATTGAGTTAGGCCGCGTCCTTGTCCGCATAGGCGGCGAAGACACGGGCCAGTTGGGCGGCGGGCGCCTGGATGACGGTGGCGATACGGGTCGCGGGGGCCTGGATCAGGCCGATCAGGGTGGCGCGCAGTTGGTCGAGCGACGGCAGCTTGGCCAGCGCGTCGACGCCCTTGGCGTCCAGCACCTGCTCGCCCATGATCGCGCCGACGACGGTGAACTTGTCGTTGTCCTTGGCGTACTGGACCGAGACCTTGGCCGCCGACACCGGATCCGGTGCATAGGCGATGCCGACGGGGCCCTTGAAGAGGTCGTGAGCGCTCTGGGCGGCGCCGTTCATGGCCTTCTGGGCCAGGCGGTTCTTCACCACCTTGAACGTCGCGCCTTCCTTGCGGAGGCGGCCGCGCAGGTCGTTCAGCTCGGCCACGCTCAGGCCCATGTAGTGAGTGACCACGACCGCGCCGGCGCCGTCGAAGACGCCCTTCAGGGTCTCGATCGATTGGGCTTTCTGACCACGGTCCATGCCGCTCTCCGAACTAAGACGATCACGCGGCCGGGGCCGCTGAAAAACTTGCGTCTCTATCCGGGAGCAAAGGGCGGAAAGCCGCGCGGCGCCGCATCGGCGCTCGCCCTCAGGCTGTCGCTACCTCTTGTCTCCCCGCGGCGTCGCCGATTAAGCCTTCAAGGCCCGCGGTTCTCGGACAGAGCCCACCCCGAACCAGGGTCCGAGGCGGAAGCCGGCGCTTATGATGGCAAGCGCCGCGCGTGTCAAGAAACCGAAGCCCCGGCGGCATTAGGTAGCAAACACACCTAGCCGTCTGGAGCCGCATTTTGGCCGCACCGACAGCGGCGCACGGTGGCCAGTTTGCGGACATTCCCAAGGACCGAGAAGGGTGGGGAGCTGCCATAACGAAGCCAGCTCTCCTAGAGGCCGGGTGCAAGCGTTCAGCAGTGCAAGCCACCTGACTCAGGCCGCGGCTCGCTCCGGGTCGCCCGCTATCAGCCGCCCGTGCTCCTGCCACGCCGCCAGCGACGGGCTGAACTCGAAGCTCACTTTCGCCTCATATGCAGCCCGGTCTTCGGCCGTCAGCACGTCCTTCCAGCGGCCGTTGACGCCTTTGTATAGAAACCGCCGCGAGCCGCCGTTCCAGGCATGGTCGGCGTCCGGCATTAGCTGCGCGCCCTGCCCACGCATAGTTTCGAAACGCGCCGTCGCCACGATCTCCGCCATGGTGGCGGCCGGCAACTTGATCTCCAGGAACTCGGCGCCGCCCACCGGGCAGAATCGAAGATTTGTGAACGCACTTCACGTCGAGGCAGTCGAACAATCTCTGGAGTCATGGCTTCCCCCGTAGACCGGACCAGACACTGGCATCGGTAGTGTAAGTCAGCAATGGACGGAACTTCCCTCGTTGGCGCGGGCCGATCCCAGGGCAGCGCGGCTTTTGTCGCAGGCCGAATTTTCGCTTAAGACCGCGAGCGATCCGCTTGGTGTCAGGCCGTTCGGTTCGGGGACTAGGGTTGAAGGCTGCGGACGCATCGGCAGGCGGGAGTGGGCGCCCAGAAGAGGTGTTCGTCTCCTATGCGCGGCCCTCCGCCGCCCACGCCATGGCGGCGGCGGCGGCCTTGCGCCGCGAGGGTCACACTGTGTGGTTCGATGAAGCCCTGCCCGGCCATGGCATGTTCGCCGACGTGATCGAGGCCAAGATCACGGGCGCCAAAGCGGTGCTGGTCCTGTGGTCTGAGGATGCCGTCAGGTCGCCGTGGGTGCGGGCAGAGGCGGACCTGGCGCTGAAGGCCGGGAAGCTGGTGCAGTTCAGCATCGACGCGGCCATGCCGCCGCTTCCGTTCAACCAGATCCAGTGCCTCAGCGCGAATGGCGCCGCCGATGTCTCTCTGACCCCGGCCTGGGCCAAGGTGCTCGAGAGCATCCGGACCCTCATCGCCGGCGGCGGGGCGCTGGCCAGTCAGCATGCGGCGCCCCTGTCCGTGCCGACACGGCCACAGGTCGCCCCCCACTCTATCGCGGTCCTGCCCTTCAGCGACATGAGCGCCGAGCACGATCAGGGCTACCTCGGCGATGGCGTGGCGGAAGAAATACTGAATGCCCTCGTCAAGGTGACGCCGCTCAAGGTCTCGGGGCGGACGTCATCCTTTTCGTTGAAGGACCGCGGCCTCACCGTCTCGCAGATCGGCGCGGCTCTCAACGTGGCCTATGTGCTGGAAGGCTCGGTCCGCAAACAGCGCGAACAGGTGCGCATCACCGCTCAGCTCATCCAGACCAGCGACGGATTTCAAGTCTGGTCGGAATCCTATGACGGCTCTCTGGCCGACATCTTCGACCTGCAGGACCGTATCGCCCGCGCCATCGTCGGCGAACTGGAGGTCGTGCTGCAGGTCGACCAGATTCGCCTTGTCGCCAGGATGACCAAGAGCCCCCAGGCCTATGACGCCTTCCTGAAGGGCCGCAAACTGGCTCAGGTGCAGGACGGCGAAGGCGTTCTCGCGACCGCCATCGAACATCTCGAAGAGGCGGTTCGCCTCGACCCGGATTTTGCTCTGGCCTGGGCTTGGCTGGCTAACGCCAATTTCTTCCTGCCGGAGCACAACGACGCGCCGAACTGGAAGGCCTATCTGGACGCGGGCGCGAAGGCGGCCAGAGCGGCGTTCAAGCTCGATCCGGATCTCTCGGACGCAAATCTGGCCGTGGGCTACGCGCGGCTGTTGGAGCTCGACCTTCCCGGTCAGTGGGAAGCGCGCAAGCGCGCCCATGAGCTGGACCCGGAATCGGTGCCGGCTATGCATGAATTCGCCATGGCGTACGCGCTGATGGGATTGTTCGAGAAATCCTATCCCTTGATCGAAAAGTCGATCGTGAACGATCCCTTCTCGCCCAGTTTCACCAGTGCGCTCGGCATCTATCAATGGGTGCTCGGAGATCACGCGGCGGCGAACGCCAGTTTCGACCGCTCGATCGCCCTCGGCTACATCCTGGTTGCGGCATCCAAAGCGCAGATGATCGCGGCTTCGGGCGACCGCTCGGGGGCCCACGCCTACCTGACGGCCAAATTCAAGCAGCACGCGAAGGACGTTCCACCCCAGTTCCGGCCGCGGATCGCTCAATGGTTCTTCAGCCTTGCCGTCACCAAAGACACGGGATGGGCGCGGGCGCTCATCTGGAGCGGCGTCAAAGGCGATGTGGGCAATCCGAAAAGGACGTCGGACTTCGCGTTCAAATGCACACTCCTGCTGCTGGGCGAGGCGGAGGCGTTTTTCAGCGAGGTTCGCCACAGGCCGAACACCTATCTCTCGGGCGCACTGATGAACCTGTGGATCCCGACCCCGTCCGCCCGGCGGATCCGCACCCATCCCGGCTTCCCGCAATTCGCCGAAGACATCGGCCTCGTGCGCTGCTGGCAGATCCACGGCTGGCCGCCACAAGTGCAGCCAAGGCCGGGCACGGATGGATCGAACCTTCAATTCGATTGCCGGTGATATCGGCAACCCCGCCAAGGTCTTGCCCGCCAAACCCCGGGACGGATTAGCGGGCTAGCGGTAGGTGAATTGGCCGATATTGAGAATCCCGCGAAGTCGAAGACTCGCGCATGGCGAGGTCGCGATAGGTTTCTAGCGGAGGCCGACCAGCGTGCCGCCAGAGCTGAGGAAATTAAGCTTGGTCTGCCGCAGATCGAGTTTGTGATCCGCATCTATGATCCCGATTGGGACCGCTCGACCGCAAAGATCGTAAAGCCGCACAATCAGACAGATAAGAACCCTCATGGGACCTGGACGGCGACAGCACTCGACATCCTTCGCGAGGCGGACAGACCTCTGACCATCGCGGAAATCGTCCAGCAAAGCTGCGAGGTCCTCGACGAAACGCTGGCTTCAGTCTCGGAGAGGCAGAGGCGCCACACGGCGATCAACAACACGCTCAGGCGCAGATGCGTTTGACCATGATCACCGACAGCTCCTTGTCTTCGGGATTCAGGCCTCGCTCGGTCATCAGTCTGAGGGCGATGTCCCGAGAGGACAGCGGTTCGTCGGCCTCACGCAGGGCGTTGAAGACGACGCGCGTCACCTCGCCCTTGAAGGCCGCATGCCTGGGTGGGACGGGCTTCGCCCGGATCGCCCCGATGTCGATCGTCGGATTGAAGATTCGGATCGCCGCATCGATGTGATCGATCTCAGCGATCAGGCGGCGGAGCGTGAGCTGGTTGTGCTCGATCTGGCCGGCGATCTCGGCACGCTTGCGAGTGAGGGCGTGCAGGACGTTGGGCTGCTCGGCGTCCCAGGGATGATTTCATTCGCCATCCATCCGCACTAGCGCGCGCTTGGCAGCACGTGGAGTCTTGTTTTTATAATAAAAACAAAGCACTATGGCTCGACGGTAGCTTAGGTGTGTTTGCTACCCAATGCCGAGCCCCGCGCGTCAGCTGGACCCGGACTTGACGATCTTACAGTCCTGGAACGGCAAAGCGGTCCCGTGCACCTTCACGGTCTTGCCGTCGGTCCAGAACTGCGCGGCGGCGCCCGAAAACTGAAAGCCCCCGCTCGCCGCTGTGCGCTTCAGGTCGTATTTCTTGTTGTCGTTACTGGTCGTCATAGTGGCGCTGGTGGGACTATCTGAATCATATGAGATCAAGAAAGCTTCGCCATTCGCACAAGTGTAATATGCTTCGTCAAAACTATTCATCGGCGGCTGTGTGGCCGGGCCGGCGATCGCGGAAGGCGCCACTAAACTTCCGAACAGCATCGACACGACTGCGTACTTCGTCTTCATCCTTCGCTTCCTTTCCACAGCCCAACGACCCTGCGCCGCCTGCTTGAATGGAAGGTTCTCTTATACACGAACTCTGTGACAAAGGAACCGCATACGGCCGCAGCGGGTGCTCGCCGGCTGTTGACCCGGGCGTTGCCTCATGACGGAACAAATCAGGTACATTCGGGGAAGGCGGGGCTTACGATCGACGAGGCGGCGCGAGTCAAGAAACCGACGCGGCCGCGCGCCGCATAGTCCGAACGGGTTATGCGGCCCCCCGCCGATCCGGGCATGCTCCACCCCCCCGTCTTTGTGCGAGGTCTGCCAAGGAGGCGATCGCCTTGACCACCCAGAAGTTGATGTTTGTCGGCAACGACCCCTCCAATAACCGCCTTTGGGTGACTGACGGCACGGTGGCGGGAACCCACGTCTTGACCGGCATCGCCGGGGAGCCGTTGGTCAGCGCTTCCGTGCCTCTTGCCTTCGATCCAAGCGATCTGACCGAGTTCAACGGCGAGGTCTTGTTCACCGCGGGCAACGCCGACAACCAAAACGGCCTTTGGTTCAGCCACGGAACCGCGGCCGGAACCCACGAACTCGACATCGGGGGGAACTTCACTCAGCTGGGTCTTGATCCGAGTGACCTGACGGTATTCGGCGACGAGGTTCTGTTCGCTGGGAACGACGCGCATGGCACGGGCCTTTGGGTGACGGATGGGACCGCCGCCGGGACCCGGGAACTCGTTGGCAGCAACGGCGATAACAACATCAACGATCCTAGCCTGTCGCCCACCGACCTGACGGTGTTCAACGGCATGGTCCTGTTCGCGGGCGAGGATCAGAATGGCTATTCCGCCATCTGGGTGACCGACGGCACGTCAGCCGGAACCCATGAGCTGACGGGCATCTCCGGCGCCAACGTTGTCGAGCCCGGCCTCGCACCTGCCGATTTCACGGTGTTCAACGGCGAGGTACTGTTCAGCGGCTCGGACACCCCACCCCCGGCATACCAGTACACGATCGACTCCGGGCTCTGGGTCACCGACGGTACTTCGGCCGGAACCCACGAGATAATGGGCATTGGCAACGTCTCGTCGAACGGCCTCGATCCGGCCTACATGACGGTGCTGGGCAATGAGGTGCTGTTCAACGGCGTCGATGCCGCAGGCTTCAGCGGGCTTTGGGTGACCGACGGCACGGCGGCCGGCACGCACGAACTGGACGTCGCCAACGCGAGCACCGAGTCCGGCCTCGAACCGACGAACCTGACCGTGCTTGGCGACGAGGTGGTATTCAGCGGCAACGACGCCGCCGGCGATCTCGGCCTCTGGGTCAGCGACGGCACAGCGGGCGGCACGCACGAAATCAGCGTGGCCAACGCAGGTCCTTACGGCCTCATCCCCTTCAACCTGACCGTGTTCGACGGCGAGGTCTACTTCGAGGGACAGGACGCCAACCACCAGGGCGGACTCTGGGTGACCGACGGCACCGTCGCCGGCACGCACGAGCTGACCGGCATCGCCGACGCCGACACGCAACCCTACGAGGGGATCGAGCCCGCCTACATGACCGTGTTCTCGTTCAATCCGGACGGCGAAGCGACAGACGATTTCAACGGGGACGGTTTCAGCGACATCCTGTTCGGCTCGATCAACGGCGGACTTGCAACTTGGCAGATGTCCGGGACGACGATCTTCGGCGGCGGCGAAATCGGCGCCCCCGGTGGGACATGGTCCGAGGCCGGATCCGGCGACTTCAACGGCGCTGGGATGGGCGACATCCTCTTCGCTGACGCCGCCGGAAACGTCGCCATCTGGGAGATGAACGGCACGTCGATCATCGGCGGCGGCGACATCGGCAATCCCGGCGGAACCTGGGCCGTGAAGGACGTGGGCGACTTCAACGGTGATGGGATGAGCGACATCCTGTTCCAGGACGCCTCCGGCAATCTCGCCATCTGGGAGATGAACGGCACATCGATCATCGGCGGCGGCGACATCGGCAATCCAGGCGGGACCTGGGCCGAAAAGGCGGTCGGCGACTTCAACGGCGACGCGATGAGCGACATCCTGTTCCAGGACGCCTCGGGCAATGTCGCCATCTGGGAGATGAACGGCGCGTCGATCATCGGCGGCGGGACCATCGGCAATCCGGGCGGCACGTGGGCGGTCGAGGGCGTCGGTGACTTCAACGGCGACGGAAACGCCGACATCCTCTTCCGCGAC
Organism: Caulobacteraceae bacterium; assembly: GCA_036267835.1. GTDB lineage: Bacteria > Pseudomonadota > Alphaproteobacteria > Caulobacterales > Caulobacteraceae > Acaudatibacter. Next base: position 6,213 of record DATAVF010000218.1, on the reverse strand, counting down.
GCCCAGGGCGACTACGCGATCTGGGACATGAACGGCACGGCGATCATCGGCGGCGGTGACATCGGTAACCCCGGCACGACCTGGAGCTTCGCCGGCATCGGCGACTACAATGGCGACGGCAAGTCCGACATCCTGTTCCACGACGCCTCTGGAAACCTGGCCGTCTGGGAAATGAGCGATACCCAGATCGTCGGCGGCGGCAATATCGGCAACCCCGGCGGCGAGTGGCACGTGCTGGGCTGAGACAGCCGGCGGCCTCAGCCGTTCAGATAGATCGGGTTGCCGATCACGAGGGTGCGCTCGCCGTCGGCTGAGCGGACATCGGCGCGGAGCCAGTGGCGCGCGCCGTCGCCGGGCAGGGTGAAGGTCAGGATCGCGTCGGCGCCGTCGATGAGCGCGCCTTCGAGCGCCGCGCCGTGGCGGCCGTCCATCACTATGTCGAGCAGGCCGCCTGCGGTGGCGCGGACCCGCACTGTGAAGCGGACCTCGGCGCCCTTCGGCGCAGCCAACGGCTCGCCCATCACCGCCGCCTCGCCGTCGCACACGGCGGTGAGTTCCAGGGTGCGGCCAGCAACCCCCTCGATATCGATGCAGACCCTGCCGGCGCGGATGCCGTCCAGGATGGCGCGCTCGGAGAGGTTCTCGGCGAAGATCGCGGTGGTCGGGTAGCTGACCGACGGATGCTTCTCGGGGTCGGCGTCGGGCTGGTGGTTGTCGCTGCCGCCAATCGCGGTGATGCGGAAGCCCTCGTTCAGCCGCGCCTCCCAGAAGGGCAGGCCCGACAGCGGCCCATCGGCGCGGCCGCCCTGGAAGCGGATGGCGCCGCCGTTGACCACCTCGATGGCGTCGACGCGGGCGTAATCCGTGCCCTTGGCGGTCCAGCCACAGCCCATGCAGAGCTCGTTCGACGGCAGCGCCGGGTGGTTGACGATGAAGAGGCCGTGCTGGCGCGCCGCGGCGTCCTGCAGGTCGCGCACCGTCGGCAGGTGGCGGCTGGTGAGGCGGAACTCGACGTACCCGTTGGCGCCCAGCACCCCGGCATGGCCGCAGAAGGTGGTGATCTCGACGCCCGGGATCAGCAGCAGCTTGTCGAAGTGCGGCTGCAGCTCGCGCAAAGCATGGTGGTGCGAGACGGCATTGTGGTCCGTCACCGCGATGAAGTCGCAGCCGCGCGCCGCCGCGGCCTGCGCGGTCCTGAACACCGGCCCGGGCGAGCGCCCCTCCCCGCTCTGGCGCGCCACGCTGCCGTCGGAGTGGCAGGTGTGCATGTGCAGGTCGCCTCGGTACCAGCGCGGCCCTACCTCCAGCGGCTTGTCGGCGAAGGCCGAGACCGCGGTCGCCTCGCCCCGTCCGAAGCGGATGCGCGCCTCGTAACGCGCGGTGACGCCCCGCCGGATGTTCGGCACCCCCAGCAGCAGGGTCCAGCGGCCGGGGATGACCGGGCCCGGCAGGTAGGAAGGCGTGGCGTCGATGGTCCCGACGGTGAAGATCGCCTTGTCGCCGCCGCTCCAGCCGCGAAAGCGGTCGGGGTCGAAAAGGCCGAGGTCGATGGTCGTGCGCTGCTCGCGGGTGTCGTAGTCGAAGCTGACGGTCAGCCGGTCCAGCCCCGGCGGCACGTCGAAGCCCAGCTCGACGTAGGTCTCGTGGTCGGCGCGGGTGATCGCGCCGGTGAGCACGAGGTCGTCGGTCGCACGGGCAGCGGCGTCGAGGGTGTCGGTCACGGACGGGCTCCTGGTCGCGGCGCCAGTATGCCTGACGTCTGCCGCAGACTCACCCCATGCGCCAGGCCACCCTCGATGGCGCGGAACACCACCCCGGCGCCCTCGACCGCGGTCTTGACCTTCATCACCGTCTCGAACCTCGCCTGGAACACCTCGTCCGAGGCTTCCAGTCGCTTGACCGTGATCGCCGAGACGCCGGCTTCGTCCGCCAGCCGCTGCTGGCTCCAGCCCAGCAGCGCCCGGGCGGCTCGGATTTGCAGATTGGAGATCATGCTTGACGACAATTCGAGATTTGATACTTTTTGTATCAAACATGATATCGGGAGGATCGGCTATGGTCCATATCGAGCGCGCCTGCCCGCAGCTGTTCGTTGCCGACGTAATCGACACCGCAGAGTACTATCGCGACGTGCTCGGTTTCTCGTTCGAGCGCTTCTTCGGCAACCCGCCCGTCTTCGTGATCGTGAACCGCGACGGCGCGCGGCTGCTCTTCAAGAATGCGCCGCCTGAGAAGCGGCCGCTGCCGTCCAACATGTCGGCGCCTGGCGGCTTCACCGACGTCTATCTCTATTGCGACGACGTTGACGCCCTGGCCACCGAGTTCCGCGCCAAGGGCGCGGAGATCACCCGCGAGCCGACGCTGCAGCGTGAGTACAACGGCCGCGAACTGCACGTTCGCGACTGCAACGGTCGCACCCTGTGCTTCGGCCAACTGCTCGACTGACGATACCTGGCATGGACACGCTCGCGCTGGCACGGACCAAGCTGCGACTGGAGCGATGGCTCGACTCGGTCTGCCGGCCCCACATCGTGACGCCGAGGTTGGACGCCGCCATGTTCGGCGAGGCGTACGTCACCTTCGATCGGACGAATCCCGGACCGGCGGCATCCGGCAACTTCAACAGGGTGACGCTCTGCGGGGCGGACCCGGGCATGACGGCGAGCACGGTGAACAGCTACATCGAGCTCTTCCAGGCCGAAGGCGCCGAGCGCTTCTTCGTCTGGCTGATGCCGGGTCCGCGGCGCGACGAAGTCCGCGGCTGGCTGCTCGCCGCCGGCATGATCCGGGGCATTTGGACGGGGTATCCGACACTGACCCGAGGGGTGCAGCCACCCGCCGCGGTCGCGACCGACCTGACCATCAGCGAGGTCGGCCGCGACGATGTATTGCAAGCCCATCTCGCCCTCGGCGAGGCGACCTGGGCGGCGAGGCTGGCGAGCTATGTGCAATCCGCCGGCGCCAAGGACTTCACGCACTTCCTGGCCTACGACGGGACGGCCCCGGTCGCGACCGCAGCGCTCGCAGTGTTCGAAGGCCTGGGCTACCTGGGCTTTGCGTCCACCGCGGAGCCGCATCGCCGTCGCGGCGCCCAGCAGGCCCTGATCGCCGCCAGGCTGCGCAAGGCCGCTGAGCTCGGCTGCCAGACCTGCGTCAGCGACACCCTGACCATGCTGGAGACCTCTCTGAACAACCTGCGCCGGGCGGGTTTCGAGGAAGCCTTCGAGACCGAGGTCTATGGCTGGGAGAACGAGCGCGTCGAGACGACAACCTAGCGGATGACAAGCGCCGCTCAATGGCCGTGGCGATGGTGCAGGTCGGGGTAGTGAGCATGGCTGTGCGTCGTCGGCGCATGCCGGTGCCAGTGCGTGTGCGGCTGGCCTGAGGCAACGCCCGGCGCCTGGTCGTGCTGGTGGTGGGCGTCGTGGACGTGGCGGTGCTCGTGCTCCAGCGCTTCGTGGGCATGCTCGTGCCCGTGGCGTTCGGCCAGGTGCAGCCAGACCCCGAGCGCCATCAGCGCGCCGGCGGCGACGAGTTGCACGGTGATGGGCTCGCGGAACATCGCCAGCGCCAGCGCCGTCCCCAGGAAGGGCGCGGTGGAGAAGTAGGCGCCAGTCCGGGCCGCGCCGAGATGGCGCAGGGCCAGTACGAACAGCACCAGGCTGACGCCGTAGCCGAAGAAGCCCAGCGCGCCGGCGGCGGCCACGGCGGTGGGCGCCGGCAGGCTCGCGCCATGCGCCAGCGCCAGCCCTAGGTTCACCGCGCCGGCGACCACGCCCTTCACCGCGGCGATCTGCACCGGATCGGCCGACGACAGCTTGCGGGTCAGGTTGTTGTCGACACCCCAGGCGAGGCAGGCCCCGACCACCGCCAGCGCGCCGAGGCCCGCACCCGCCGGGCCGCCCTGCCACGACAATAGCAGGGCGCCGGCCAGGATCGCCGCCGCACCCAGCAGCAGGCGCGCATCGACGCTCTCGCGGAACACCACCCAGGCGATGCCCATGGTCGCCAGGCCCTCGACGTTGAGCAGCAGAGCCGCGGACGAGGCCGGCGTCGTCGTCAGCCCGAGCATCAGCAGCAGCGGCCCGGCCACCCCGCCGCTCAGCACCACCAGCCCCAGCCACGGCAGGTCGGTGCGGCGGAGCGGGGCCTCGGCGGCCGGTACGCCCAGCGCGGCGCGAGCGAAATGCACGGCGCTCAGTCCCAGGCCGGAGCCCAGGTATAGCAGGCCGGCCAGCAGCCAGGGATCGATGCCGCCGCCGAGCAGCGCCTTGGCGAGCGGCGTGCTGGCGCCGAAGAGCGCCGCCGACGCCAGCGCCATCGGCGCGCCCGGCCAGGAGATCGGCAGCTTCAAGACGGACCCTCGCATTGCGCCGTGGCCGGCCGGCGCATAAACTTCGCCGCGACAGAGCATTCTGGCAAGCAACACCCCCCGCCCCGCTCCGCTGGTCCCCGCGCCGGCGGCCTGAGCCGCTGTGCGGCTACCTCTCTGTCACGAGACCACCATGACACTTAGCCTCGAACTGCGCCCGCAAGGGTCGGGCGCCATCTGCCACGCCATCCTGGCCACCATCGGCGACTGGTTCGGCATGCCAGCCTCCAACGCCGAGTACGAAGGCCTCGCCGAGAGCGGCCCCGCCATCGTCGCGCTGGAAGGCGGCCAGCCCGTCGGCCTGATGCTGCTGAAGCGCCATTTCGACACCGCGCTGGAAGTCTACTTCCTCGGCGTGGCGCAAGATCGCCACCGCCGCGGCGTCGGCCGGGCGCTGATGGCTTACGCCGAGGGCATCGCCCGCGCCGAAGCCCGCCCGATCATGCAGGTGAAGACGCAAGGGCCCTCGGCCAACTACGAGCCCTACGAGCGGACGCGCCGCTTCTACGTGGCCCTCGGCTACGTCGGCATCGAGGAAATGGATGTCGGCTGGGGTCCTGAAAACCCCACGCTGGTGATGGTGAAGCCGGTAGCCCCCTAACGAAAAGCCCCGGGGATCACTCCCCGGGGCTGTCGTTGGTTGGCGAGAGTGCGGCGCTTAGGCGCCGACACTGCCCGTGTCGACCTTGAAGCCGGGGCCCATGGTCGAGGAGAGGCTGATGCGCTTCACGTAGGTGCCCTTGGCGCCAGATGGCTTGGCGCGGTTGAGCGCGTCGATCAGGGCGCGGACGTTGATGGCCAGCGCTTCCTCGGTGAAGCTCGCCTTGCCGATGCCGGCGTGGATGATCCCGGCCTTTTCGGCGCGGAACTCGATCGAGCCGCCCTTGGCGTCCTTCACGGCCTGGCCGACGTTCGGCGTCACCGTGCCGACGCGCGGGTTCGGCATCAGGCCGCGCGGGCCCAGCACCTTACCGAGGCGCCCGACCAGGGCCATCATGTCCGGCGTCGCGATGACGCGGTCGAACTCCATGAAGCCGCCCTGGATGCGCTCGACCAGGTCCTCGGCCCCGACCACCTCGGCGCCGGCGGCGCGAGCTTCGTCGGCCTTGGCGTCCTTGGCGATGACGGCGACGCGCACGTCACGGCCGGTTCCGGACGGCAGGGCGACGACGCCCCGCACGTTCTGGTCGGCGTGGCGCGGATCGACGCCCAGGTTGACGGCGATTTCGATGCTCTCGTCGAACTTGGCCGTGGCGTTGGCCTTGACCAGGCTGATCGCTTCGGGAAGCGGGTGGGTCGCGTTGCGATCGCCCGTCCAGGCGGTGATGCGCTTGGGTTCCTTTGCCATGGTCTTAGCCCTCCACCACGCGAAGGCCCATCGAACGCGCCGAGCCCTCGATGATCCGCGAGGCGGACTCGATGTCGTTGGCGTTCAGGTCCTTCATCTTCTTTTCGGCGATATCGCGCAGCTGCTGGCGCGTCACGTCACCCACCACTTCGCGGCCGGTCTTGCCCGAGCCCGACTTGATGCCGAGCGCTTCCTTCAGGAAGTGGGTCGCCGGCGGCGTCTTGGTGATGAAGGTAAAGCTCTTGTCCTGATAGACGGTGATCACCGTCGGCAGGGGCGTGCCCTTCACCATGTTCTCGGTGCGGGCGTTGAACTCCTTGCAGAAGCCCATGATGTTGACGCCGCGCTGGCCGAGCGCCGGCCCGATGGGCGGCGACGGGGTGGCGGCGCCGGCTTTCACCTGCAGTTTTATGTAGCCCAGGATTTTCTTGGCCATCTGATCCTCTCGTGATCTGGAGGCCGTGGTGCGGGGTGACGCCCCTCCCACGGGTTT
>DATAVF010000217.1:0-10355 GCA_036267835.1 Caulobacteraceae bacterium | reverse complement strand
GCCATCGAGGGCCGCCGCTGGGCCGAAGCGCAGGAGTTCATCGCTCGCACCGCCACGGTGCTCGACGCGGCGAGGGCGCAGATCGACGCGGCGACGGCGATCGTGAAGGGCCCGCCGGCGCCTGCGTGAGACGCCGCGCGGTCGGTCCCTCTACACCGGTTAGGCCGTTACCAAGCCGCGCTCAACCGTGGCCGCCGCCTTGCGGATCACCTCGATGACGACGTCGGGCTGGGAAAGCATCGGCACGTGGCTGCTTGCCACCTCGGTGGCCGTCGCTCCCATGCGCTTGGAGACCCAGCGTTGCAGGTCGGGGTGGACGGTGTGGTCCTGAGTGGCCAGCACGTACCAGGCAATCTGGTCGGCGGTGAGCATCTGCTCATTGAACAGGTCGGCACTCGGGGGGAAGTGGGTGGCCCACACCAGCTTCTGTTCGGCCTCGGAGAGGTCGCCGCAGAAGACTTCCGTGCCGGAAGGCAGCATCCAGGCCAGATTGTCTTCGACCTCCACGCGACTGAAGATGTCGGACGGGTACTTGTTGAGCTGGTCGTTCACGGTCTCGCCGGCGTCGGGTGCGACCGCCGCGATGTAGACGAGGCCGACGACACGGTCGTCCGTGCCCGCGCCGGTGATGGTAGCGCCGCCATAGGAGTGGCCGACGAGCAGCACCGGACTGCCGACGCGGCCCAGCGTCCGCTTCACGATGGCCAGGTCCTCCTGGTAGCTCTCGAGGCTGTACTGCACCAAGATGACCTCGTGACCATCGGCCTGCAGCGCAGGGATCACCTTGCCGAAGCACGAGCCGTCGGCCCAGATGCCGTGACAGAACACAATCGTGGGCTTCTTCGTCGTCATGACATTTCTCCTTTAACCAACAAGAAGCTTGCCCTTGCTCACTGTGTCCTCCCGAGAGTGGCGGCCCTGTCGCCGCAGATGCCTGCCGCGAGCGGGGGCCGTTGCAGGGGAGTTCCGGTGTGCGCGGCTACGCCCGACTGTAGGGCGGCCATTTCACCGCCGCATGAACCCCACGTGCGGTTTGATATTCCCGTCGTGCTTTAACCGCTTACGAGCGGCGGCTGGCCCGGAAGCGCCCAGGCGTGGTGCCGACGGCGCGGCGGAAGGAGCGAACGAAGTTCGACTCCGAGGAGAAGCCGCAATCGAAGGCCGCGTCGGCGATCGAAGCGCCCTGCGAGAGCAACAGCTTGGCGAGTTCAAGCCGCAATTGGCTGACGAAGCTGCTGGGACACTGGCCCACCGTCGCCTTGAACATGCGCGAGAAATGAAAACGGCTGAGCGTACATCAACTGCGAATGCGCTCTGAATGAATGACTCGTTCATTATTCCGTTGGAAACCCGTCATGTCGAGCGCGCCTTCGCGGTCTACGTCATCCACGTCCCGATCCTGGTCGCGCTCGCCGTGGCCATGGCGCCGATCGCCCTCGCCCCGGTGGCTAAATTCGTGGTCTTGTGAGCCGCCGGCGCGCTAGTCAGCTTCGGTCTCGCGGCCCCGCTGGCGCGCCGCATCCTGGGGATCGTCGGATAGCAATGAGCCAGGCGGGATCGCCCACGATAAGCAAGGCGGCCGGACGCACCCGCGACATCGCCCGCGCCGCCCTGGCTGCCTTCATCCAGGGCGGCTACCGCCTGACCCAGATCGCCCATGTGGCCGACCGTCTGGGCGTCTCGGTCGGCTCGATCTACCGCTACGTGGAGAGCAAGGAGGCGCTCTTTCACCTCGCCGCATTGGAGTCCCTGGACCGGCTGCCCGATGGACTGCCCGTGCCGTTCAAGGTGGCCGGCTCGGCGGAGACCGTCACCGTGCTCACCGAGATGATCGCCGAGGACCCGCTCTGGCCCACCGTGCGCAGCATCGTCGGCCGCCCGCCGACGGCGGACGCCAAAGCCGAAGCCCAGGCCATCGCCGGCGAGCTTTACGACGTGATTTCGGCGCGGGGGGCCTTCATCAACCTGCTCGACCGCTGCGCCCAGGACATCCCGGAGCTGGCCGAAGTGTTCGACCAGCGCATCCGCCGCCGCCTGATGGGCGACATCGTCACCTGGGTCGTGCGGCTGGGCGTGGTGGCCGGCGGCGGCCGGGCGGAAGCCGAGGCCCTGGCCCGCGGCGCCATGGAAGCTGTCTCCTGGCTGGCCAAAAACCGCCCCGGCGACCGCACCGCCGGCGCCATCAGCGACGCCCAGGCCCGCGCCGCCGCGGTGCGCATCTTCGCCAACGCCTTCGACTAGGGCCTGGGGAGCGAGAGGCGTGCCGTCGGCGCGAGGCTTGCGCCCACAAGGGCGAATCGTCGCACGCCGTAAATCGGATCGGGTGCGTCGCGCCAGCGGGGATGGACCAGCCGGCGTAGTCAACCGAGATCAGATCGCCGCGCCGCCGCGGCGCCCTGACCACGCTGGCGTAGGCATAGTGCGAGCAAGCCTCGCAACCGTCCTGCAACGCCCCGCCCGCTGGGACCGCCCCGATCAGGCGCGGTGCGTCCGGCGAAAGCCGCACGATCCAGTCCGTCATCGTGCGCTGGCCCTGGCCGAGGAAATCCGACCTGAGGATCACTAGGCGCTGGCCGCCATATTGCGGCTGAGCTACGACCGCGCCGGGATTACCCGTGTTGCCAATCCAGGCCAGCTCCGGCCAGACTCGCTCGACCTGCCATCCGGCGCCGCGCCGCCGCAGGTAGGCGACCGCGACGGCGCCTGGATCGGCGTGCGCGCCAACCACGTCCTGCTCGAGCGCGACCAGGCTGTAGCGCCCATGCCCGATCGGCGTCAGCGACGCTGGCTTCATCGTCAGCGTCACCTGGCGCTCGGGAGCGCTGCGACCCTCACCGTCGAGCCGCGGCCGCGTGACGGTGCGGACGACGGAGGTCGGGGCGCCGAAGGCCGCCTGGAACGCGCTCGACAGGTCCGATGCGGAGCAGGATCGCTCAGCGGCGTAAGCAGGGGCGAGCACTGCGCCCAGCAGGATCGCGAAGGCCGCGAAGGGGCCGAGGATTCGCATTGGGCAAATCTCTGTGCGGTTGAGTCCGCGAGTTTGCGCTCTGGCGCTGCCCGATCAAGACGGGCGGCGGCGCGCCCGGAAAGATTGTCTGGCTGATGCGTTCTGGCCTCGGCGGAATGCCTTGGGTGATGCGTCGTTGGGGGCTATCCAGCCTGCATGGCCCGACGTCACACCTTTTCCCGGACGCCCAAGGACGGCCGCGCTCGGCGCGATCGCAAGGGCCGCGGCGATGCGCTGCCGCCGGTGGGCGTCGCGGACGTGGTCGAGAAGGACGCGGACGGCGATCTCTTCGTGCGGCTCTCTAAGGCCGAAGAGGGCGCGGCGCTGATCCGCCTGGCCCCGGACCGCAAGGAGGCCGCGGCCGGCGCGCCGGGGCTCGGCGACCGGCTCTTGGTGCGTTTCGAGCGGGCCGAGGGCGGCGAGGTCGAGGCGCGGCTGATCAAGCGGCTGGGCCAGAGCGCGCATCGCATCCTGGGCGTCGTCCGCCGCTCGAAGCACGAGGTGCGGGTCGAGCCGGTGGATCGCAAATCCCGGGAAAGCCTGCTGATCCCCGAGTTCGAGGCGCGCGAGCTGAAGGACGGCGACCTGGTGCTGGCGCAGGTCGGCGGCACGGCCGAGCGGCGCTATGGGCCCAAGCGCGGCAAGGTGCTCGAGGCGGTCGGCCGCGAAGACGACCCGCGCGCCGCCTCGCTGCTGGCCATCCACGTCCACGGCATCCCGACCGGCTTTTCCCACGAGGCCGAAGCCGAGGCGGAAGCCGCCAGGCCGCCGACGCTCAAGGGCCGCACCGACCTGCGCCAGATCCCGCTGGTCACCATCGACCCGCCCGACGCCCGCGACCATGACGACGCGGTGTTCGCCGAGCCGGACGAGGACGCGCGCAATCCCGGCGGCTGGATCGTCTGGGTGGCCATCGCCGACGTCGCAGCCTACGTGCGGCCCGGCTCGGCGCTCGACATCGAGGCGCGCGAGAAGGGCAACAGCGTCTACTTCCCCGACCGGGTCGAGCCGATGCTGCCGGAGCGGCTCTCGGCCGGGCTGTGCTCGCTCAGGGAAGGCGAGGAGCGCGCCTGCCTGGCGGTACGGATGATCTTCGGCGCCGACGGCAGGAAGCGCACCCACCAGTTCCACCGCGGCCTGATGCGCTCGGCCGCCAAGCTCTCCTACGAGGAAGCGCAGGCCGCCGTCGATGGCGCGCCCACCGAGCACACCGCGCCCTTAATGGAGCGGGTGCTGACGCCGCTCTACGCCGCCTACGCCACGCTGAAGATCGGCCGCGATGCGCGCTCGCCGCTGGAGATCGAGTCGGCCGAGCGGCGCATCCGCTTTGGCGCCGACGGTCAGATCGCCTCGATCACGCCCCGGGCCTCGCTGCCGGCGCACAAGCTGATCGAAGAATTCATGATCCAGGCTAACGTCTGCGCCGCCGAGACCCTGGAGCAGCGCCACTCAGCCTTGATCTACCGGGTGCACGACACGCCCAGCGACGAGAAGGTGCAGTCGCTGGTCGACTTCCTCTCCACGCTGGGCATCGCCTGGAGCAAGGGCCAGGCGCCCACAACGGCGCGCTTCAACCAGCTTTTGGCCGACACCCGCGGCGGGCCGCACGCCGACATCGTCAACGAGGTGGTGCTGCGCAGCCAGATGCAAGCCATCTACGACACCGACAACATCGGCCACTTCGGGCTGAACCTCGCCCGCTACGCCCACTTCACCTCGCCGATCCGCCGCTACGCCGACCTGATCGTGCACCGGGCGCTGATCCGCGCCCTGAACCTGGGGGACGACGGCCTCTCCGACATCGACATCGCCAAGCTGAAGGACACCGCCGAGCGCATCACCATGGCCGAGCGCCGGGCCATGGCGGCCGAGCGCGACGCCACCGATCGCTACGTTGCGTCCTTCCTCGCCGACCGCGTCGGCGCCGAGTTCCAGGGCCGCATCACCGGCGTCACCCGCTTCGGCCTCTTCATCCGGCTTGCCGAGACCGGCGCCGACGGCCTCGTGCCGATCTCAAGCCTCGGCGATGAGTACTATGTCCACGACGAGCGCGCCCACGCCCTGATCGGCGAGCGCAGCGGCGGGCGCTGGCGGCTGGGCCGCGAGGTCGAGGTGCTGCTGCGCGAGGCGACGCCGATCACCGGCGGCCTGCTGTTCGAGATGCTCAGCGAGCCCGAAAAGGGCGACGCGGCGCCCGGCGGCCCGCGCCGCCGTGGCCCGGCGCCGGCGCGCAAAAAACCCAGTTATCCTCGCGGCAAGCGACGCTAAGCGCGCTTGCGGCGCGGCGCGGCCCGCGCCAATGTCGGCTCATGGCCGAACAATCGTTTGAATCGCACCCCGACACCCCGCGCATGCCGCCGCGCCAGAAGGGCAAGCGCGCCGTCCGGCCGCGCGATGCCGCCACCCTGATCGTGCTGCGCCTGGATGGGCCGCAGCCACGCGTGCTGATGGGCCGCCGTCACGGCGGCCACAGCTTCATGCCCGACAAGTGGGTGTTCCCGGGCGGCCGCATCGACCCGGCCGACTTCCGCGCGCCAGTGGCCTCCGAGCTGCGGCCGGAAGTCGCCGAGAAGCTCTACCTGACCGGGCCCGATCACCGCGCCCGGGCTCTGGCGCTGTCCGCCATCCGCGAGACCTTCGAGGAAACCGGCCTGCTGCTCGGCAAGCCGGGCGAGCACCGCCCGGTGAAGGGACCATGGGGCCCGTTCCTGGCGCAGGGCGCCCTGCCCGACCTCGGCGCCCTCGACTACATCGCCCGCGCCATCACCCCGCCGATGGTGCCGAAGCGCTACGACGCGCGCTTCTTCATGGCCGACGCCGCGCGCCTGATCAGCCTGGAGCGCCAGCCCGACTGCGGCGAACTCGACGAGATCGCCTGGTTCGACCTCGACAAGGCGCTGGCGCTCGACCTGCCCACCGTCACCGAGATGGTCTTGCACGAGATCCCCAAGCGCCTCGCCGACCCGCACCGCATCGTGCCGGACTTCCGCATGCGGCGCGGCCGGCGGGGCATGACGGCGGCCTGACGGCCTGTCGCGGCGCCCGACCATGGCAACGACCGGCGAGGCCGCCGCGGATGGCGCACCCGTCTGAGACTGGCGCCGCCGCGCCGCGGCGAGCCGGGATGATCCTGCCGCTGGCTGCGGCCGTCGCGGCGATGATCTGTTTCCAGAGCGGCGCGGCGGTGGCCAAGTCGCTGTTCCCGGCGATCGGACCGCAAGGCACGGCGGCGCTGCGCCTGACCCTCGGCGCGGCGATGCTGCTGGCGGCAACCCGGCCCTGGCGCAACTGGCCGAGGCGCGCGCCGCTCGGGCCGCTGATCGGGCTCGGCGTCGCCATGGGGCTGACCATCCTGCTCTTCTACATGGCGGTCGACCGGTTGCCGCTGGGCGTCGCCACCTCGCTGCAGTTCCTGGGGCCGCTGTCGGTTGCCGTGTTCAGCTCGCGCAAACCCACCGACCTGATCTGGGCGGTGCTGGCGGCCGGCGGGGTCTGGTGCCTGGCAGGCGCCGGCTCGGCGGCGGTGCGGCTCGATCCCTGGGGCGTCGCCTTCGCCCTCGGCGCGGCGGCCGGCTGGGGCGCCTACATCCTGCTGGGGCGAGCGGCGAGCGCGACGTTCGGCCATGCGACGGCGGCGCTCGCGGTCGGCATCTCGGCGCTGGTGGTGCTGCCGGTGGGCGTCTGGCATGCCGGCGCGGCGCTGATCTCGCCGGCCATCCTGCCGATGGCGCTGGCGGTGGCGGTGCTGTCAGCCGCGGCGCCGTTCACGCTGGAGCTCTACGCCCTGGCCCGCCTGCCGGCCCGCGCCTTCGCTACCTTCACCAGTCTGGAGCCGGCCTTCGGCGTCGTCTCGGGCCTGGTGCTGCTGAACCAGCGGCTTTCGCCGCTGCAGATCGGCGGCGTCGCCCTGGTCATCTCAGCCGCCGCCGGCGCCGCCTGGTCGAACGCCGACCGCAGGGCCATCGCCACCCCCCTGCCCGACTAGCGCAGCAGCCTGGCCAGCCAGGCTTCGCAGGCCGCCAGCGCGTCCTGGCCCTGCAGCACCCGGATCCAGACCAGCAGGTAGTAGAGCTGGAAGAGCCGCCAGCGGCCCATCAGCTCCTCGCCGACGCCGGCGGCGGCCCGGTAGGCGGCCCAGAAGGCGCCCGGCAGGTCGAGACGCCCCGCGATCGCGTGGCCGAGCTCCAGCCCGGCCAGGACGAAACGCCGGTCGGTGAACTGGTGGTCCTCGATGTCGATGACCCCGTCCAGGCGCCAGCCGCCGCCCGCGCCGCGGGCCAGCACGCCCTGAAAGCCGTCGGTGTGGGAGAGCACGAACTCGCCCGGCTCATCCAACGGCCCCCATTCGGCGATGCGCCGCGCCGCCAGCGCGGCCTGGCCCGGCGTCAGGTACGGCCGCACGTCTTCGAACCGGGATCGCAGGCTCAGAGTGAACGCCTCGGCCCATCCCTCGGTCAGCGGCGCGTCCATGCCGATCCAGCCCTGGTAGGCCCGCCGCACGCCGTGCAACCGGCCAAGGCTTTCGCCCACCACGGCGAACCAGCCCTCGGAATAATCGTCCACACCGCCCGCCAGGTAGTCGAGGATGGCGAACCCCTCCCCCTCCACGATGCCCGACGCATGCAGCGTCGGCGTCGCCACACCAGCGCTTTTCAGCGCCCTGTAGGCAGGCTCGAGGTTGCTCCAGCGCGCGCCGTAGACGCGGTTGTCGCGCGGCTCGTCGGCGAACGACGGCTCGGCGCCGGCCCGCACCAGCTTCACCACGTAGCGCCGCCCGGCCACGTCGGCGCGCCAGACACGCCCCACCTGGCCGCCCGCCAGCGGCTCCAGCGCGTCAGCTTCAACGCCGAGGTGCGCCGCCAGAAGGCCTTGAATCAACCGCAGGCTCATCGACAGCCCGCGCTGGTTCTGGCCTGATGTCCGGGTTGAAACAGGGAGTCTCCTCCATGCGACGTCTTGTGGCCCTTACCTTCCTAGCTCTTCTCGCCGCGTGCTCGAAGCCCGCGGGCGGTTCGACCTCGACCAGCAGTCAAAGCTCGACGACCGTCACCACCGCCGCGGCCCCCGCCGGCAGCGCCTGCGATCACAAGCTGGTCACCGTCGCGGACATGGCCGGCTTCTTCAAGGGCACGCCGACGATGGGGCCGCTGCCCGGCGATCCACAGTCGTGCATATTCTCGGACGGGGACGACTCGATCACCGTCTCGATCCGACCGGGCCTCGGCACGATATCCGTGAAGGAGGTGCTCTCAGGCGCCACCAACGTCCAGGCGACCCCGGTCACCGGCGTCGGCGAGCAAGCGTCCTGGACGCCGATCCTGCACGAGATCAGCGCCACCAAGAACAATGTGCTCTGCAACATCGGGACGGACGGCGCGCCGGGCTTCTCGCCGACGCAGCAGCAGTTCGGCGACCTCTGCAACAAGATCTTCGGGCGGATGTAGCGATATGCGGCGACCCCGCGAGTTGACTTCGCGGTGGCGATTCGTATTGTCCGCGCCTTCCATTTTCCGGCTTTGCGCCGAGGAGACTTAGCGCCATGGCCAAGCCAGCATCCATCAAGATCCGCCTGAACTCGACGGCGGACACCGGCTACTTCTACGTCACCAAGAAGAATGCCCGGACCATGACCGAGAAGATGGTCGTCAAGAAGTACGACCCGGTGGTGCGCAAGCACGTCGAATTCCGCGAAGCCAAGATCAAATAGGCGGCCCAGCCGCCCGCCTGGGCGGCCTCAGCCGACCCCGGCCTTGCCACCCAGCTTGCGCACGGCCCAGAGCCGCAGCGGCCAGCCTATGAGAAATAGCGCGCCCAGCAGCAGCGGGTTCTCGCCCGGCGCGGGGTGCGGCAGCAGCATCAGCAGCGTCAGGAAGAAGCTCGGCGTGACCAGGATCAGCGCCAGCAGGAACCAGCGCACCTTGCTGCTGACCTCCTTCGAGACCCGGTCCGCGATCAGCGCCGCGTAGGCCCACACCGCCGCGATCGCGAGCCCGATGGCGATCACCACCCCGCCATAGAGCGTGCGCGCCGCCGCCAGGTCGTTGCCGCCGATCAGCCGCGTCGCCGGCGGCAGCAGCACCACCAGCCCCAGCATGATCAGCGTCAGCACCGTGATCGGCGCATCGACCGTCAGGATCATCGCCATGAACCGCCGGTGCGCCAGCCAGTAGATGGCGATGACCAGGAAGCTCATCGCGTAGGTGTCGAAGATCGGCGCGGCGTGGCGCCAGAGGTCGGACGCGCTGTCCGCCCACTCGGGCTGAAGTTTGATGTCGAAGGCCAGGAAGGTGATGGCAATGGCGAAGACGCCGTCCGCCAGCATCATCAGCCGGTCATACCAGTGCCGATGGCGCCGCTTTTCCAGCGGCTCGTCGGCGTCCAGCTCGGCTTCAATGGTCATGGGCGAGCCCCCTAGAGGGGGATGTTATCGTGCTTCTTCCAGGGGTTGGAGAGCTGCTTGTTGGCGAGGCTCTTCAGCGCCCGCACGATGCGGCGGCGCGTGCCGTGGGGCATGATCACGTCGTCGATCAGGCCGCGCGAGGCGGCGACGAACGGGTTGGCGAAGTGCTGGCGATAGTCGTCCTCGCGCTCGGCCAGCTTCTGCGGGTCGCCGATGTCGGCGCGGAAGATGATCTCAACCGCCTGCCTGGCCCCCATCACCGCGATCTCGGCGGTCGGGAAGGCGTAGTTGAGGTCGCCGCGCAGGTTCTTCGAGCTCATCACGTCGAAGGCGCCGCCATAGGCCTTGCGGGTGATCACGGTGATCTTCGGCACGGTCGCCTCGGCGTAGGCGAAGAGCAGCTTGGCGCCGTGCTTGATCAGCCCGCCCTGCTCCTGCCTTGTGCCCGGCATGAAGCCCGGCACGTCGACGAAGGTGACGATCGGGATGTTGAAGGCGTCGCAGAAGCGCACGAAACGAGCGCCCTTGCGGCTGGAATCGATGTCGAGCACCCCGGCCAGCACCTGCGGCTGGTTGGCGACGAAGCCCACGGTAGCGCCGTCCATGCGGCCGAGACCCGTGACGATGTTCTTGGCATAGTCAGGTGAAATCTCGAAGAAATCTGCCTCGTCGATGACCTTGAAGATCAGCTCCTTCATGTCATAGGGCTTGTTGGCGTTCTCGGGCACCAGGGTGTCGAGCGAGGCCTCGCCGCGGTCCGGATCGTCGAAGCTCGCGCGCACCGGCGGCTTTTCGCGGTTCGACGCCGGCAGGAAGTCGATCAGCCGGCGCACTTGCGTGAGCGCCTCGAGGTCGTTGTCGAAAGCCCCGTCGGCGACGCCGCTCTTCAGCGCGTGCACCCGGTAGCCGCCGAGGTCCTCGTGGGTGACCTCCTCGTTGATCACCGTC
>DATAVF010000216.1:0-3223 GCA_036267835.1 Caulobacteraceae bacterium | reverse complement strand
GCTGGCCACCGCCTTGGTGGTCGAGAACACCGGCGCCAAAGTGTCCTCGGCGAAGGGGCGCGTGCCGTCGCGGTCGGCCCAGCCACCCAGCAGGTCGACCACCACCTCACCCTCGACGGCCAGCGCGAACCGCGCGCCCAGCTCCCGCCCCTCGGCGAAGTTGGCCTCGAACGCCGCGCGCACCGCCGCAAAACGCGGCGGACACACCCCGCTGATCGGCGCGTCAGCCACCAAGAGACTCCAGCTTGACCCCACTGCCGAGGGTCAGCTCGGTCGGGAAGCTCGCCAGCGGCAACTCGGCCGCGTCGCCTGCCTCCCGCACCGCGCCAGCCACCGCGCCGACGGCAACCGCCAGAGCCCGCGCCGGCGCCAGCTCGCCCAGGAGCCCGGCCGTGAACACCGCGGTCAGCAGGTCGCCGGTGCCCTTGGGCGCCGTGTCGCGCCGGCGATGCCGCGCCATCCAGGCCTCCTCGGCCAGGGCATAGACCACGCCGATCTCTTCGCCGGCCCACACCGAGGACACCAGCGCCGGCTTGCCCAGCGCCCGAGCGGCGGCAATCGCGCTCGCCGCGTCCGTCACCGCCCGACCCGTGAGCCGGCTCAGCTCCCAGGCGTTGGGCGCCACGATGTCGGCGAGCGGGATCAGCTCGGCCGCGATCGCCTCGGCCACCGGCTCGCGGACGTAGAGGCCCTTGTCCTCATCGCCCATGATCGGATCGACGAGCAGGATTGCGCCCGGGGAGGCTTCGCGCACCCGCTCCAGCGCTTCGGCCGCGCTCGCCACCTGGCCGGCGCTGGAAAAGTGGCCGGTGATCACCGCGTCCAGGCCGATGAAGGCGCCCGACGCCTCGACCCCGCCCAGCACGCTCTCGAACATCCCCGGCTCCAGCGCTGCGCCGCCGGGCGGGCCGTGGCCGGGATGCCGGCCGAAGACCACGGTCGGCGCGAGGATCGGCTCGATCCCCAGCCGCGCCAGGGCCAGCGCCTGCGCCCCGCCGCCCACCCGGCTGGCGGCGACGAAGCTTGAGAGGATCAGGACGCGGGGCATGGCCCCCTACTTCGGGTCAGCCGACGAGCGCGGCAAGCCCCGTGAACGGCATCACCTGACACTGACCGGTGTAGCTCTCCGTGTAGGCGACCGCGGCGGGGTCGCCGGCGTCGTAGCGGTAGGTTCGTTGGTAGGCGCCAGTGCGGCGATCGACGCTGAAGTCGTCGCCTTGGGGCGACGGGCCGGCCGAGGAAAGGGTGTTGCTGTCCAGGTTGACCGCGCCGTCGGGCGGCCCGCGCTCGGCCACCTGCCAATGGTAGGCGAGGCGCGCGTCGGTGGCCTCGGTCATGGCGAACGTCGTCAGGCAGACATCGAAGCAAGCCCGCCCGGCGCCGAGATCGACGTGCATCCGGGTGTCGAAAGCCGAGGTGGCGCCGTTGCGGGTCATCTGGCCTTTGCAGAGCAGGTCGAACTGGCCAGGCGCGGCGGACGCGCCGGTGCAGGCGGCGACCGAGGCGAATGAAAGCGTGGCGAGGGCGAACAGCTTGGCGCGCATCTGCGGCTCCGACGGGCGGACGACGCCGCTGGGTCCAGTATAGCTTAGTGCTGGCTGCCCTGCCCGGTTCGCGCCTTCAGGGCCAATCTTGCGAGATCGAGGGAGGGGCGTCGTTATCGAGCTGCATCAAGTGCTTAGCTCCCCAGAGCGGGCGGCTAAGCTAGCATATCCCAGGCGAGCGGCTCGCCGAACTTGAGGTCCCGCGCCGCGCGGCGGCCGATCACTTCGGCGAGGTGCTTGGGAGCGAGGCCGTAGCCGGGGCGGACGGAGCGGACGTTGGCGGGGCGCAGCAGCTCGCCGGCCGCGACGTCGGCGGCGACGTAGAGCGAGCGGCGGTGGCCGGCGGCGGCGCGCTCGCTGCCGAGGTCGTCGTAGGTGGCAGAGCCCAGCGCCGACCAGGCGGCCTTGCAGTCGCGCACCAGGGCGGTGAACTCGGCCGGCTCCAGGCTGAAGGCGGCATCGGGGCCGCCGTCGGCGCGGGCCAGGGTGAAGTGCTTCTCGATGATCGCCGCGCCCAGCGCCACCGCTGCCACCGAGGCGACCGTGCCGGGCGTGTGGTCGGAGAGGCCAGTGACCACGCCGAAACGGCGCGCCAGGTCGGGCACGGTGCGCACGTTGGCCTCGTCGATCGGCGCGGGGTAGGCCGAGACGCAGTGCAGCAGCGCCACGCCGGCCGCGCCGCCGACCTGGGCGGTCTCCAGCGCCTCGGCCATTTCGGCCAGGCTGGCCAGGCCCGTGGAGATGATCATCGGCTTGCCGCACGCCGCCACGCGGGCGATCAGCGGCAGGTCCACGGCCTCGAACGAGGCGATCTTGTAGGCGGGCGCGCCGAGGCTTTCGAGCAGGTCGACCGCGGTGTCGTCGAAGGGCGTGGAGAAGATCGTGACGCCGCGCTGGCGGGCCCGTTCGAACAGGGCCGCGTGCCAGTCGTAGGGCGTGTAGGCCTCGGCATAGAGGTCGTGCAGGGTGCGCCCGGCCCAGGGGCCATCCTCGATGCGGAAGCCGGGGCCATCGCTGGGAAGAGTCAGGGTGTCCGCGGTGTAGGTCTGCAGCTTGATCGCATCGCAGCCGGTGTCGGCGGCGGCGTCGATCATGGTGAGGGCGCGCTCCAGGCTGCCGTTGTGATTGCCGGAGAGCTCGCAGATCACGAATGGTGAGTGGTCCGGACCGATCTCGCGGCCGGCGATGGTGAAAATCATGCCCCTCCCCCTTGAGGGGAGGGGTCGGCGGTGGGGGTTTGCCGGCCGCGTTCGTGTGGCGGAGGGAGCCCCCCACCCGGCTGCTTCGCAGCCACCCTCCCCTCCGCCGACGGGAGGGTGTCCATCAGCGCCGCCGCCACCCGGTCCACGTCGCTGTCCGCCATCGCGGGAAACAGGGGCAGGCTGAGGCAGCGGGCGTACCAGGCGTCGGCGCCCGGCAGGTCGGCCACGCCGTAGCGCGCGGCGTAGTAGGGCTGGCGGTGGACGGGGATGTAGTGGACCTGGCTGCCGACGCCGCGCGCCTTCAGGCCGGCCATGACCTCGGCGCGGCTCAGCCCGGCGGCCTCGAAGTCGATCAGCACGGCCAGCAGGTGCAGCGCCGGGTTGGACCAGGCGGGGCGTTCGGCGAGGCGCACGAGGGGCGCCAGCGGGGCGAGCGCGGTCTCGTAGCGGCGCGCCAGGGCGCGGCGGCGCTCGATG
>DATAVF010000215.1:0-14095 GCA_036267835.1 Caulobacteraceae bacterium | reverse complement strand
CACATCGCCAGTATGATAGTTGGTATTGTAGCCGCCCTGGGACGCCATGGCCCAGATGTCGAGGTGGCCGATGTTGGCGGAGACCTGCGCTTCCAGGTAGTCCCACTTGTTGCCGCCCTCCTGCGGGCCGAAACCACCTTCGTTCGGGCCGTCGAGGTTGCGGTTGAAGCCGCCGCTCTGGCTGCTGTAGTTGCCGCCGATGCGGAACCGGACGTTGTCGTTGATCGGCCCGGAGACCACGCCTTCGCCATAGTAGTAGCCGTAGTCCGAAACCCCGGCGCGCGCCTCCGCATAGAAGCTGTGCGTCGGCTTCTGCGAGACGTAGTTGATCGTGCCGCCGTCGGAGTTGGACCCGTGCAGAGTGTTCTGCGGGCCGTTGTCGACTTCGATGTTGGCGATGAACAGCGAGTCGTGCTGCAGGGCGATGGTCGCGTTGGCGCCGTAGTAGACGCCGTTGTAGTAGGTGGCGACGCCGGACGCGGTGGCGAGGTTCACCGAGTTGCGGCCGATGCCGCGGATCAGCGCCACATCCGACGCCGAGAAATAGGACAGACCCGGCGTGAAGTTGCTGAGGTCCTGGGTGTTGCTGATGCCGATGATGTCGCGCTGCTTGGCCGAGTAGGCGGTGATCGCGACCGGCACCGATTCGATGTTGGCTTCACGCTTGTTGGCGACGACGGTCAGTTCGCTGACCACGCCCGGCTCGTCGGCGGTGGCGGTGGCCGTATCGGTGGCCGCGACCGCGCCGGTCGCCCACAGACTCGCGGCGACGGCCAACGCGGAGCCGCCGCACATAACTGCGTTTCTTACCACGGGTCTTGCCCTCCCTTTGGGTTTCCTCACGGCTCGGCTCTTTTGGTCAGGCCAAGTCCTATCGTGAGGGTAGTCAGCGCAGACTAGCGTTGGCAAGCCATTCTTACGCGGCCGCAACAAAGCTGGCTTCAGGTTGTCGGGAAGATGGCGCCGGCGCCACAGTGATCAGGGTTATCTCAAGCTGGCGCCCCGAGCCGCGGGGGGCCGGGCCGCGTCAGGCGGCGGCCATCATCCGCTCGACCTCTGCGACGATCTCGCGCAGGTGGATGGGCTTGGACAGCACCTTGGCGCCGGCCGGGGCGCGGTCGCCGGAGAGGGCGACGGCGGCGAAACCGGTGATGAACATGATGCGCAGGCCGGGATGGCGCTGGGCGGCCAGGCGCGCCACCTCGATGCCGTCCATGCCGGGCATGACGATGTCGGTCAGCAGCAGGTCCCAGGTCTCGTTCAGCACCGCGGCGGCCTCTTCGCCGTCAGCGCAGGCGGTGACGTCATAGCCGGCGCGCTCCAGCGCCCGGCTGAGGAAGCCACGCAGGGAATCGTCGTCTTCGGCGAGCAGAATACGCGGCATGAGTGGATCGGCTGTCCCGACGCTGATGGTTTCCAGCGGCGCAACCTAACGCCCCACCTGTAAATTGGCGATGAACCGTTTGACCCAGGGGGTCGCCGCCGCGAATACTGCCGCCATGGATGACGCGACGCCGCTCACGCAGGCAGAGGCAGATGCAGAGGCCGCGTTCCGCCTGACGCGCCCCGCGCCGGCCGCGTTCGCCACCCCGTTGATCTGCGCCTCGCCGCATTCCGGCCGCATCTACCCGGAGGCGATGATGGCCGCCTCCCAGCTCGACCGGCGCACCATTCGCCGCTCCGAGGACGCGCTGGTCGACGAACTGATCGCCGCGGCCCCGGCCTGCGGCCACACCGTGCTGGCGGCCCAGTACGCGCGGGCCTTCATCGACGTGAACCGCGAACCCTGGGAACTCGATCCGCTGATGTTCGAGGACGAGCTGCCGGCTTTCGCCAGGGCCCGCACGGCGCGGGTGGCGGCCGGGCTGGGCTCGATCGCCCGCATCGTCTGCGAAGGCCAGGAGATCTACGCCCGCAAGCTGACCTTCGCCGAGGCCGAGGCGCGGGTGCGCCAGGTACACCAGCCCTACCACCTGGCGCTCTCGGCCCTGCTCGGCGAAGCCAAGGCGCGGTTCGGCGTGGCGATCCTGATCGACTGGCACTCGATGCCGGCCGCGGCGGCGGGCGGGCGCGGCGGCGAGCCGTGCGACGTGGTGCTGGGCGACCGTTTCGGCTCGGCCTGCTCGAGCCTGGTCTCTGGCTTGGTCGAGCGGACCCTGGAAGCGATGGGCTACCGCGTCGCCCGCAACGCCCCCTACGCCGGCGGCTACACCACCGAGCACTACGGCCGGCCGGGCCGCAAGGTGCACGCCCTGCAGGTCGAACTGAACCGGGCGCTCTATTTCGACGAGACGGAGCTGCGCCCGACCGCCGGCTTTGAGCGGGTGCAGAGCGACCTGGCGCGGCTCTTCGAGGTCCTGGCGAAGGCGGATTGGTCGGGCCTGTGAGCCAAGACGCCGCCGCGGCCGACCCTGGCCCGGCGATCGACGCGGCGGAGGCGGCGTTCGTCGAGCGCCTCACCGGCTCGCTTGGCCGCCCCAACGCGAACTCGCCGCGGCTGATCGGCGCTGGCTCCAACAACTGGGTCTATCGGTCCGAGAGCCGGCGCGGCCCGATCGCGCTCAAGCTCGGAAAGCCCCACCGCGCCCGTTTTGCCACCGCCGAATTCCGCAAGGAGCTGTGGTGCGCGGCCGCGGCGCGGGCTGCCGGCGTCGCCACGCCCGAGGCGGTCGAGACCGGCGTCTTCGAGGGACGGCCCTTTCTCGTGCAGGCGTTCTGCGCCGGCCGCGCGCCGGGCGCCGCCGGCGAGGATCTGCGGTCCTACTGGGAAACGCTGGGCCGGATGGCGCACCAGATCGATGCGATCGCCGTGACCGGCTGGGGGCCAAACCTCGGCGAGGCGGCCGGCGCCTTCGACGGCATCTGGCGCCGGCATCTGGCCTACAACCTGGACTGCCTGACGCCGGACGATCCGCTGGTCGGCCTGGGCGTGTTTACGCCGGCCACGTCCGCCGCCTGGCGGCGCGAGCTTGAGCGGCTGGCCGCGCTCGAGGTGCGGATGGGCCTCTGCCACGGCGACCTCGCGCCCTGGAACCTGATCGTCGGAGACGACGGGAGGGCGACCCTGATCGACTGGGGCTGCGCCCGCGCCGCGCCGGCGCCGTTCCAGGAGTTCGTCGAGACCGCGCGGGCAGGGCGCGCCGACGCGGCGGCGATGGAGGCTTTCGCGGCGGGCTATGGCCTGAGCTTCCGCGCCTTCAGCGAGCTGCGCGGAACCATCGCCGCCTTCGCCGCGCTGAGGGAGGTCGACACCCTGCGCTGGGCGCTCGAACACGCGCCGGACGTCACGCCGGAGCTGACCAGGCACGCTGCGCACGCCCTCGAAGCCCTGCTGACCGGGGCCTGAGGGTCAGGCCAAAAAAAAGCCGCGCCCGAAGGCGCGGCAGTTCATTAGGGAGGAAACGCCCAGGAAGGGCAGAGGCGTCAGGGACGCCTCACAAGGTCCAATCTAGGGTGCGGCGCACAATCGATCAAGTGGAAAATGCTCTGGGATGACGGAAAAGAGCATGAACCTTCGAAATATTGCGGAATTTCAATGAATTCCCGTATATGCTAGACCAGACGTTGCGATGCTGCATCGCAACAGCCGTGCGCTTTTAGAAGACACGGTACGTCATAAAAATCATACGGTTGTCTGGCCATGGCCTTGCAACATGGCCGCAGGGTCCCCTGCGCCATGGCCCCCAGACGACTTCCAGACTAGAAGCGCCCCCGCATGTCACTCCGAAATATCGCCATCATCGCGCACGTCGACCACGGCAAGACCACGCTCGTCGACCAGCTGCTCGCCCAGTCCGGGGCCTTCCGCGCCAACGAGGCGCACGCCGAACGGGCCATGGACTCCAACGATCAGGAGCGGGAGCGCGGCATCACCATCCTGGCCAAATGCACCTCGGTGCTCTGGCATGGCGAGGCCGGCGAGACCCGGATCAACATCATCGACACCCCCGGGCACGCCGACTTCGGCGGGGAGGTGGAGCGCATCCTCGGCATGGTCGATGGCTGCCTGCTGCTCGTCGACGCCGAGGAAGGCGTGATGCCGCAAACCAAGTTCGTGCTCGGCAAGGCGCTGAAGCTGGGCCTGAAGCCGATCGTGGTGCTCAACAAGGTCGACCGCGCCAACGCCGATCCCGACCGGGTGCTCAACGACGCCTTCGACCTCTTCGCCGCGCTCGGCGCCAGCGACGAGCAGCTCGATTTCCCCCACATTTACGCCAGCGGCAAGCAGGGTTGGGCGACCGCCGACCTGAACGGCCCGCGCGACAGCCTGGCGCCGCTCTACGACCTGATCGTGGCCCACACGCCGAGCCCCAAAGCCGAGGCGCGGGTCGGCGAGCCGGCGACCCTGCTGGCGGTGCTGATCGAGGCCGACCCCTTCCTCGGCCGCGTGCTGACCGGCCGCGTCGAGAGCGGGCGGCTCGCGCCCGGCATGGCGATCCGGGCCCTGTCGCGCGACGGCAAGGAGATCGAGCGCGGCCGCATCACCAAGCTGCTGGCCTTCCGCGGCCTGAAGCGCACCGGGGTCGACGAGGCCTTCGCCGGCGACATCGTCGCGGTGGCGGGCCTCTCCAAGGCGACCGTGGCCGACACCCTGGCGTCGCCCGAGGTCACCCAGCCCCTGCCCGCCCAGCCGATCGACCCGCCGACCATCGCCATCACCGTTTCGATCAACGACAGCCCGCTCGTGGGGCGCGACGGCGACAAGGTGCAGAGCCGGGTCATCCGCGGCCGCCTGCTGGCCGAGGCTGAGGCCAATGTCGCCATCAAGGTTGCCGAGACCGAGGAAAAGGACGCCATGGAGGTCGCCGGCCGCGGCGAACTGCAGCTCGGCGTGCTGATCGAGACCCTGCGCCGCGAAGGCTTCGAGCTCTCGATCAGCCGTCCGCGCGTGGTCTTCCAGGCCGACCCGGAGACCGGTGAGCGGCTGGAGCCGCTCGAGGAAGTGATTGTCGACGTCGACGACGAATATACCGGCGTGGTGATCGAGAAGCTTTCGGCGCGCAAGGCCGAGCTGACCGACCTGGTCCCCTCTGGCGCCGGCAAGAGCCGCCTGACCTTCCTGGCCCCCTCGCGGGCCTTGATCGGCTACCAGGGCGAGTTCCTCACCGACACCCGCGGCTCCGGCGTGCTGAACCGGCTCTTCGCCCGCTACGCCCCCTACAAGGGCGCCATCGAGGGCCGCCGCAATGGCGTGCTGGTCTCCAACTCCGACGGCGACATGGCGGCCTTCGCGCTCTGGAACCTGGAAGATCGCGGCGTGATGTTCGTCGGCGCCGGCGAGAAGACCTACCAGGGCATGATCATCGGCGAGAACGCCAAGCCGGACGATCTCGACGTCAACCCGATGAAGGCCAAGCAGCTGACCAACATCCGCTCGGCCGGCAAGGACGAAGCCATCCGCCTGACCCCGCCGCGCCGCCCCACCCTCGAACAGGCCATCGCCTACATCGAGGAAGACGAGCTGGTCGAAGTCACCCCGAAGTCGATCCGCCTGCGCAAAAGGGTGCTGAACCCCAGCTTCCGCAAAAAGCGCATGCGCGAGGACGCGTAGCGGGGCCCAAAGCCAAGACCCAAATCCCGCTCTTCCCGCGAAAGCGGGGACCCAGGCTTTTTGTTCAAGCGGTCAGGCGGCCCGTCAGGTCGTCCCAGCCCGGATTGAATCGCTCGATAAGTTCGAGCTTCCAGACGCGCAGCCACTTCTTCATCCGACGCTCGCGGGTCCAGGCGCTTTCGCGCGTCTCGTGTTCTTCGAAATAGACGAGCCGGCTGACGCCGTAGTTTGCCGCGAACCGGCTGTTCACACCGGCGCGATGCTCGATCAACCGGCGGCTCAGATCGTCGGTGTAGCTGATGTAGAGCGTTCCGTTGCGCTGGCTCGCGAGGATGTAGACGTAGAACGACATGCTTTGAAAAAAAGCCTTTCGCGGGGAAGAGCGGGTTTGGGGAGTCTTGAGTTAACCCTGAAGGTGGGTTTCTTCCAAGACTGCGCAATCCAGCTCTTCCCGCCGCGAAGGCGTAGACCAGGCGCTTTTGGTCTTCCCAACCAGGATCCAAGATTAAAGCTTCAGCTCCATCACCACGTCCGCCCGAGCGTAGGGCGAGGGCTGGGCGGGCGGGATCTTCTGGAAGCCGAAGCTGCGGTAGAGGCTGAGGGCCGGGGCGAGCGCGCTGTTGGTTTCCAGGTAGAGGCGCGGCGCCCCGGCGGCCCTGGCGCGCTCGACGCAGGCGGCCATCAGCGCACGGCCGAGGCCGCGGCCCTTGTGCGGCTCGGCGACCGCCATCTTGGCCACCTCGAAGCCGCCGTCCGGGAGGGCCATCAGGGCGCAGCAGCCGATCGCCGCGCCGTCCTCGACCACGAAGACGATCTTGCCGCCGCCGTCGATGATCCTGCCCTGCGGATCGGACAGCACCTCGATGTCCTTGCGCTCGAGGCGGAAGTAGTGGGTGATCCAGGCCTCGTTCAGCGCCTTGAAAGCGCCCGCCAGGTCCGCTCGGAAGTCGACGATCTGCATGCGTCTAAGCTAAGCACTTCGGCGTCATGGCCAACCCCATCTACGACGCCCTGCCGACCACGATCTTCACCGTGATGTCGACGCTTGCCCAGGACCTGGGCGCCATCAACCTCGGCCAGGGCTTTCCCGACGAGTCCGGCCCCGAGGCGATCCGGCGGCGCGCCGCCGATGAGACGCTGGAGGGCTACAACCAGTACCCGCCGATGCCCGGCCTGCCGGCGCTGCGCGAGGCGGTGGGCCGGCACTACGCCCGCCATCAGGGGCTGGCGTTCGACTGGCGCAGCGAGATCACCGTCACCTCCGGCGCCACCGAGGCGCTGGCCGCCTGCTTCCTCGCCATGATCACCCCAGGCGACGAGGTGGTGCTGTTCCAGCCGCTCTACGACAGCTACGCGCCGATGGTGCGCCGCGCCGGGGGCGTGCCAAAGCTGGTGCGCCTGTCGCCGCCGGGCTTCCGGCTGGAGCGCGCGGCGTTGGAGGCGGCATTCGGCGAGCGCACGCGGCTGGTGGTGCTCAACAATCCGCTCAACCCCTCGGCCACGGTGGCCCCGGCGGAGGACCTGGCCCTGCTGGCCGAGTTCTGCGTGCGCTACGACGCGATCGCCGTGTGCGACGAGGTCTGGGAGCACGTGGTGTTCGACGGCCGCGTCCACCGCCCGCTGATCGGCTTCCCCGGCATGCGCGAGCGCTGCGTGAAGATCGGCTCGGCCGGCAAGATGTTCGCCCTCACCGGCTGGAAGGTCGGCTTCATCTGCGCCGCGCCGGCGCCGACCGCGGTGATCGCCAAGGCGCACCAGTTCCTCACCTTTACCACCGCGCCCAACCTGCAGGCCGCCGTCGCCTGGGGCCTCGACAACAGCGAGGCCTGGTTCGCGGCCATGCCGCTCAAGCTCGCCGCTTCCCGCGACCGCCTCAGCGCCGCGCTCAGGTCCGAGGGCTTCGCGGTGCTGCCGAGCGAGGGGACCTACTTCCTCAATGTGGACTTGGCCGCATCGGGCATCGCCGAAGGCGACGTCGACTTCGCCATGCGGGCGGTGAAGGAGGCGGGCGTCGCCGCCATCCCGATCTCGGCCTTCTACGAGGAAGACAAGGTCGGCCACCTGATCCGCCTCTGCTTTCCCAAGCGCGAGGCCACCCTCGACGAGGGCGCCCGGCGGCTGGCCAAGGCGCGCGAGCTGTCGATCAAGGCCGGGCCCGATACCGCCCGGGCGTGACGCCGAGCTGGCGGCGGAAGGCGGCGATGAAGGCGCTGGGGCTGTCGTAGCCGCAGCTGGTGGCGACCACGGCGACCGGCGCGCCGTCGCTGAGCGCCGCGACGGCCGCGAGCAACCGGGCCTTCTGGCGCCAAGCTTCCAGGGTAAGGCCGGTCTCGGCCGGGAACAGCCGCTGCAGGGTGCGCAAGCTGGCGCCGGCGTGGAGCGCCAGCTGGACCAGGGACGCCGGATCGCCCGGCGCGGCCTGCAGGCGCTCGGCCAGGGCGCGGGCGCGGCGGTCGCGCGGCAGGGGCAGGGCGAGGTCGACGCGGCGCGCTTCGATGAGCAGATCGATCAGCAGCCGCGCCAGCCGGTCCTGCTCCGGGCGGTCCGGGTGCAGCATGCGCAGGCGCAGGATGTAGAGGATCAGCTCGCGCAGCAGCGGCGCCACTTCCAGCACCTCCGGCGCGGCGGGCAGGGGCGCGGCCAGCGCAGGGTCGAGGTAGAGGAAGCGCGTCGCCACCTCGCCCTGCATGACGATCTCGTGCGCCACGCCGGCCGGCAGCCAGATGGCCCGCGTCGGCGGCGCCAGCCAGGCCGCATGCGCGCCCGCCACCCGCATCACACCCGAATTGCAGAACGCCAGCTGCCCCCACGGATGGTCGTGCCGGTCGAGCCGCCAGCCGTCCGGGTAGGTGGAGGCGGCCGAACGGACCAGATAGCCGTCGCCGAAACTCCCGGCGTCCCGCTGGCGATCCTCGTCGCCTCGCCCGCGTCGTACTGCATGGCGCCGACGATATTGCCCTCGGTGTCCTCGAAGTAGACCAGCCGCCCGACGGTCTCGATGTAGAACGGCCGCGACAGCATGCGCCCGCCCGCCGCCTCGATCGCCGCGATGGTGGCGTCGAGATCATCGACCGAGAGCGTCGCCTCGAAGCCGGCCATCCGCACGCCCGGCTTCAGCTCCCGCCGCTGCTGCAGCGCCCCGATCACCCCCTCGGCGGCGTTCCACACCTGGTAGTAGTCTGGCGGCCCCCACGGCTCGCAGCGCCAGCCGAAGACGCTCTCGTAGAAGCCCTTGGCGCGCTGCACGTCATCGGCGTTGAGGGCGAGGTGGCGGAACTGGGCGGCCATGGGGCTGTCTCCTGAGGCGCTGCGAGCTTCGCGCTGCGGCTGGCGCGGCGCCAGGACGATATCGCGCCAAGTTTCATCGCGCACGCGCCAACCACCTGCGACGGGGTTGCATCCCCCTCCCCCCTGAGGGGAGGGGTTAGGGGTGGGGGGCTCTCCGGAGGAAGCTCGGAGGTCGAGCCGGTCGGCCAATCCCGCAGCGACCCCACCCCCAGCCCCTCCCCTCAAGGGGGAGGGGAGGAGATGTGACGATGCTGAACGACCCCAAGCTGCAAGCCCAGATCGATGCGCTGCAGGCCAGGAGCCGGGCGCAGGAGCCGCTGTCGCCGGCCTATTTCGAGGCGCAGGCCAAGGCAGGTCGGACCGACTGGTCGATGACCGAGGCCGACCACGCGTTCTACGCCGACAAGCTGGTGGCGCTGGAGCCGGATAAGGCCGAGTTCTGCTACGCCCTCTGCCGGGCGATCGGCGCGCGCCGCGTTGTCGAGCTGGGCACGAGCCACGGCGTCTCGACCCTCTACCTGGCCGCCGCCGTGCGGGACGCCTGCCGCGCGGCCGGCGGCGAAGGCGTGGTCATCGGCGTCGAGCACGAGCCGGCCAAGGCCGCCGCCGCGCGGGCCAACTTCGCCGAAGCGGGCCTAACCGACTGGATCGACCTGCGCGAAGGCGACCTGCGCGAGACGCTGAAGGACCTGACGGGCCCCATCGACTTCGCCCTCTTCGACATCTGGACGCCGATGGCGCGGCCGGCGCTGGAGCTGATCGCCCCGTCCTTACGCCCCGGCGCGGTGCTCTGCGCCGACAACACCAGCCAGCCGCGCACCCGCGCCGCCTATGGCGACTATTTCGCCTTCATCGCCGATCCGGCGAACGGGCTTCGCACGATGACGCTGCCGTTCAACGGCGGGTTCGAAATGACGGTGAAGACGGGGTGATCCGAAGGAGGGGAAGATGCTGAGCGAACACCGACTGGTGGCTTTCCTGGGCACGGCTGACGCCGCCGCGGCCCGGGCGTTCTACGAGGGCGTGCAGGGCCTGACGCTGGCGGGCGATCACGAGCACCTGATGCTGTTCGACGCGGGCCCTGCCCGGATCGCGCTGCAGAAGGACCCGCGGATCACGCCAAAGGGCGGCACGTCGGTCGGCTGGAACGTGCCTGACGTCCGCGCCCAGGTCCGCGACCTGATGGCCCGCGGGGTGGTCTTCGATCGCTACGACGGGATGCAGCAGGACGACCTCGCCATCTGGTCTCCGGTCGCGGGCGAAGGCGTCGCCTGGTTCAAGGACCCGGACGGCAAGCTGCTCCCGGTGAACGGACCTCTCGGCGGCTAGCTGGTCGACCCGCCGTCCACCACGATGGTCTGGCCGGTCATCCACGAGCCCGCCTTGCCGGCCAGGAAGACGGCGGCGCCGGCGATGTCGTCGGGCTCGCCCAGGCGGCGCAGCGGGGTGCCGATCGAGGAGCGGCGCTCGGCTTCGGGGGTGTCCCAGAGGGCGCGGGCGAAGTCCGTCTTCACCAGGCCGGGGGCGATGCAGTTGACCCGGATGTTGTGGGGCGACAGCTCCTGGGCGAGGTTCCGCGCCAGCTGCATGTCGGCGGCCTTGGAGATGGCGTAGGCGCCGATCACCGGGGTGCCGCGCAGGCCGCCGATCGACGAGACCACGATGATGGCGCCGTCCTTCCGCTCCTTCATCTCCGGCGCGACCATGTGGATCAGCCAGTGGTTGGAGACGATGTTGTTGTCGAGGATCTTGCGGAACGCCTCGTCCGAGAGGCCGCTCATCGGCCCGTAATAGGGGTTGGAAGCGGCGTTGCAGACCAGAATGTCGACCTGGCCGAAGGCCGTGCGGGTCTCGTCGACCAGTCGCTGCAGGTCGTCCTTTGAGGAGATGTTGGCCGGCACCGCGATGGCGGCGCCCGGGTGCGCGGCGTTGATGCCCGCGGCCACGTCCTCGCAGGCGCCCGCCTTGCGCGACGAGATCACCACCTTGGCGCCGTGCTCGGCCATGCGCTCGGCGATGGCCTTGCCGATGCCCTTGGTCGAGCCAGTGACGATGGCCACCTTGCCGGTGAGGTCGAAGAGCTCGCCGGTCTTGGCGCGGGTCTCGGTGGCGACGTCGGACATGGGCGGGCTCCCTTAAACGCTCGTTTGATTGCGCCTGAGCTTTTAGGGCCGGACGCCCCGAGGTCAAGCGACCGGCGGGCCGGCCCCGGTCAGGGCGTCGATCCGGGCGCTGGCCTCGGCGAGGAAGGTGGCCGTGCCCTCCGCCAGCTTGGCGCCGCCGAGGCCGCGGCGCTCGCGCAGCATCGCCGCTCTGAGCTCACCCTGCCGCGCCTGCGAGCGATGGCCGGCGTAGGCGTCGCTCAGGCAGCGCATGCGCAGCACCAGGGCCAGCGCCGGCGCGGACGCAGGGTCGGCGCCGTCCCGCGCCAGCCCGGCGGCGCGGTCGTAGAGCGCCCGCATCTGCGCCGTCACCGCCTCAGTCACCGACCGCAGCCAGGCTTGCTCGGCGGGGCCGTAAGGCGCGCCGCGGGCGACTTCCGGGTCGGCCATGGTGTCGCGCCAGGCCTCGCTCGCCTTGCCCGCCACCGCCTCGCTGCCGCCTGCGCCCAGCACCAGGAACTGCGACCAGCGCCGCATGAAATCGACCGACGCGGGCGCTAGCGGGGCCTCGCCGCGGCCGGCCAGCTCCCGCAGTTCCTGGGTCAGAGCCGCGTAGGACCGCTCCCAGCCGCGCCGGTGCCGGGTGGAGTCGAGTTCGTCGGGCGTCAGGCGCTCTTCGAGCCGCTGCAGGTAGGCGCTGAGGTAGGCGGGCTGGGCGTCCATGGTGGTCTCCTGGATCAGAGTGATGAGGTCGGCGACGCTCAGCCGCCCGCCCTTGGCGAGCTTTTGCTGAGCGCTTTCAACGCGGTGCAGCGCCAGTTCGGCATGTGCGAGGCGCGCCTGCAGCGCCTGCGACTGCGCGGCCAGCGCCGCCGCGAGGTCGGCGGGCTGGCCCGCAAGCAGCTCGGCGATGCCGGCAAGGCCGATGCCGATCGACTTCAGCGCCAGGATCTCGTGCAGGCGCTCCAGCTGCACTGGCCCGTAGGCCCGCCAGCCGGCCGAGGTCCTGACCGGCGCCAGCAGGCCGCGCCGCTCGTAGACCCTGAGGGCCTTGATGCTGACCCCCGTCTTGCGGGCGAATTCCGCCGGGCCGAAGTAGCGCGCTGGGTCTGGCAAGGGCGGTGTCTCCAAGGCTCGATGCGCGGTGTGCGGTCGGACCTTGGGGCGGAGTCAAGCGGGTCTTGGCGAAGCGATGTCGGGCGCCGTTGCGCCGTAGATTCTCCGTTCTTTACGGCCGCCGCCGGCGATGCCGGACGCCCAGGACAAAAAGCTGCTGCTTGATTCGCGGTCAAGCCAGGGAACTCCGGCAAGCTCGGGAGTGAGGCGATCGCCGCCTCAGCCTGTCCGCCGGCGGTCCTGGTATCCGGCGACGCCTCAGCCCTCACCGACCTCGCTGCGCGGGGCGAGGGATACTGATGCTGGCAGACCTGGCTCCGCGGACCGGGATTGGAGGCGCTTCGCTGACAGGGTATAAGCCTCGGTCCTAGTCCGGGGAGACATCACTTGAAGAAACTGCTCATCGCCGCCGCGGCGCTCGCGCTCGCGCCCTCCATGTGCCTGGCCGCCGACATGTCGGGCGCCTGGAAGGTCAATGCCGCGTTCGGCGATGCCTTGACCTTCACCATCACCTGCACGCTGAAGGACGATGGCGCCGGCAAGCTCGCCGGCCCCTGCACCGACCCGCAAGGTGGCGCGGACGTCCAGGCCGCCGGCACGGTCACCGCGACCAACATGGAATGGGCCTACGACACCACCTATCAGGGCTCGCCGATCCACCTCGACTACAAGGCCGACATCCAGCCCGACGGCTCGCTGAAGGGCACCATCGACGCCGGCGGCCCGCAAGGCACCTTTACCGCTGCCAAGTAAGGCGGCTTTTCGGTCCGGCAATAAGCCGGACCGAATTTCGCCCCGGCTGGCTGGAACCCTCGCCGGCGGGGAAATCGCGGGCGGGGAAGCTGGACGGATGAGACGACTGCTCGCTTCCACCGCCGCCGCCTGCGTCGTGCTGGCGAGCGCCTCGCTTGCCGTGGCCGATCCTCCGGCGCCGCCGCCGGGCGGGCGCCCGCCGCCGCGCCTTTTCCTCAGTCCATCGGGCGAACCGTTTCGCCTCGGCCCCGACACCCCCGATCCGCTGCAGGCCTGGTTCGACGGCGCTGACACCGGCCATCTCGGCTATCTCGACCGGGCCGAGTTCCGCGCCGACGCCACGCGCTTCTTCAGGAAGCTGGACGAGAACGCCGACGGCGTGGTCGATGGCTTCGAAGTGCAGGACTACGAGACCAAGATCGTACCCGAACTGGCCGACTGGAGCGAGGGCATCGCCGAGGGTGTGCCCGGCGGCTCCGGCAATCACGGCGGCGACCGCCATGGCGGGCACCGGGGCCAGGGCGGCCACAGGGGCGGCGGCGGCGGCGCTGCGGATGCAGGGCAGGGCGGCGGCGGCGAGCATCCAGGCGGGCGCCAGCCGCGCGGCCTACGCCTGGCCCAGCTGATCAATGAGCCCGAGCCGGTCAGCGGCGCCGACTTCAACTTCGACAGCCACATCACCCTGGACGAATGGATGCGCGCCACCGACCAGCGCTTCGACCTGCTCGACAAGGCCAAGACCGGCCAGCTGACCCTGACGGAGCTGCGCGCCATCATCTCGCCGCCGCCGCACGGCGCCCGCGGGGCTCCGGCGTCGCCGCCGCCACCCCCGCCACGGACGCCGTGAGATGAAGCCGGCTTGCGCCCTGCTGGCCCTGTCCGCGACGGCGATCCTCGCGGCCTGCAGCCGCTCGCCCTCCGGCCCGCCGCCCGCCCCGCCGAACGTGCTGGACGCCCAGGTCGCCCACGCGATCGGTGATCCCAACACCTGCGTGCTGCTGGCCGACGCCGCCACCGGCAAGATCGTCTACCGCTATGGCGACGACGCCAACTGCACCCGCCAGCTGCCGGCCTGCGACTCGCCTGCCACGATGAACGCCCACGACGCGCTGAAATTCGCCACCCAGGCGGGTGGGCGCATGCAGAGCTGCCCCTCGGTCCCCGACGGCTCGCGCAGCGTCGGCTGGGCCGAGGGCAAGGCGCCGAGCACGAAGCGCAACCTGATCTACTCGGCCGTGATGGAAGGCGCCGACGCCCTCCCTGGCCACGAAATCAACGCCCGCCT
>DATAVF010000214.1:0-26461 GCA_036267835.1 Caulobacteraceae bacterium | reverse complement strand
CAGGCCGACCAGACCGTTGACGATGGCCTTGGCGTCGATCACCCAGCCCAGGGGCGCATAGCCATTGCCGCCGTCGCGCAACTCTATCACCCGATGCGCCGCCGCACGGGTCAGGGCCTCGCGCAGCGGAGTGTAGGGATGCACGAAGGCCGAGCCCGGCAGGTGCACGCCCATCAGCTCCATCAGCATCTGGTTGGAGTTGGCCGTGCCGTAGAAGGTGCAGGTGCCCGGCCCGTGATAGGCGCCCATCTCGGCCTTGAGCAGCTCGTCGCGGCCAACCTTGCCCTCGGCGTAGAGGCCGCGAACCTTGGCCTTCTCGGCGTTGGAGATGCCCGAGGGCATCGGCCCGGCCGGGGCGAACACGGTGGGCAGGTGGCCGAAAGCCAGGGCGCCGATCATCAGGCCGGGCACGATCTTGTCGCAGACCCCCAGGCACAGGGCCCCGTCGAAGGCGTCGTGGGTCAGGGCCACGGCCGTGGCCATGGCGATCACGTCGCGGCTGAACAGCGACAGCTCCATGCCCGGCCGCCCCTGGGTGACGCCGTCGCACATGGCCGGCACGCCGCCGGCGAACTGGGCCGTGGCGCCGACCTCGCGGGCCGCGGCCTTGATGACCTCGGGGAAGCGCTCGAACGGCTGATGGGCCGAGAGCATGTCGTTGTAGGACGAGACGATGGCGAGGTTGGGCGCGGCGGGGTTGCGCATGCGCGGCTTGTCCTCGCCCGGCGCGGCGGCGAAGGCATGGGCGAAGTTGGCGCAGGAGAGCTTGGCGCGGCCGGGACCGGCGCGGCGCGCGGCCTCGGTGCGCTCCAGGTAGTCGGCGCGCGACTCGCGGCTGCGGTCCCGGATCCGCTCCGTGACCTCGGCGGTGACTGGGTGCATGGCGGCCTCCTCGGGCGGCGTCTTAAGCGGCGTCGGGCGACCAGATGATGCGGACGGGTCCGCGGGTCTGGCGCAGCAGGGCGGCGGCCGGCGGCGCGAAGTCCGGGTCGGCCAGGATCTGCTCTATCACGGCGCGCTTGTCGTCGCCGCCCACCAGCAGCACGATCAGCTTGCAATCGTAGAGCGCGCGCCCCGTGAGGCTGACGCGGGGCACATACGGTGACCAGCCGGGTGAACGCACGCCGACCGCGAGGCGTTGGCCATCCGCCGCGAGGTTGGCGGCGGCGCGGACGTCGGTCGCGTAGAGCGAGGCGATGTGGCCGTCAGGCCCCATACCGAGCAGCGCGGCGTCGAAGGGCAGCAGCGCCCGGATCGCCGGCTCGATGGCCCGGGCCGCGTCATCCGGGGTCTTGGCCTCGCCGTTGAGCGGAACGAGTTTGGCGGCGGCGCCAGCTCCCTGGAGCAGCCGGTCTCGCACCATCTGCTCGTTGCTCTCGGGCGCCCCCAGCGGCACGAAGCGGTCGTCGCTGAGGGTGACGGTGACGCGCGACCAGTCGAGGTCGGTCCTGGCGAGGCGGTCATACACCGGCCCCGGCCCACGCCCGCCAGTGACCATCAGATGCTTTGGGCCGGGCGCGGTCAGCTGCGCGACGAGCGCGGCCGCCACGGCGTCCGCGGCGGCGTCCGCGTTGGGGAAGGCCTCGATCACAGCTCCCCTCCCGTCGGCGGAGGGGAGGGGTTGGGGGTGGGGGTCTGCCGTAAGCAAATCCACGCACCCGCAAGACGCCGCTGCATCGATGGGGAAGCTAGTCGGAGGGAGCCCCCCACCCCCGACCCCTCCCTTCGAGGGGGAGGGGAGTTATTCATCCAGCCACGCCCTTCCGGTCCGCTCCAGCAGGGCGAAGGCGCCCGCCGGGCCCCAGCTGCCGGCCGCATAGGGCTTGGGGGCGATGCCGAGGTCGGTCCAGGTGTCGGCGATCGAGTCGATCCACGACCAGGCCAGCTCCACCTCGTCGCGCCGGACGAAAAGGGCCTGGTTGCTGTTCAGCACATCGAGCAGCAGCCGCTCGTAGGCGATGCGGCGGCGCCCGCCGTCGTCGAGCGACAGGCTGAGCGGCATGGCCTTCAGCCGGTTGCCGGTGATGCCGGGACGGCGGTTCATCAGCAGCAGCTGGATGTCCTCGTCCGGCTGCAGGTCGATGACCAGCCGGTTGGCGACCACGTCTTCCTCGGCCCGTTCGCCGAAGATGAAGTGCGGCAGCGGCTTGAACTGGATGACGATCTGGGTGCGCCGCTCCGGCAGGCGCTTGCCGGTGCGCAGGTAGAACGGCACCCCGCCCCAGCGCCAGTTGTCGATATCGGCGCGCAGGGCGACGAAGGTCTCGGTGTCGCTGGGCGCGCCCTTCTCGTCGACATAGGCCGGGACCTGCTTGCCCTCGACGACGCCGGCCTTGTACTGGCCGCGCACCGAGTTGTTGTGCGCGGTGACGCGCTCGAAACGGCGCAGCGACTTCAGCACCTTGACCTTCTCGTCGCGCACCGAGTCGGCGCCGGCGTCCGGCGGCGGCTCCATGGCCACCAGGCAGAGCAGCTGCAGCATGTGGTTCTGCACCATGTCGCGCAGCGCGCCGTAGTCGTCGTAGTAGCGCCAGCGCTCGCCCACCCCTTCGGTCTCGGCCACGGTGATCTGCACGTGGTCGATGGCGAGATTGTTCCACAGCGGCTCGAAGAAGGTGTTGGCGAAGCGCAGCGCCAGCAGGTTCTGCACCGTCTCCTTGCCGAGGTAATGGTCGATGCGGAAGACCCGGCTCTCGTCGAACACCTTGGCGACCTCGGCGTTGATGGCGCGCGAGGTTTCGAGGTCATGGCCGATGGGCTTTTCCATCACCACCCGGCATTCGCCGCAGGCCAGGCCCGCCTCGTCGAGCGCCTTGCAGACCGGCACGTAGAGGCTGGGCGACAGCGCCAGGTAGAAGATGGTGGCCTCGTTATCGACCTGGTCGGCGATGCCCTTCAGGCCGGCGCCGGTGGTGACGTCGGCCGAGCAGTAGTCGAGACGGGCGCTGAAGCGCTTCCAGGCCGCGTCGTCGAGCCCCTCGGGCCGCTTCTTCAGCACGTCGTGCACGTAGTCGACGAAGGCCTTGCGGGTCATCTCGGTGCGGGCCGAGCCGACGATCTTCAGATCCTCCGGCAGCAGCTTGTCGAGATCGAGAAAGTAGAGCGATGGGATCAGCATCCGGGCGGAGAGGTCGCCGGTGGCGCCGAAGATCACCAGGTGCTGGATGGGGCGGGCGTCAGACATGGTCGGCCAATGGCGCCGGATTGCCGCAGCGTCCAGACCCGAAATCGGCGGCCTTGATTCGAAGCTTTGGTACGTTCAAAGTTTCAAACAAGCGTTTGCGGCGGTTGCGCCTCCCCTTAGGGCGCCCGATAATGCCGCCATCAGACGACCGATATGAATTTTCCACCCGGTTCACGGGGGACATGAGGAGACGCATATGGCCTGGGATTTTGAAACCGATCCGGAATTTCAGAAGAAGCTCGATTGGCTCGAAGAGTTCATGGAGGAGAAGGTCGAGCCGCTGTCGAACCTCGGCCGCGCCATGATGGTTCCGGGCGCCCGCGAGAAGTTCATCAAGCCGTTGCAGGACGAAGTGAAGGCGCAGGGCCTGTGGGCCTGCCACCTCGGTCCCGAGCTCGGCGGCCAAGGCTTCGGCCAGCTGAAGCTGGGCCTGATGAACGAGAAGCTGGGCCGCGTCGGCATGGCGCCGACCATCTTCGGCTGCCAGGCGCCGGACACCGGCAACGCCGAGATCATCGCCCACTACGGTACGCCCGAGCAGAAGGAAAAGTGGCTCTGGCCGCTGCTCAACGGCGACATCCGCTCGTCGTTCTCGATGAGCGAACCGGCCGGCGGCTCGGACCCCACCACCTTCAAGACGCGCGCCGAAATGAAGAACGGCAAGTGGGTGATCAACGGCGAGAAGTACTTCTCGTCCGGCGCCTACGGCTCGACCATCCTGATCGTCTATGCGGTCACCGACCCGGACCATAAGGACATCCACCAGCGCACCTCGATCTTCATCGTCCCGACCAAGAACCCGGGCGTCGAGATCGTGCGCGGCATCGGCGTCGGCGCCGGCGAGGGCGGCGGCCACGGCTACATGCGCTACACCGACTGCGAGGTCGGGCCGGAAGCCCTGCTGGGCCCGCGCGGCGGCGCCTTCCTGGTCGCGCAGACCCGCCTTTCCGGCGGCCGCGTGCACCACGCCATGCGCACCGTCGGCGCCTGCCAGAAGGCCTTCGACCTGATGTGCCGCCGGGCGGTCTCCCGCCAGACGCGCGAAGGTCGGCTCGCCGACCTGGCGGTGGTGCAGGAGCAGATCTGCGACTCGTGGATCGCGCTGCAGTCGTTCCGCCTTTTGGTGCTGCGCACCGCCTGGCTGATCGACAAGCACAAGGACTACAACCTGGTCCGCAAGGACATCGCCGCGATCAAGGTGGCGATGCCCAAGGTCTACCACGACATCGCCACCACCGCCGCGCACCTGCACGGCGCCATGGGCGTCTCCAACGAGATGCCGTTCATGGGCATGGTGACCTCGGCCCTGGTGATGGGCATCGCCGATGGCCCGACCGAAGTGCACAAGGTGACGGTCGCGAAGCAGGTGCTGAAGGACTACAAGCCCGACAACGACCTCTTCCCCAACTATCACCTGCCCAAGCTCAAGGAAGCCGCGCTCGACAAGTACGGGGCGCAACTCGAAGAGCTGAAGTCCGAGGTGGCCAAGGGCCGCGCGACCGCGGACGCCTGAAGCCGCTTTCAACTGAAGCGCCGGGCCGCTAGTCCGTAACGGACAGCGGCCCGGAGTTCCTTGCCATGATACCTGAACGACGGCCCTTGATCGTCGGCATTGGAGGCACGGTGCGCTCGCCCTCGTCGAGCGAGCGGGTGCTGGTCGCCGCCCTTGCCGCGGCCGAGGCGGCGGGCGCCCGGACCAAGATGATCGGCGGCGAGGTGCTGTCGCGCCTGCCGATCTTCAACCCCACCGACGCCGAACATCCGCCGGAGCGCTCGGCTCTGGTCGACGCAGTGCGCGGGGCCGACGGGGTGATCGTGTCGACGCCCGGCTATCACGGCTCGCTGAGCGGGCTGATCAAGAATGCCCTGGATAGCCTGGAGCCGTTGCGCGAAGACGCGCGCCCCTATCTGGATGGCCGCGCGGTCGGCTGCATCGTGGTCGCGGATGGCTGGCAGGCCTGCGGCTCGGCGCTGGCGTCCCTGCGCTCGATCGTCCACGCCCTGCGCGGCTGGCCCACCCCGCTGGGCGCCACGATCAACAGCGCGACGAAACCCTTCGACGATGCCGGCGCCCTCACCGACCCGCGCGACGTGTTCCAGGTCGAAATGGTCGCCAAGCAGGTGGTCGACTTCGCCCGCGCGTTCTCCCCTCCCCCTTGAGGGGAGGGGAGTTACTTGGCCTTTTCCAGCGCCTCTCGCCACGCCGCGCGGGCCGGGGCCTGCGCACCTCCAGTCTCGGCGACCTGGCGGCCCAGGGCGATCACCGGCGGGATGTCTGCATCCGCCAGGGGCGCCATCCACTGCTTGCGCTTGAAGGCGGCCTCGACGTAGGGCGCGAGCTCTTCGGTCTTCTTGGCCACCCGCTCGGCTTCGCGCGCCTTGAACTCGCCCATCACCTCGCCGGCGAACAGCTCCAGCGCCTCGCAGATGTGTTCGTGCTGGTTGCGCCCGCCCTGCTGGATGAAGGCGACCTGGTCGACGCCGCAGGTCTCGAACTTCTTCAGATGGGCGCGCAGCTCGTCCGGCGTGCCGATGCCGCCCTCGGCCGCGCTGGCGATGCCGCCGCCCACGGCCGGCGCGGCCATGTTGGCCTGCGCCTTCTGGAACAGGTCCCAGATGCTGGTGCGGCCGGGGATCTGCTCGCCGAAGCCGTAGTGCCAGCCGAGCGCGAACTGGAAGAAGCGGAAGCCTTCCTGGAACCTGGCCCGCGCCACCGCGGAGTCCTCGTGCAGGCCGAACGACGAGACCATGCAGATGTTGGGGTTCACCGCGTGCCCGATCGGCACGCACTCCTCCTTGAAGATGCGGTAGTAGTCGTCGACCCACTGGCTGGCCTCGGCCGGGTCGACGAAGGCAAACGTCAGGGCGCCGATGCCGAGCCGCGCCGCCAGCTTGATGGTTTCGCGGTTGGAGCAGGCGACCCAGAGCGGCGGGTGCGGCCGCTGCACCGGCTTGGGCACCACATTGCGGCAGGGCATGGAGAAATACTCGCCCTTGAAGCCGGGGTAGGGGTCCATGGCCAGCATGTTGGCGCACTGCTCGACGGCTTCGCGCCAGGCCGGCCGCTTGTCGGCGACCGGAACGCCGTAGCCGCCCAGTTCGGCCCAGGCCGAGCTTTCGCCCGTGCCCCATTCGACGCGGCCGTTGGAGACGAGGTCGAGGGTCGCGATCCGCTCGGCGACGCGGGCAGGGTGGTTATAGCCCGGCGGCATCAGCACGATGCCGTGGCCCAGCCGGATCTGCTTGGTGCGCTGCGAGCAAGCGGCGAGGAATATCTCAGGCGCCGACGAGTGCGAGTATTCCTCCAGGAAGTGGTGCTCGACCTCCCAGACATTGTCGAAGCCCAGCTTGTCGGCCAGTTCGACCTGATCGAGCGCGTCCTGGAACAGCTTCTGTTCGAGGCCCGGCGTCCACGGGCGGGGCAATTGGTGTTCGTAGAAAATGCCAAAGCGCATGACGTTCCCTCTGCCGCTCCCAGGCGGTTCCAATGGAAGGAACGCTACCTCCGCGCGGGCAGCAGGCAAACACTTGTTTGAAGCGTCAGCGCGCGGTCAGGCCGGTGAAGAACGGACGGGCGTAGAAGTCCACCGCCTGCTGGGGGCTGACGCCGCGGAGCAGGGCGGGCAGGTCGGCGCCGGCGTTGAGCGTGGCGTTCAGCATCTGGGCGGCGATGAAGGGGTCCACCGGCCGGATCGAGCCCTCGGCCACGCCGTCGGAGATCATCGCGGCGAAGCGGTCGGAGAGCCGGCCCGACTGTTCCAGCATGGCTTCGCAAAGGCTTTCGGGGAGGGCCGCGAGGGCGGTGGTGCGCAGCAGCGGCCCTTCTCGGGAGAACTCGAACTCGACCAGGGCGGCGGCGGCGGCGCTGAGCCGGTCCCATTGGTCGCTGGGCAACGCCAGGGCCGCCAGCTGGGCGCGGCGCACGGCGTCGAACGAGCGCTCGAAGCAGGCGCTGACCACCTCGTCCTTGGCGTTGTGGTGGTGGTAGAACGAGCCCTTGGTGACGTTGAGCGAGGCCGAGATCAGCTCCACCGACGCGCCGTGATAGCCGCGCTGGTTGATCAGCCGGGTGGCGGCGCGCAGGAAGGCCTCGCCGGGCAAGGCCAGCTCGGCCGGCGGCGCCGGCAGCGGCGCGGGGTTCCAGACCGCGCCGTCGGGGGCGAGGCCGCCCGCCAGGATGTCGTGCATGCGCTCGCAGACGCGGGGGAAGTCGTGCACGTCGTAGCGCGGCAGCCAGGTTTCCAGCCAGTGGATCTGCTCGAGCAGGATCTGGGCGCGGGCGGTGGCTTCGCCCCGGCCGAGCGCGCCCGGGCCCGGCGCCGCGAAGAGCCGGCGCACGCTGCGGAAGAGCCCCCCGTAGGCAATCCAGGTCGGCTGGCCGATCGGCGACGAGAGCGCCCGGATGTCGCTGAATACCGGGATCGGCGGTTCCTGGCCGGTGCGGATGCGGGCCCGCAGGCCGATGTAGAGCTCGAGCAGCCGGCGCAGGCGCGCCGAAACCGTCGGTTCTTCGCGCGCCACCAGCACCAGATCCCCCAGGCGCTGGAGGCCGGAGATGAAGCAGGCGGCGGCCAGCTCGTCCTTCTTCTTGAAATAGTAGGTGACGCTGGTGGTGATCAGCCCGACGCGGTCGGCCACCTCGGCCAGGGTCATGCCGCGCACGCCGCGCCGGTTCACGAGCTCGGTCGCGGCGGCGATGATCGCCTCGCGCTTGGCGCTGAACCGGGGCGTGACGTTGGGCGCGAGCGAGCCGTCGGGCATGCGGCCTCTATCGGGTGATGGGGCTTGGGGTCAGGCCAGCATCCGGTGACGCGGGCGCATATGTCTTCAGACGACGTCGCTGCAAAGCTGACCTATTCCGAATCCGCCTCAGGACACCAGGACTTCGTCCCGGATCGCGTCGCTTCCGTCGGGGGGATCCATCACCGGCACGCCCGCGGTCGCATCCGGCTGCTCCGCGCTCGGCACGTGATGCAGCATCCGCACCTTCCGCCAGTTGCCGTATCGATAGTAGAGCGCGGTCAGCGCGCTGGAGGTCAGCGTGCCCAGCGGGAAGCTCCACCAGATCGCATCCTTGCCGAAATGCGGGATCATGAAATAGGCGAACGGCACCCGCACGCAGACCATCGAGAAGAACAGGATCGCCAGCGGCGGCCAGACCGCGCCGGTGGAGCGCACCACGCCGGAGAGGGCGAAGGTGGCGTTGAAGATCACGAAGGCCCAGAGCACCGTCCGGTCGATCTCGAGCGCCAGCGGGATGGTCGGCGACGGCGCGCCGGTCGGCGTGGTGGCCGGCAGGAAGATGTAGAGCGGCAGCGGCCCCAGCGCATAGATGATCAGCGCCACGGTGCCGGTCACGCAGACGCTGAGCCCCAGGCCGATCATGGCGATCCGCTCGACCCGCTTCCACTCGCCGGCCCCGACGTTCTGGCCGGCCATTGAGG
Source organism: Caulobacteraceae bacterium (assembly GCA_036267835.1). GTDB lineage: Bacteria > Pseudomonadota > Alphaproteobacteria > Caulobacterales > Caulobacteraceae > Acaudatibacter. The sequence goes on along the minus strand of DATAVF010000214.1, from coordinate 17,833 downwards.
AGACCGAGGCGCCCACCGCCATGCCGGGCATCTGGATGTAGTTCCACACCTGCAGCGCGCCCACATAGGCCGCCGACGTCACGGCGCCGAAGCCGTTGACGAAGCTGATCATGATCATGCCGGCGGCCGACATGATGAACATCTGCAGGCTCATCGGGATGCCGCGGAAGATCAGCGGTCGCAGGATCTCGAGCGACGGCGCCAGGAACTTCAGGTCGCGGCCCTTCAGCATCAGCACGCTGTTGCGGCGATAGAGCACGATCAGCAGCATCAGCAGCGAGACGCCCTGGCCGATCAGCGTCGAGGTGGCCGAGCCGGCGACGCCCAGCTTCGGGAACGGCCCGATGCCGGCGATCAGCAGCGGGTTGAGGATCATGTCGAGCACGACGGCCAGGGCCATGAAGTAGAACGGCGTGCGGCTGTCGCCGGCGCCCCGCTGGGCCATCTGCAGGAACTGGAAGAAGTACATGAACGGCATCGCGCCGAAGGTGACGCGCAGGTAGACGATCGCCTCCGCCTTGGCCGCCGGCGGCGTCCGCATGGCGGTCAGGATGTGCGGCGCGAAGATGCCGCCGGTCAGCGAGATGGTCGCCGAGACCACCACGAAGAAGAACACCGCCGTGCCCATGATGCGCTTGACCATCGTCAGGTCGCCGGCGCCGACCTGCTGGGCGATCAAAATGTTGGCGGCCATGGTGGCGCCGAAGACGGCGCCCATCATCAGCATCATCACGCTGTTGGCGTTGCCGATGGCGACGATGTCGGTGGCGCCCAGCATGTGGGCGACCCAGAACTGATTGACGCTGGCGTTCAGCGACTGCAGCAGGTTGCCACCCATGAGCGGCAGCGAGAACATGATCAGGGTGCGGGTGATCGGCCCTTCGGTGAGCGAACGGCCGCCCGGGCCCATCATGCCGGGCCTGGGACCGCCCGATCCGAACGGCGGGCGCACGCCCGCCGGCGGTCCCGACCTGACGCCGGACCGTGGGAGGGACCCGTCCCCGTCCATCTAGACGCCGTCGCGGGGGACCGAAGCGCCTTCCCCTGCCCTCAAATCCTGCGTCGTCTGATCAAACCGATGATTCGAAATTGCACGCATAGCCATATAGCTTAGGCGATAGAACATCGGTCCCCCAATTGAAAGCGCCACAGGGTCGCGGGCGGCCACCGCCCGTGCTGCCGAAAATCCCCGATTTTGCACTTAGGAACGGACGCGCGAGGTTTCCACCGCCGAGCCTGAACTTGTTGGGCGCCGCGGCTAGATGAGCGGTGAAATCGCGCCCGGATCGCCCATCAGCGCGCCGCCGACCGGCAGCATCGTCGGCGGTTCGGTGGTTGCCGCCGCCAGGCGCAGCGCCTCGAGGTTGGCTTCGTGCGAGCCGCGGTCGATGCGATAAAAGAACAGCACCGCGATGGCGATCAGGTTGAGCACCGCGCCGGCGGGCAGCGACACCAGCGCCAGGTTGCGCATGATGTCCGGCGCGACGTGGGTGATCGGATGCCCGCCCTGGCTGGCCGGAAAGTGCACGAACTCCATCATCATGTTGCCCACCAGGCCGCCGAGGCCGGCAGTGATCTTGGGCAGGAGGCCGTTGGCGGCGAAGAGCAGCCCCTCGGCGCGCACGCCGGTCTTCACCGCGCTGTCCTCGACCACGTCGGCGACCATCGAGCCGACGATGATGAAGCCGCTCAGCGCCAGCGTGCCGGCGACGAAGCCGTCAATGGCCAGGATTGGCAGGATCAGGGGCGAGCCGTTCGGCGGCATCACGCCCAGCAGCCGCAGCGCCACCGGGACCACGCCGGTGAAGACCGAAAGGGTGAAGACGGTGATCATGGTGCGCTTCTTGTCGAGGGCGCGCGACAGGAAGGGCGCGGCCACGACGCCCAGCAGGGCGGCCGGCGCGGCGAGAAGCGTGAGCAGCGCCACCTGCTGGGGCGTCAGGTCCCAGAAGTAATAGCTCATGAAGCCGCCGAGCGTGGACGAGATGCCGCCGGCGACGCCCGAGACCAGGCCCGACGCCATGACGGCGATCAGCGACGGGTTGGCGAGGATGGTGACGATCTCGCGGAATGACTGCCCTGCCGACTGCCGGCGCTTCGGCGGCTGCTTCAGGAGGGGGATGTAGCGATGCGTGGCCATCGCCGAGATCAGGATCGAGACGAAGGCCACCACGGCCGCCATGATGCCGAAGTTGGCGTAGGCGGCCGGGTCGTACTGGCCGAGCGGGTGCGAAGCGTCCTTGCGCAGGAAGACGGCGTTCAGCACGATGCCGACCACCAGCGCGCCGAAGAGCCCGAACCCCCATCGCCAGCTGATCAAGCCGGTGCGCTCGTGGTAGTCCGGCGCCAGCTCCGGCGCGAGCGCGTCGCTCGGGATCTGGTAGAGCCCGCCGGCCACCCGCACGATGATCAGCATCGCCAGCACGTAGATGGGCATCGCGGCTTGCGAGAGACCCGCGGGCTGGCGCCAGAGGAAGGCGATCGCCAGCGCGATCGGCAAGGCCGAGAAATACATGAACGGGTGACGCCGGCCCCAGCGCGAGCGGAAGGTGTCGGACCAGCGCCCGATGGCCGGGTCGAGCACGGCGTCGATGACCAGCGAGACCAGGATCACCACCCCCACGACGGCGGGCCTGAGGCCGACGACGCTGATCAGGTAGAAGTTGATGATGGTGGTGGAGAGCGCCACCGAGCCCACGCCCTGGGCGACGGAGCCCAGGCCGTACGAAACCTTGGTCCCCAACCCAAGCCTGGGTGGGGCGGCGGCTATGCTGGTCACCGGCGACGCTTCCTCTCGTTCTGTTTACTCATACGCCGGGAGCTACTTGAAGCGCACCTGGAACTGGACGCCGTAGGTGGCCGGCGCGTTCAGGCTGTGGGTGAGTTGGAGCGGCACTGAGGTGCCCGGATAGATGTAGTCGTACTGCACCGCGTTCAGCACGTTGCGGCCGAAGAGGATGATCGTGTAGCGGCCTTTGGCATCGTTCCACAGCAGCCGCAAGTCGAGATTGTTGTAGCTCGGCGAGTAGTATAGCGAACTGTTGAAGATCGCCGACCAGTGATAGTCGGTCCAAGAATCAGTCGCTGAGAAAGTCAGGTTACCCGGAGAGAAGTGCAGGGTGTAGTTGGCGTTGATGGTGATCTTGTTCGGCGGCGAGTCGATCAGCTCGTTACCCTTGACGCTGACGAAGCCGTATTTGGTGGCCGCCGCCGTCGCGGCGGTGGCATTGTTGACACACCCTGGTTGCGACGGCGTCAGCAACCCGTTGTTGATCGGGTCCTCGTAGCAGGATGACTTGACGATGTCGGTGTTGAGGTAGGCGTAGCTGAGGATGAACTGCAGGTCGTCGGTCGCCTGCCAGGTCGACTCCAGCTCGACGCCCCAATTGTGCACCTGCGGCAGGCCCTGCAGGAAGAAGCTGGTGGTGCCGGCCGCCCCTAACTCACCCAGCTCGATCTGCATGTTGTTGTAATTGTAGTAGAAAGCCGCGAGGTCGATGGTCAGGCGCTGGTCGAAGGTCTTCTTGATGCCGCCTTCGAAGTCGTCGAGCGTCTCGGGCCCGACTTCCGGATCGGTGGCCAGGGTCGCGCCGGCGTTGAAGCCGCCCGCCTTGTAGCCGCGGCTGTACTTCAGGTAGGCGAGCAGGTCGGAACTCGGATCCCACTCCAGGCCCGCCGTCCCGGTGACCGCCGACCAGTGGCCGCTGAGCGTGCGTCGGCCGAAGCCGTCCGCACCGATGGTCACGGGGCCGGCGCCCGGCTCGGCGCCCTGGGCGAAGAACGAGGTCTCGTCCCAGGCCGGGGTCAGGGTGCCGAGTTGCTCCGGCGTCGCGTAGCTGGCCCCGAAGGTGACGAGGCGCAGGAACTCGTCGCCGTGCTTGTCGTCGTAGTTGTAGCGGACCCCGACGGTGAGCTTCCAGGTCGGGACGAACTTCCAGTCGATCTCGCCGAAGCCGGCGTAGGAGTTCCCCTGCATGTCCTGGCCGCTGTCGTAGATCAGCCGGGTGGGGTTCGGCGCCGCGGCCACGGGGGTCAGCGCCGGTGACCCCGGCAGCGCGCCCAAAAGCAGCGCCGCCGGGCCGGTGCCGAACACCAGGGTGTTGGACAGCTGCGGCTGGTTGGGCAGGGTGATGTCGGTCGATTGGTTATACTGCTCGTGGTAGTAGTAGAGACCGCCGATCCACTGAAGTGCATTGTTGGTCGTAGAGACGAAGTCCAGCTCGTGGCTCGTCCAGGTCTTGTTCTCAGTATAGACATCGGCGGCCGGGCCGAACGTGGTCAGCGGGCCGCACGGGTTGCCGAACGCGATGGCGTTCAGAGCGCATACCGAGCCGAACGGGATCGGGTTCGCAGCGGAAGCCGGCGTCAGCGGGAAGGTGATTGACGTGACCGGATTATCCCCAGCCGCGTTGCCGAAGATCTGCAGGTTGTGGTGCGCCCAGCCGCCCAAGTATTTTATGTCGAATCCGTCAGCGTGGTAGGTCGCGTGCCAGATGAAGCCGTAGTTCGGATTGATCTTGATCGTGTTGGGCGTGGATGAATTGTACTCCCACTGGTCGGTCACGCCCGGATTGCTCATGAAGCTGCCCACCTGGGTGTGCGTGCCGCCCTCGGCGATGAAGGCCGGGTTGTAGGCATAGGTCAGGTTCGGCCCCAGGCCCCCAGGCGCGTATTCCAGCGTGTCGTACGGCGAGACCACGTTGGTGGCGCGGTAGGTGCCGCCATACTGGTCGAGCGTCGCCTTGCCCCAGAGTTCCACCTTGTCGCTCTTGTACTGCAGCTGGCCTTCGAAATAGGCGTTGGTGGCGTTCCCGTCCTCGGTCTGGCTGGGATTGGCGACGTTGCGGAAATAGCCCTTGTCCTGGTCGGAGTAGGCGGCGCCGACGCGGAAGCTGAAGCCGTCGCCGAGCGGGCCCGAGGTGACCGCCTCGATCGAACTCTGGCCGTAGTTCCCGATCTGCGCGCGCCCCTCGGCGTAGAAGGTGTCGGTCGGCATCACCGAGATCACGTTGATGTCGCCGCCGATCGAGTTGCGGCCATAGAGCGTGCCCTGCGGCCCGCGCAGCACTTCCTGGCGCGCGATGAAGAGGGCGTCGCCGCCGGCGTCGTAGGTCGCCGAATCGTAGACCCCGTCGACGTAGGTGGCGACGCCCGGGTCGGTGGCCAGGTTGTTGGTCTGGCGCCCGACGCCGCGCAGGAAGATGCGGTCCAGGCTGGCCGAGTAGCGCAGGCCGGGCACGAAGTTCTGCAGGTCGGTGATGGTGTTGAGCCCGATCAGATCGCGCTCTTTCGAATCGTAGGCCGAAACCGCCGTGGCCACGTGCTGGATGGTCGCCTCGCGTTTGGTGGCGGTGACCATGATGTCGGTCAGGGTGGTCGCGCCCTGGGTGTCCGCGGTGGCCGTTGCGGTGGCCGCGTGAGCGCCCGCGCCGAAGCCCCCCAAGCCAAAGCCCAACGCCCCAACGGCGCACGCCGTCATCCATGCAAGCTTGCGCATGTAGCCCTCCCGACGCCGGCATGAAGCCGGCTTTCTCCCTGTCGGGCCGTGACCTCTGGTTACAGCGTCCGCCCCGTTAGAATTTAGGGTACGGCCAGCGCCGCAGCGTCGTCAACCGCTTACGTCACATACAAAATTCTCCTCCTCCACAGCGCCGCTATGGGGGAGGGGAATTCACGTAGATCTCGCCGCCGGATTCCTTGAACTTCTCGGCCATCTCGGCGAGCCCGTCGGCCACCGCGTTCTGGCCCGCGGCGGCGTCGCGGATTTCCTGGCTGATCTTCATCGAGCAGAACTTCGGGCCGCACATCGAGCAGAAGTGGGCGACCTTGTGGGCGTCCTTGGGCAGGGTCTCGTCGTGGAACTCGCGCGCCGTTTCCGGATCGAGTCCGAGGTTGAACTGGTCCTCCCAGCGGAACTCGAAGCGCGAACGTGAGAGGGCGTCGTCCCAGAAGCGCGCCGAGGGGTGGCCCTTGGCGAGGTCGGCGGCGTGGGCGGCGATCTTGTAGGCGATCACGCCCTGCTTGACGTCCTCGCGGTCCGGCAGCCCCAGGTGCTCCTTCGGCGTCACGTAGCAGAGCATGGCGGTGCCGAACCACCCGATCATCGCCGCGCCGATGGCGCTGGTGATGTGGTCGTAGCCGGGCGCGATGTCTGTGGTCAGCGGCCCCAGGGTGTAGAAGGGCGCCTCGTGGCAAGCCTTTAGCTGCTTGTCCATGTTGGCCTTGATCTTGTGCATCGGCACGTGGCCGGGGCCTTCGATCATCACCTGCACGCCGTGCTTCCACGCCACCTTGGTGAGCTCGCCCAGAGTCTCCAGCTCGGCGAACTGGGCCGCGTCGTTGGCGTCGGCGATCGAGCCGGGCCGCAGGCCATCGCCCAGCGAGAACGACACGTCGTAAGCCCGCATGATCTCGCAAATGTCCTCGAAGTGGTCGTAGAGGAAGCTCTCGCGGTGGTGGGCCAGGCACCACTTGGCCATGATCGACCCGCCGCGTGACACGATCCCGGTGACGCGCTTGGCGGTCAGCGGGATGTAGGGCAGGCGCACGCCGGCGTGGATGGTGAAATAGTCCACCCCCTGCTCGGCCTGCTCGATCAGGGTGTCGCGGAACACCTCCCAGTTCAGGTCCTCGGCGACGCCGTCCACCTTCTCCAGCGCCTGGTAGATCGGCACGGTGCCCAGCGGCGTCGGGCAGTTGCGCAGGATCCACTCGCGGATGTTGTGGATGTTGCGGCCGGTCGAGAGGTCCATGATGGTGTCCGCGCCCCAGCGGATCGCCCAGACCATCTTCTCGACCTCGTCCTCGACGGCCGAGAGCACGGCCGAGTTGCCGATGTTGGCGTTCACCTTGACCAGGAAGTTGCGGCCGATGGCCATCGGCTCCAGCTCGCCGTGGTTGATGTTGGCCGGGATGATGGCGCGGCCACGGGCGATCTCGTCGCGCACGAACTCAGGGGTGACGAAGTCCGGGATCGAGGCGCCGAAGTCCTCGCCGTCGCGGATCACTTCGGCATTTTGCTCGCGGCGCAGGTTCTCGCGGATGGCAACGTATTCCATCTCCGGCGTGATCAGGCCGGCGCGGGCATATTCGAGCTGGGTCACCGCCCCGCCGGCCTTGGCGCGGAAGGGCTTGCGATCGGTCTTGAACTGCTTGGCCAGGTGCCGGCCGCGGGCGTTGCCGTTGTCCTCCGGCTTCACGGCGCGGGGCGGGACGGCCTCGACGTCGCCGCGCGCCTGCACCCAGGCGTCGCGGTGGCGCGGCAGGCCCTGCTCGATATCGATCGTGGCGCGTGGATCGCCGTAGGCGCCGGCGGTGTCGTAGAGCGTCAGCGGCGGCTCGCCGGCGGTCGGGTGCACGGCCACCTCGCGGAACGGCACGCGGACGCAAGGGTGCAGCACCCCCTCGGCCCAGACGCGCCGCGACCCCGGCCGCTCGCCAGTGGGGATGGGGGTGGAAATCGGTGTTTGGACGTTCATGGCAGGCTCCTCTCGAACGAAGGAGAGCCAGGCCTGAGCTCAGATCGGTGTGTGAAGCCGGAGCCTCACGTTCCCTCCCTTCGCCGGCATGACCCGGATCAGGTTCGGCGGGTCACGGCCTCAGCCGCCTCTCAGCCCCTCAAGCGGGACACCCCGGAGAACGAGCGCGAAGTTAGGCTCCTCGCCGCAGAGGTCAACACTGAACCCACGGAGCACACTCGGAAGGATTATTCGCGTGATGGTCCCCTGGCGGAAACTCTGCCGCCCGGCGATAGTTGATCGCCTTGTCCAGACATTCAGCGTCCAGGAGACGCCCCATGCTCAAGTTCCTTCCCCTCGCCCTCGCTGCGGCCGCTGTGTTGGCCGTGGGCCTTCCGGCTGCTGCCGCGCCGGGCGGCCAGGCCTGTTTCCGGCTCAGCAGCATCGAGAACACCAAGATGCAGGGCGAGCGGACGCTGTTCATGCGCTCCAGCACCGGCGCCTACTACCGGATGGATTTCGGGTCCGACTGCACCAACGCCGGCTCGGAGACGCTGGTCCTGCATCCGACCAACAACTCGGACGAAGTCTGCGGCGCCATCGGCATCGACGTGCATGTGCGCGCCACCGGCCAGGGCTGCATCCCCACCAACATCAGCCGGCTCACTCCGGACGAGGTGGCCGCGATCCCGGCCAGCGACAAGCCCTGAAGCTCCCCTCCCCCTTGAGGGGAGGGGTTGGGGGCGGGGGACTCTCACCGGTTGGGCGCGGGCGTTGATCACCGATCCTGAATTCTCCGGATAGAGACCCCCACCCCCGGCCCCTCCCCTCATTGGGGAGGGGAGTCAGGCCCAGAGTTCGCGGAACTCCCTGCGCGGAGCCGCCGCCCGACTGGCGGAAAATCATCACCCGGCCGGGGTCGCCGCCGAAATTGGCGATATTGTCGCGCACCCAGCGCAGCGAGGCGACCATGTCGCCGACGCCGACCGCGCCGGCGTCGGCGGTTACATCCCAGCCGCATCCCGCACTACGAAGTCGGTGGTGATGGGGCCGGCGCGGGTGAAGTTGAGAGTCACGCGGACGTGCTGGCCGGCGGTCAGGGGGTGTTTCAGGCCGAGCAGCATCAGGTGGTCGCCGCTGGGGGCGAGGCGCAGGGTGGCGGAGGCGGCGATCGGCAGGCCGCCTGCGACCGGGCGCATGCGCATGACGCCGCCGGCCATGCTCATGGTGTGGGGGGTGACGCTGGCGGCCACGCTTGTATGGCCGTCGACGAGGCGGTCGGTCGCGGGGCCGTGGTTGATCAGGGTGGCGTAGCCGGCGGCGGTCGGGGCGCCGGGTGGGGTGGACCGGATCCAGGCGTCGCGGACCTCGATCGTGCCGGCGGCCGCCTGGCCGGCGAGAAGGGCAATGGCGGCGACGGCAAGCAACTGACGCATGGCGCTCACTCAGCGAGAGGGGGCGCCGGTCTCGCGCCGACGCCCCTCTCCGTCAACCCCGCGCGCCGGTCACGTTTTGGCCGCGCCGCCGTCGATCAGGTCGCGCAAATAGCCAACGTGGCTCTCGAAGGCGCGCCGGCCGACCGGGGTGATGGTGACCCGGGTTCTCGGCTTCTTGTCGACGAAGTCCTTCTCGGTGGCGATGTAGCCGGCGCCTTCCAGCGTGCCGATGTGGGCGCCGAGGTTGCCGTCGGTGGCTTTGAGCAGGCCCTTCAGGCGGGGGAAGTCGATCTGCTCGCCGTGCGGCAGGGCGTTGAGCGTCGCCATGATCCGCAGGCGCAGCGACTGGTGGATGATCTCGTCGGGGCCCATGGCTAGAGCTTCCTCAGCCAGAGCCCGCCGAGCACCAGCGCCCCGCCGCTGACCAGCCCCATGTAGAGCGCGTACCACTCGTGCACGGCGAAGAAACCGATCAGGGTCAGCACCGCCAGCGCCGCGCCCAGGGCGAACAGCCGCCAGCCGAGCCAGAGCCCCGCGCCCATGTAGAGGAAGCCGAACACCAGGCCGAAGATCGAGTGCACTTCGGCGCCGCTGGTGATCGGGATCACGTTCAGGAGGGCGACGAAGAAGCCGGCCACGACCAGGGTGACGCCGAGGTTGCGCCAGCCGCGCGCCCGGTCGGCCTTGGGCCGCGGCAGCGAGACGCCGGCGACCAGGCTGGCCACCGTGCCCAGCGAGGCCGCGACGGGCCAGGCAAGGCCCCAGGTCGGCTCGAACTGCAGCGTCAGGTCGGCGACCATCCACACCAGCCCCCAGATGATCAGGAAGGGTGCGGCGTAGCCGTAGGACTTGGCCTGCCAGAAGCGGCTGCGGGCCGCTTCGATCTCGCCCAGCGCCTGTGCGGCTTCATCTCGGCTGATCGTCATGGTCATCGGAGCTCCCTGTTCGCGGGTCGGCGAGCTTAGAGAACTCTATTATGCAGAGTACTCTAACAGTCAAGCCCGAATCCGCGCACCGCAGCCGCTGCGATCGGTCAGGAGGCCGTCAGCCCAGCGCCCAGGCCTGGCGGGCGACTTCCAGCCGGGCAAGCTTGGCGTTCAGCGGACCCCAGTCATCGGGGCCGGCGATCGCGGCCCAGATCGCCTCGATCTCGTCGTAGAGCAGCTCTTCTGGCTCGGGACCGTTGAAGTAGTCCGCCTCCAACCGCTCCGGGCGCTCCATCTCATAGCCGGCGAGTTGGGTGCGGAAGGCCATGAAGTCCTCGCCCCCGTAGAGCGCCGCCCGCGGCCCGGCCAGCGCCCGCGCCTCGGACGCCTGGCCGCCGAACCAGTCGAAGAAGAACGGCTCCCAGCGCAGCGGCTCGCTGCCCTCGGCCAGGGCGCGGAAGGCGGCGTTGACCAGGCCAATGTCCTGGTCGGCGCCCTTCGGCGTCAGCCCCAGCCGGCGCAGCATCGAGCCGCCGAGGGCGTTGCGGTAGGCGCCCGAGAAAGTATTCAGCGCCTCGACCAGCGGTTCGGTCTCGGCGACCAGGCTGAGGGAGCCGGCAAGCTGGCGCAGGTTCCAGAACGCCGCCTCAGCCTGGCGGCCGAAGGCGTAGAGCCCGGTCTCGTCGAAATAGGCGGCGGTAAAGTTGGGGTCGTTGCGCGGCAGGAAACGGTAGGGCCCGTAGTCGAAGCTCTCGCCGGTCAGGCTCATGTTGTCGGTGTTGAGCACGCCGTGCACGAAGCCCGCGGCCATCCAGCGCCCGACCAGTTCGGCCGAGCGGCCGAGCACTGCCTGGAACATGGCCACCGGCCGATCCGGCGCGTTGCCGAGGCCCGGGTAGTATTGCTCGACCACGTGGTCGACGAGGCCGCCGATCAGGTCCTTGCGGTCGAAGTAGGCGTGGCGCTGGAAGGCGCCGAAGCGGATGTGGCTGTGCGACAGCCGGGTCAGCACCGCCGAGCGGGTGGGGCTGGGCTCGTCGTTGCGGGTCAGGTCCTCGCCGGTCTCGACGAGCGAGAAGCTGCGCGAGGTCGGCACGCCCAACGCCTCCAGCATGGCGGTGGCCAGCACCTCGCGCACCCCGCCCTTCAGCGTCAGCCGCCCGTCGCCGAAGCGCGAATAGGGGGTCTGGCCGGAGCCCTTGGTGCCGAGATCGAGCAGGCGGCCGGTCCCGGCCTCGCGCAACTGGGCGAACAGGAAGCCGCGCCCGTCGCCGATCTCGGGGTTGTAAACCCGGAACTGGTGGCCGTGGTAGCGCATGGCCAGCGGCGTCGGCATGTTGCCCGGCAGCGGCTCGAAGCGCCCGAAATGCGCCACCCACTCGGCGTCGGCCAGGGTGTCCAGCCCGACGGTGGCAGCGGCGCGATCATTGCGGAAGCGCAGGATGGCGGCTGGAAACACGGCTGCCGAGACCGGGTCGGCATACTCCCCGCCCAGGCTCTGGAACTGCGGATCGGGCTGGTAGCGCGGCGAGACGGGCATATGCGGCCATGTACGTGATCCTCCTCGATAGGGGGAGATCGGAGTCCGTGTTAACCGACGCCCATGCGGCGCCCGACGCTGGACTATCTGCGGACCGAATCCGGATCCGGCCTGGTGCTCGCGACTGCGGCCGTGGCGGCGCTGGGGCTGGCCAACTCGCGCATCGCCGCGGACTACGGCGCCCTCTTGGCCCTGCCCGTCCCGGTGACCGTCGGCGCGTTCAGCGAGACCATGAGCCTTGCCGGATGGGTGCGGGCGCTGCTGATGCCCGTGGTGTTCTTCGTGCTCGGCATGGAGCTGAAGTTCGAGCTGCTGCGCGGCGAGCTGTCCAACCCCCGCCGCCTCGGCCTGCCGGCGCTGGCAGCTCTGGGCGGGCTGATCGCGCCGATCGGCGTCTTCCTCGCGGTGGCGCACGCCGCGCCCAGCCGCTGGGCGGTCGGCGCGGCGACTGACGGGGCGGCGGCGCTGGCGGTGCTGGCGATCACCGGACCGCGCCTCGCCCACTCGCTGCGGGTGCTGCTGATCAGCGTCGCCATCGCCGATAATCTAGCCGGGGTGGTGCTCAACGCGGTGATGGGCGCGGGGCCGGTGCGGTGGCCCGAAGTGGCCGGCGCCGGGGCTGGACTCGTGGCGCTGCTGGTGCTGTCGCGCTGGCGGCGCGCGCCGCTGCTCTTCTACCCGGCCGGCTTCCTGATGGTCTGGGGCTTCGTGCTGAAGTCGGGACTGGACCCGGCGCTGGCCGGCGTCGCCTGCGCCATAACCGTGCCGGTGGGCGCGCGGCGGCCGGGCGAACCCAGCCTGCTCAAGTACTTCATGGACAGCCTGCACCCCTACGTCGCCTTCGCCATCCTGCCGCTCTTCATCCTGACCGCGGCGGGCGTCTCGTCACGCGCCTTTCGCCTCTCCGACCTGGGCGCGCCCGCGCCGCTGGGGGTGATGCTGGCGTTGGTGGTGGGCAAGCCGCTGGGCGTCTTCGGCCTCTGCGCGGCGGGCATATCGCTGAAGCTGGTGCGCAAGCCGACGGGCGCGAAGTGGATCGAGATCCTGGCCGTCGCCCTGATCTGCGGCGTCGGCTTCACGGTCAGCTACTTCCTGGCCGGCATGGGCCCGCCTGACCCGCTGCCCAAGTCGGTCGCGGCGCTGCGTGCGGCCATCTTCATCGGCTCGGTCGTCGCCGGCCTCGCCGGCGGCGCCCTGCTGGTGTGGACGGCGGACGCCCGCCGGGCCGACCTCGCCGCGCTCGAAGAGACGCTCCGCTAGGGCGCCGCTCTCAGCGCCGGCGTCTCCGGGTCGAACGCGGCGATCGGGATCACTTCGACCTTGGGCGACTTCGCTTTCACCGCGTCCAGGAACAGTTTCGCGTCTCCGACGATGATCGTGCTGGAGCCTTCGGGCGACAACACGCCTTGCGCGGCGGCCTGCACCTGGGCCGGGGTCACGGCCTGCACGAGGTCGGGGTAGGTCTTCACCTCGGTGAGGTCGATGCCGTAGAGGGCCAGGTCGCCCAGCACATTGCCGAGGCCGGCGGCGGTGGCGATGCCCCGCCCATAGTCGCCGATCAGTGACTGCTTGCGGGCGGTCAGCTCGTCGGGCGAGGGCGGCGAGGTGGCGAGCGAGGCCATCGTGCCGCGGATCAGCTCCGCCACCTGCACCGCTGCATCATTGCGGGTCTGGGCGTCGGCGGTCACTGAGCCCAGGGTGGCGTGCGCCGCCAGCGTCGAGTCCGAGCCGTAGGAGAGCCCGCGCTTGATGCGCACCTCCTCGTTGAGCCGGGCCGAGTAGCCGCCGCCCAGCACCGCATTGGCGACCAGCACCTGGTAGTAGCGCGGGTCGGTGCGGGTGATGGCCGGCTTGGCGATGGTGACCGAGGCCTGGCCCGCGCCGGGCAGGTCGATCACCACCGTGCGCGGCGGCGCGTTGGGCTGGCCCTGCGGCGGCGGCGGCAGGGGTGTGGCGGGCCTCGCCCAATCGCCCAGCGCCCGCTCGGCCATCGCGAAACCCTGCTCGGGGGTGATGTCGCCGGTCAGCACCAGAATGGCGTTGTCGGGGCGCCAGTAGCGGTCGTGGAACGCCTTCAGGTCGGCCGGCGTCAGCCGCTTCAGCGAGGCTGGCGTGCCGTCGGCGGCGTGGGCGAACGAGGTGCCGGCGTAGACCACCGGCGCGGTCGCATTGGCGGCCACCTGGCCGGGATCGCCGTAGGCCACGTCGAGGTCGTCGAGCGACTCCTTGCGCGCCCGGTCCAGCTCCTCGGCCGCGAAGGTCGGGTGGCGGGCGACGTCGGCGACGATGGCCAGGGCGGCGGTCAGCTTGTCCGGCATCACCGAGAGCCCGATCTGCGAGGCCTCCCAGCCCGACTGCGACGACAGGTTGGCGCCCAGCGCCTCGGACTGGCGCGCGATGTCGCGGGCCGAGCGGCTGGTGGTGCCCTCGCTCGCCAGCTGCGCGGTGAAGTCGGCGTCGCCGGCGAGGCCCGCCGGATCGGAGCCGGCGCCGGCGACGAAGCTCAGGGTCGCGGCGACCAGCGGCAGGTTGGTGCTCTTGGCGACGATGACGCGCAGGCCGTTGGGCAGGGTGCGCATCGCAGGCGTGGGCAGGACGGCGGCCGGCTGCGCGCCGATCGGCGGCGGCGCCTGGCGCTGGTCCGGCGGCAGCAGGGCGGCGACGGGGCCGGTGTAGGGCGGCGAGGCCTGCGGCGGGGCCGCCACGGCGGCGGGCTCGGAGCCGCCCGGACGGGCGCTCTCGGGCAGGTAGCGGATCACCACGCGCAGATTGTCGGGCAGGTACTTGCGAGCGACGCGCTGCACGTCGGCGGCGGTCACCCGCTCCAAAGCATCGATGTCGGTGTTGGCCTTGGCCGCGTCACCCTCGATCACCTGGGCGGCGGCAAGCTCGTTGGCGCGGCCGTCGATGGTCTCGCGCTGGCGGATCTCGGCCGTGAGCAGCTGGGTGCGGGCCGTCTCCAGCTCGGCGGCGCTCACCGGCGTGTCGCGCAGCGCGCCGACCTGGGCCCGCAGCTCCGCCTCGGCCTCCTCGGGCGTGTGGCCGGCCGCGACAATGGCGCCGACGTAGTACATGCCGAGCTGCTGGCGCAGGTCGGCATTGGAGAACACCTGGGCGGCGATCTCCTTGCCGTAGACCATGTCGTCGTAGAGCCGCGACGACTTCCCGGTGGCGAGGATGGCGTCCATCACCTGCAGCGCCTGGGCGTCGGGACTGTCGGCCGCCGGCGCCAGCCAGGTGATGGCGACCGCCGGCAGCGGCACATCCGCGCCGTAGCCGGTCAGCGTCTGCGGCCCGGTGCGCGGCGGCTCGACGGCGGTCACCCGCGGGATCGGTGTCGCCGGGTCGCGCAGCGGGCCGAAGTACTTGTCGACCCAGGCGTCGAGCTGGGCCGGGTCGTAGTTGCCGACGATGACCAGGGTGGCGTCGTCGGGCCGGTAGAAGGTGGCATGGAAGTTTTGCAGGTCGTCGAGGCTGGCCGCGTCGAGGTCCTCGATCGAGCCGATCGGCGAGCGGTGATAGGGGTGCACCGCGAAGCTGTCCTGCGGCAGCAGGGTGTAGAAGAGCCGGCCGTAGGGGCTGGCCAGCACCCGCTGGCGCAGCTCCTCCTCGACCACCTGGCGCTCGGAATCGAAGTTGGCCCTGTCGACCACCAGGGCGCTCATCCGCTCGGACTCGGCCCAGATCAGGCGCTGCAGGTCGGCGGCCGGGATCACCTCGTAGAAGGCGGTGGTGTCGTCCTGGGTGAAGGCGTTATTCATGCCGCCCACATCCTCGGTGAGCCGGTCCATATACTCGGCCGGCATGTCGCGCGTGGCCTTGAACATCATGTGCTCGAACATGTGGGCGAAGCCGGAGCGACCGGGCGGGTCGTTCTTGGCCCCGACGCCGTACCAGACCTGCACCGTCACATTCGGCGTGGTGCGATCGAGCGAGGTGATGACGCGCAGGCCGTTGGCCAGCACCCGCTCATGGAAGTTGATCGGTGGGACCGTGTTGGCAACCGGCTGGCCGTGAGCCGCTGCGCCGAAGACCAGCGCCAGGACGAGGGCGGGCAGGAAGAGACGCGACATGGGAACTCCGGCGGCGAGACTGGGGGCGATCCCTACCACCGCCGCGCGACGCGGCGAACCTTACCTTGCCGTCATGGTCCGGGCGCGGTGGCCTTGCGTTGCAAGGTGCGCATCGAATCGCTCATGCCGCCGCCGATGATCGTGCGGATCACCCAGTCCGGCGCCGGATACGGCGACGAGACAGCGGAGGCGTAGATCACCCGCACCGCTCCGTCGGGCGCTGGCTCCAGCCGCCAGGAGCCGTCGCAAATGCGCAGGTCGCTGCCTGGCACGCAGCGGAACTTGATCGAGCGCATCGGATCGTCGTCGGCGCGGATGACGCTGCGGATGTGCGGCAGGAAGAACGCCGGCTCGATGATGTCCTCGCGCAGCTCCCAGGTGTCGGGCGGCCCGTGCGAGATGATGCGGCAGCTGGTGACGAACTTGACGATGCGCGAGGCGGTGTCACAGGCGGTGAGCAGCTTCCAGATCCGCTGCACCGGAGTGCGGATCTCGATGGCGGCGTGGATCAGCCCCGACGAGCGGCCGGGATCGGGCAGCACCTCGACCACAACCTCGCCCTTGGCCAGGCGCGCCATCTGGGCAGCGTTGGGTTGCCAGTCGCCTGGCCACGCCGCCGCGACGACGGCCGCCGCAAGAATGCCGATCACGTGAGCTTAGTCCGCCAGCTTGACGAGCATCTTGCCGAGGTTGGCCCCGGCCATCAGGTCGATCATCGCCGCGGCGGCGTTACCGATGCCGTCGTAGATGGTCTCGTGGGTCTTGATCCGCCCCTCGCGCAGCCAGCCGGCCATGTCGGACTGGAACTGGCCGCGCATATCCATGAAGTCGGCGGCGGTGAAGCCGCGCAGGTTGATGCGGCCATAGATGATGTTGGCGAGATTGCGCACGCTGGTGCGGCTGCCGGCCTCGTTGTAGCCGCTGATCATGCCGCAGACCGCGACGCGGCCGAGGGTGTTCATCCCCGCCAGCGCCGCGTCCAGATGATCGCCGCCGACGTTGTCGAAATAAACGTCGATGCCCTTCGGCGTCACCTCGCGCAGCTGCGAGCGCACCGAGGCGGTCTTGTAGTTGAAGGCGGCATCGAGGCCGGCCTCGTCCATCAGCCAGCGCACCTTCTCGTCCGAGCCGGTCGAGCCGACCACGTAGCAGCCCTTGATCTTGGCGATCTGCGCGGCGACCGCGCCCACCGCGCCGGCCGCCGTCGAGACGAACACCTGCTCGCCGTCCTTCAGCGCACCGATGTGCAGCAGGCCGCCGTAGGCGGTGAAGCCCGGGCCGCCGAGGGCGTTCATGTGGGCGGCCAGCGGCAGGCCGGGCTCGGCCCGCAGGGGCGCGAGGCCCTTGCCGTCAGAGAGGAAGGCCTCGCGGAAGCCGAAACGGTTGGTGACCAGGTCGCCTTCCTTGAGGCCGGGATTGCGCGATTTCTCGACCCGCCCGAGCGCGCCGCCGCCGATCGCCTCGTGCATCGCCTGGCCGACGCTCATCCGGGGCCTGAGCGCCGGATCGACCGACATGAAGAGGTTACGGACCAGCACCTCGCCTTCGCCGGGATCGGCCACCTCGATCTCCACCAGGCTGAAGTCCTCGGCGACGAGGGCGCCCTCGGGGCGGCGAACGAGGTGAACCTCGCGGCTATGGGTAGGCATGGGGGTCAGACCTCGAAGCGGAAGGCGGCGCCGTCGCGGCGGACGTGGCCGGCGGTGGGGGTGGCGTAGTGGGTGCCGATCACCAGGATCGGCTGGTCGGCCCATTCGGCGAACAGCCGGGCGCGGGTCGCAGCGGCGGCCTGTGGGTTGTCGTCGAACTTCGGCGACCAGTCGGGGTGGGCCATCTGGCAAGGGTGGTGGCTCATGTCGCCGGTGATGACGGCGCTCTCGCCCTCGGACTCGATCATCACACAGACGTGGCCGGGCGTGTGGCCGGTGGACGCCATCAGCCGCAGCTCCGGCGAGATGCGGTGATCGAGCTCGACGAGGTCGGCCAGGCCGGCGTCGAAGATCGGCCGCACGCTGTCGGAGAGGATCACCTGCTGCTCTTCGCCGCCCTCGGCGCTCCAATGCTCATATTCGCGCCGGCCGATCAGGTAGCGGGCGTTCGGGAAGGTCGGGACCCATTTGCCGTCGACCAGCATGGTGTTCCAGCCGACGTGATCGACGTGCAGGTGGGTGCAGACCACCGCGTCGACGCTGTCGCGCGTCCATCCCACGGCCTCGAGGTCCTGCAGGAAGTTGGTCGAGAGCGCCTTGCCGCGCAGCAGGCCGCGCGGCTTGTCGTTGCCGACGCAAGTGTCGACCACCAGCCGCAGGCCCGGCGCCTCGACCAGCAGCGCATGGATCGACATCTGCATCACTTCGTCCTCGCTGACGAAGTGCGGATAGAGCCAGGGCGACTTGCGCAG
>DATAVF010000213.1:0-10062 GCA_036267835.1 Caulobacteraceae bacterium | reverse complement strand
GATCTTGACCACCTGGTCGGCCGGCTTGACCGAGCGGATCACCGCCTCGCCGGACGCCGCTTCCTTGGCCCTGGAGATGAAGTCGCGCACCACCGGCAGGGCGACGTCCGCCTCCAGCAGCGCGACGCGCACCTCGCGCAGGGCCTCGTCGACGTCCTTTTCCGACAGCACCCCGCGCCCGGAGAGCCGGTCGAATACCGTCGATAGCCGTTCTGTCAGGCCGTCAAACATTCACGCCTCATATGCCCAACGCCAAAACGCCCCAAACAGAAGCGACCCCGTGCGCGATCACGCGGACGGGGGTCCTCGCCGCCCTCGTCCCTATGATCGGCAGAGCCAATATAGGGGGTCGTGACGGTGGAGGCGTAGCTGGCGCTGCGCCGGAAGGGCGGGCTTATGCGCTGGGAGAGGGCGAAATGCAACTGCGGCCCTCCTCCCCGCGACGCGGGCTAAGGAACGGCCATGGCGACGGTTCGCACTTGACGCCAGCCGGCGGGCAGGGCCCTGACGGGCGGGTCAGTCGGGGAACCTTGCAGATTTCGATCGCCGAGCCCTTCAATCCGCGGATCGCCACCGAGGCGCGCCGGCGGGCGATGATCGACTTCGCCATCGCCGGCGCGGCGGCGATCGTGCTCTTCGCGGTGGCAGCGTTCTCGCAGCGCGTCTTCATCGACGGCGACACCAACTGGCACGTCGGCGCCGGCAAGTGGATCCTGGCCCACCACACGGTGCCGACCACCGACCCGTTCTCCTTCACCTTCGCCGGCAAGCCCTGGGTCGCCCACGAGTGGGGCTCGGAAGTGCTGATGGCGCTCGCCTACCAGGCGTTGGGCTGGAGCGGGGTGGTGCTGTTCATCGGGGTCTGCGCTGGCCTTGCCTTCGCGATGATCTCGGCCGAGCTGCGGCTCTGGCTCGGCCCGGTGGGGCAGGTGGTGGCCCTGGTGCTGACCTTCTGCGTGCTCGAGCCCTTCCTCTATGCGCGGCCGCACATCATCGCGACGCCGGTGCTGGTGTTCTGGACCCGCCAGCTCCTGGCCGCGCGGCGGGCCGGCAAGGCGCCGCCGCTGGAGCTGGCGCCCTTGATGATCCTCTGGGCCAACCTGCATGCGAGCTTCATCTTCGGCCTCGCCATCATCGGGCCCTTCGCACTCGAAGCCCTGATCCTGCAGAAGGACAAGCTGAGGGTGGTTTGGACCTGGGGCCTCTTCGGCGTGGTCTCGGCCGCGCTGTCCCTCGCCACCCCGCAAGGCTTCGCCGGCATCGCCTTCCCGTTCATGGTGCTGGGCATGAAGGTGCTGCCGAGCATCCTCGAATGGCGCGGCGCCAACTTCCAGGACCTCAGCCTTTTCGAGGGCGCGCTGTTGGCGACCCTGTTCCTCGGGCTCTGGCGGGGCGTACGCGTGCCGGTCCTGCGCCTGCTGCTGCTGGTGGCGCTGGTGCACATGGCGCTGCAGCACGTGCGCCAGCAGGCGGTGCTGGCCGCCCTGGCGCCGCTGCTGCTCGCCGAGCCCTTCGGCCACGCGCTGCACCCGCTCCGGGCCGGCACGCGCATCGCCCTGCCGACCGCGTGGAAGCCGGCCTGGCGCATCCCGAGCGTCGTGGTCGCGGCGGGCCTCGCCATCGTGGTCGCGGGCGTCGCCGGGGTGCGCCTGGCCATCCCGCTGGTGCGGGTCGACAACCCCAATGTACCGGTCAGCGCCATGGCCCACGTGCCGGCCGCACTGCTGCACCAGCACGTGTTCAACGAGTACGCCTTCGGCGGCTACCTGATCTTCAAGAACGTGAAGCCGTTCATCGACGGCCGCGCCGACATGTACGGCGACAACTTCGTCAACGAGTACCTGGCCATCGCCAGCGGCGCCGAGCCGGACGTCGACGACGCCTTCAAGCGCTACGACATCCGCTGGACCATCCTGTCGCCGCGCGAAGGTCTGGTGGCCGAGCTCGACAAGCGGCCCGGCTGGCGTCGCCTCTACGCCGATCCTTATGCGGTGGTGCAGGCGCGGATCGACAGCCTGCCGCCGGCGCAGGTCCCGCCCGCGCCGCCGACCTCGCCCGCCGCCGCGCCGCCGTCGCCCGCCAATGGAGCCCCGCACTGATGCGTCTCATCGTCTACGAAGCCGCCTACAGGCGCGTCGCCGATCAGCTGGCGATCCACGGCGATCTGCTCGACCTGCTGGTTGTGGGCGCTGATGGCGTGATCCGGCATGGCGACAAGGTGGTCAGTGAGGACGACGCCCAGCCCGACGCCGGCTGGATGTCGGCCGACGGCATGGGCACGCGCGCCATGCCCGTGGCGCTCCTGAAATCGCGGAACCTGACCTGGGTGCAGTCCGGCGCGGCTGGCGTCGATCATCCGATCTGGGGCCAGCTGATCGCCAAGGGCGCGGTGCTGACCACCGGCCACGGCCAGGCGATCAGCATCGCCGAGTTCATCCTGGGCGAGGTGCTCGGCCACTTCCAGCGCCTGGCTGAGCGCCGCGCTGAGCAGGCCGCGCACCGCTGGACCCGGCTGCCGTTCCGCGAAATCGCCGGCACGCGCTGGACCATCGTCGGCTTCGGCGCCATCGGCCAGGCGACGGCCGAGCGCGCCAGGGCGTTCGGCGCTCACATCACCGGCGTGCGCCGGTCCGGTGTGGCGCATGCGCTGGCCGACCGGATGGGCAAGCTCGCCGACGCCAAGGCGATGGTCGCGGACGCCGACGTGGTGGTGCTGGCCGCGCCGCTGAACTCGGAGACCGCCAACATGGCCGACGCGGCCTTCTTCGCAGGCATGAAGCCCGGCTCGGTGCTGGTCAACGTCGGCCGCGGCGGCCTGGTGGATGAGGCGGCGTTGCTGGCGGCGCTCGACGCCGGCGCGCCTGGCTTCGCGGTGCTGGACGTGTTCCACGCCGAGCCGCAACCGGCCGACGGTCCCTTCTGGGATCACCCCAAGGTGGCCATGGCCCCGCACGCCTCGGCCTTCGGCTCCGGCCAGGCGGCGCGCAACGACGCCATCTTCGTGGAAAACCTGCGCCGCCGCCTTGCCGGCGAACCGGTGCTCTACGAGGCCGACGCGCGGGATCTGGGCTGACCTTATTTCAGGAACAGCAGCGTCACTTCGTAGATGCCCCAGGCCCAGGCCAGGATGACGCCGGCGGCGAGCACGGTTTCCAGGGTCATGCGGCGGTCGGTGGCGCGGCGGCCCGGCGAGCGCTTCACCCATAGGCGGGTGGCGGTGGCGCCATCAACGTCTCGCATCCAGCTTCGCGTGGTCATTGTCTCGCTCGGGGACAGTCAGTTGCCAGTTGACCGTCCTCTCGCAAGCGGCGGGCCGCGCTAGGCTTTCGGCGGCTCGTCGGAACCCCAGTGGACGCCGTAGGGGTCGGTCACCGAGCCCCACTTGTCGCCCCAGAACATCTGCTGGAACGGCGTTGCGACGGTGGCGCCGGCGGCGACAGCCCGGTCCATCCAGGCCTGGCCGTCATCCACGACCAGCTGCATGGTGTAGCTGTGGCTGGGCTGGTGGGCGAAGCCGTGCTCGGGCATCGCATCCATCAGCATCAGCGGCCCGCCGTTGATCTCAAGCTGGCAGTTCATGACCTTGTCGCCGGCGTCGTTGGTGGTGCGGGCGTGCTCCTTGGCGCCGAGGGCGCGCTTGTAGAAGTCGATCGCCGCCACGGCCCCATCCACCTGCAGGTAGGGGATGACGCCGCGGGTCATGAAGTCCGGCATGGGCTTGGTTTCGGTCTGGGTCGTCATGGACACTCTCTGTGGTTCGCTTCGGCCTGTAGCTGGTCGAGGTGCTGGCGGATGTGGGTGGCCTGGGCCGGGGTCTGGGCCAGGGCGATGGCCTGGCCGAAGGCTTGGCGGGCCTCGGCGGCGCGGCCGAGTTGCTTCAGCAGCGCGCCCTTGGAGCCGTAGAAATAGAAGTAGCCGGCGAGGCGCCCTTCCAGCGGCTCGATCATCGCCAGCGCAGCCTGCGGTCCCTGCACCTTGGAGACCGCGATCGCCCGGTTCAGCGTCACGATCGGCGACGGCTCCAGCAATTCCAGCGCCGCGTACAGCGCGTCGATCTGCGGCCAGTCGGTGTCGGCGGGCGTGGCGGCGCGAGCGTGGAGGGCGGCGATGGCGGCCTTGACCTGGTAGGGGCCGCGGACCCGGTGGCGGATCGCCTTGTCGATCAGGGCCAGGCCCTCGGCGATCATCCGCTGGTCCCAGCGGCTGCGGTCCTGGTCGTCGAGCAGCACGATCTCGCCGGCGGCGTCGAAGCGGGTCGCGGCCCGCGATTGCGAGAGCAGCATCAGCGCCAAGAGGCCCATGATCTCCGGCTCGGCCGGAAAGAGCCGCAGCAGCAGCCGCGTCAGCCGGATCGCCTCGACCGACAGGGCCGCGCGCTCGTCCTGCTGGGCGGCGCCGGCCGAATAGCCCTCGTTGAAGACCAGGTAGAGCATGGCCGCCACCGCCGCGAGGCGCTCGGACCGCGCCTCGGGGCCTGGCGCCTCGAACGGCACGCCGGCTTTGGCGATGCGCGCCTTGGCCCGGGTGATGCGCTGCTCCATCGCCGCCTCGCCGACCACGAAGGCGCGGGCGATCTGCGGCACGGAGAGGCCCGAGACGATGCGCAGGGCCAGCGCGATCTGCTGGGTGGCCGGCAGGTCCGGGTGGCAGCAGATGAAGAGCAGGCGCAGCACGTCGTCGCGGTAGTCGCCGCCATCCAGCCGCTCGGCCAGCGGGGTTTCCACGTCGTCGAGATCGGAGATGGCTGCCTCGTCGGGCAGGGCTTGCTGGCGGCTGCGGCGGCGCACCTGATCGATGGCGGCGTTGCGGCCGACCAGGATCAGCCAGGCGGCCGGATCGCGCGGCGGCCCCTTCTGCGGCCAGTTGCGCAGGGCCCTGAGGCAGGCGTCCTGGTAGGCCTCCTCGGCGAGGTCGAGGTCGCGAAAGTACCGCAGCAGGGCGCCGATCGCCTGGGGACGGGCGGCCGTCAACGCCGCGTCGATCCAGGCAAGCTCGCTCATGTGCTGAGGGCGCCGGGCGAGAAGAAGCGCAGCGGCCGCACCTCGTAGGCGCCGCCGGGATTGGCCCGGGCGAGGTCCTTGGCCACGGCGAGCGCCGCCTCCAGGTCCTCGCACTCGATGACGTAGAAGCCGAGCAGCTGCTCCTTGGTCTCGGCATAGGGGCCGTCCAGCACCAGCGGCGGATCGCTGTCCTGGCGCAGGGTGGTCGCCGCCGTGGTCGGCATCAGCCGCGCCGAGGGCCCGAGCCTCCCAGCTTGCCGCAGAGGGACCTGCACGGCGCGCAGCGCGCTCATCACCTCGTCATCCTCCGCCTGGCTGAGCGAGAAGATGGCGTCCTCGTTGTTGTAGCAGAGGAAGGCGTAGAGCATCGGCCGGGGGCTCCTTCATCGCAACGACGAACGCGCCGCCGCGAGTCCGACATGGCGGCGCTATTTTACCCCTGACGGTGTCATCCCGGAAAGCTGCGCAGCAGCTTGTCGGGATCTCGTTCGGGCGTCCGGAGGAGATCCCGGCTCTCCGCTACGCTATCGCTACGCTTCGGCCGGGATGACACAGGTTGGTTGGCCGGGTCGGTTAGCGCAGCAGATCCGGCGCCTTCGCCTCGGCGGTGAGCCGGGCGATGGCTTCCTCCAGCGTCACCACTTCCTGGGCGTTGGAGCCGAGGCGGCGCAGGGCGACCTTGCCTTCCTCGGCTTCGCGGCGGCCGACCACGGCGATCACCGGGACCTTGGCCAGCGAGTGCTCGCGCACCTTGTAGCCGACCTTCTCGTTGCGCAGGTCGGTCTCGACCCGGATGCCTGCCTTGCGCAGCTTGGCCGCCGTCTCGACCGCGTACGCATCGGCGTCCTGGGTGATGGTCGCGACCACCGCCTGCACGGGCGCCAGCCAGAGCGGGAAGGCGCCGGCGTGGTGCTCGATCAGCACGCCCAGGAAGCGCTCCATCGAGCCCAGGATGGCGCGGTGCAGCATGACCGGCGTGTGCTTGGCGCCGTCCTCGCCGATGTAGGTCGCGCCCAGCCGGCCCGGCACCACATAGTCGAGCTGCAGCGTGCCACACTGCCAGGTGCGGCCGATGGCGTCGCGCAGGTGGAACTCGAGCTTCGGGCCATAGAAGGCCCCCTCGTTCGGCAGCTTCTCGACCTCGATCCCCGACGCCCGCGCGGCGTTCTCCAGCCCCTGTTCGGCCGCGTCCCACACCTCGTCGGAGCCGAAGCGCAGGTCCGGGCGCAGGGCGAGCTTCACCGAGTGCAGCTCGACGCCGAGGTCGATGTAGACCTGCTTGAGCAGGTCGATGAAGGCCTTGGACTCCTCCTCGATCTGCGCCTCGGTGCAGAAGACGTGGCCGTCGTCCTGGGCCATGCCGCGCACCCTGAGCAGCCCCATCAGCGAGCCCGAACTCTCATAGCGGTGCAGGCCGTCGAACTCCGCATAGCGGATCGGCAGCTCGCGGTAGGAGCGCTGGCCGTGCTTGAAGATCTGCACGTGGCCGGGGCAGTTCATCGGCTTGACCGCGAGCATCTCGCCCTCGTCGGTCTCGCAGACGAACATGTTGGCGTGGAACTTCTCCCAGTGGCCGGACTGCTCCCAGAGGGCGCGGTCGAGGATCTGCGGCCCCTTCACCTCCTCGTAGCCGGCCGCCTCGACCATCCGCCGCACGTAGTTCTGCAGCGTCCGGTAAAGCGTCCAGCCCTTGGGGTGCCAGAACACCATGCCCTTGCCCTCTTCCTGGATGTGGAAGAGGTCCATCGCCGCGCCGACCTTTCGGTGGTCGCGCCGCTCAGCTTCCTCGAGCCGCTTCAGATAGGCTTCGAGGTCGGCCTCGCTGGCCCAGGCGGTGCCGTAGATGCGCTGCAGCTGGGCGTTGCGCTGGTCGCCGCGCCAGTAGGCGCCGGCGAGCTTGGTCAGCTTGAAGCCGTTGCCGATGTGGCGCGTCGAGGGCAGGTGCGGGCCGCGGCAGAGGTCCTTCCAGGCGCCCTGGCGGTAGACCGTGATCGGCTCCGCGCCCGGGATGCTCTCGATGATCTCGGCCTTGTAGGCCTCGCCGATGTCCTTGAAGTGCTGGATGGCGTCGGCCCGATCCCACACCTCGCGGCTGATCTTCTCGTCGCGGGCGACGATCTCGCGCATGCGCTTTTCGATCGCCGGCAGGTCGTCGAGCGAGAACGGCTCGGCGCGGGCGAAGTCGTAGTAGAACCCGTCCTCGACGTTGGGGCCGATGGTCACCTGGGCGCCCGGAAATAGCTCCTGCACCGCCTCGGCGAGGACGTGAGCCGTGTCGTGGCGGATGACTTCCAGCAATTCAGGCGCATCACGCGTCAGAATTTCGAAGGCGCCGCCGCCAGGCAGCGGGCGGTCGAGGTCGATCAGCTGGCCGTCGAGCTTGACCAGCAGCGCGCGCTTTTCCAGCGAGGGCGAGATCGAGCGGGCCACGGTGCGGCCAGAAGCTCCGTCGTCGAAACTTCGGAGGGAGCCGTCAGGGAATTTGAGGTCGATCATGTCTCACACTTGAACCCCGGCTTTGTCTTCGCGACTTGGGCCGGGCGCGGGGGCACCGGATCGAATCCGGAACCGCCGAAGGGTTGGCAGCGGCACAGGCGCTTGACCGTGAGAAGGCTTCCCCGGACAGGCCCATGCAGGATCAGAGCTTCGGCGGCGTAGTCCGAACAGGTCGGCAGAAACCGGCACGAACGCCCGATCCAGGGCGAAAGCGTCAGCTTGTAGGCGCGGTGCGCGAGGCTGATGCTGCGTTCGTAGAGGGTCATGCCGGCGGGGCTTGGCGGAGGTCGCGGCGGTTATGGCGCCGCGCGGACGAACCGATCAAGCCGGGCCGGCGGGGCTAGTTCGTGTGGCGGCCGCGGCGAGCGCCTTGCGGCACGCCTCCGCCGTCGCCTCGAATGCAAGCATCGTCGAGGCGTGGCGCGGCGGGTAGTCCTTGACGGGCGCCAGCATGGCCAAATCCGCAAATCGTCCTTCGGGCGGAGCGCCGCCCTGCTTCAACATAGCACGCAGTGCATCCCGCGCGCTTTCGATTTCCTCAACGCTGGCGCCGAGGGCGTGCTCGCCCATGATCGCCGCCGCCGCCTGGCCCAGGGCGCAGGCCTTCACGTCCTGCGCGTAGTCGGCGATGCGGCCGCCTTCGAGGCGCACGTCCACCGTCACCACGCTGCCGCAGAGCTTGGAGACCTTCTCGGCGCTGGCGTCGGGGGCGGAAAGGCGTCCGGCGCGCGGCATGTTGGCCGCGGCCTTGAGGATCTTCGCCGAATAGAGCTCGTCGATCATGCCGGGCTTAAGGTGGTGGCCCCGCCGCTGCGGCGCCACTCCGCCTCGGCCCGGTCGCGCACAGCCTCGCCGAAGGCAGTGAACCCGGCCTTGATGCGGGCGCGGCGGCGCCGGTCGAGCAGGCGCGTCGCGGCGCCCTCGAAGATCTCGCCGTTGGAGAAGATCACGCCCATGCCCCCGTCGGTCAGGGTCTCGATCTCGATGTAGCGGGTGGTGCGCAGGAAGCCGCCCATCATCCGGACCTTCCAGATGATCTGCTCCTCCGGCGTCCAGTCGACCACCACCGGCTGGATCGTGCGCGGCGGCTCGCCGGGGATCGCCACCTCCAGCGTCAGCCGGCTCTCGAACGCGATAACGCCCTCGGCCTTCGGGTAGAGCGGGTTCCAATGCGCCCACCCAGGCACATCCATGATCATCGGCCAGATCGCCGAAGCCGGCGCCCGCACCCCGATCCGGTGCTCGATCTTGATCGGCATTTCCTAGATCCCAATCAAACGCCCGCTCATCCCGGCGAACGTCGGGACCCAGGCAGGCTGAGGTTGCACGGGCGCGTATCCTGAACAGTCCGAGGGCGCCGCAGGGATTTCGTTTCTACCGCGGAGGCGCAGAGGACGCAGGGGGGTTGCTGCACCTCTGCGTCTTCTCTGCGACCTCTGCGCCTCTGCGGTAAAACGCAAGTGGCGCCAGCGGCGCGCGCCAATCTCGAACACCTCGCGCCCGCCGCCAACGTCTGCCTGGGTCCCGGCGTTCGCCGGGATGAGCGGGTAGTTTGGATGGGCCATCGGTCTTAGTCCCGGATCCGCCAGGTCGCGCCCGCTGGGCCGTCCATTACCTCTACGTTCAGGGCGGTGAGGTCGGATCGGAGCGCGTCCGCCTTGGGCCAGTCCTTGGTGGCGCGGGCGGCGTCGCGGGCTCTGACCACGGCGTCGATGTGGGACTTCTGGTCGAGCGTGAGGTTGCGCTGGAACCAGCTCTCGGGATCGGCGCCCAGGAAGCCGATCAGCTGGGCCGAGGCCAGCAGCTCGCCCTTGGCCTGGGCGCGGTCGGCGCCGTGGAAGGTCTCGACCTTGCCGGCCAGGGCGTGCAGTTCGGCGTAGGCGCGCGGCGTGTTCAGGTCGTCATCGAGCGCTTCCATGAAAGCACGGCTCGGCTCGGCATTCGCCGCCTCGACCTCGGCGGCGCGCCGTAGGGCCCCGTAGAGCCGGTCCAGCGACTTCACCGCCTGCTCGATCAGCTCCTCGGTCCACTGCAGCGGCTGGCGATAGTGGGCCGAGAGCAGGGCCCAGCGGATCGCCTCGCCGGGAACCCGGGTGACCAGATCGTGGGCCAGCACGACATTGCCCAGGCTCTTCGACATCTTCTCGTCGCCGAAGTTCAGGAAGCCGTTGTGCATCCAGTAGTTCGAATACGCTGGCACATGGTCGGCGCAGACGCCCTGAGCCATCTCGTTCTCGTGGTGCGGGAAGATCAGGTCGTTGCCGCCGCCGTGGATGTCGATGGGCAGGCCGAGGTTCTGCTCGATCATCGCCGAGCATTCGATGTGCCAGCCGGGCCGCCCCGCGCCGAAGGGGCTCGACCACTCCGGCTCGCCGGGCTTCGACGGCTTCCAGAGCACGAAGTCGGCGGCATGACGCTTGTAGGGGGCGACCTCGACCCGCGCGCCGGCGATCATCTCGTCCAGCGGCCGGCCCGACAGCTTGCCATAGGCGGGGAAGGCCTTGGTGTCGAACAGCACATGGCCTTCGGCTTCGTAGGCGCAGCCCTCCTTGATCAGGGCCAGGAT
>DATAVF010000212.1:0-4245 GCA_036267835.1 Caulobacteraceae bacterium | reverse complement strand
CAGCAAGCGAACGAGAGCGGCGGCCATGAACGCGATTCCCTCAAGTAGCGAGGAGGCTCAGGTAACATCGTCGACGGCCTCGATCCAATGGCGCACCGGCACGGGCGACGTCTCGGCCAGGTGCATCCAGCAGCCGATGTTGGCGGTGCAGATGGCGGCGGGCGCATGCTCGGTGAGGGCGGCGAGCTTGTTCGCGCGCAGCGCCGCGGCGAAGACCGGCTGGGTGAGGGCGTACGGCCCGGCCGAGCCGCAGCAGAGATGGGCGTCGCGAACGGGCAGGGGGTCGTAGCCGAGGGTGCGCAGCAGGCCATCGACCCGGCCGGCGAGCTTCAGCCCGTTGCGCAGGGTGCAGGGGTCGTGGACGGCGATGCGCGGCTCGGCCGGCGCGCGGACAGCGGCAGGCGGCGCGGCATCGAGCAGTTCGACCGGGTCGCGGACTGCTTCGGCGATGCGCCGCGCCTTCTCGGCATAGGCCGGGTCGTCGGCCAGCAGGTCCGGGTAGTCCTTGATGAAGGCCGCGCAGCCGCTGGCGGTGACGACCACGGACTTGGCCCCGGCGTCGAGGTCGCGCGTCCAGGCATCGATATTGCGCCGGGCGAAGGCGCGGGCCTCGGCCGGATCGTCGAGGTGGAAACTCACCGCCCCGCAGCAGCCCGCGGCGGGGGATTCGGCGAGGCGGATGCCGACCTTGGCGAAGACGCGCTTGGCCGCCGCGTTGAAGTGAGGTGCGGCCACCGCTTGCGCGCAGCCGGCGAGAAGAATGCTCCCCTCCCCTTCGAGGGGAGGGGTTGGGGGTGGGGGGCTGTCGCCGGTAGAGCTGGCTGTAGGATGACGGGCGATATCGCGCTCTTCCCCGCGAGACCCCCACCCCCGACCCCTCCCCTCAATGGGGAGGGGAGGCAGCTTCGCCTTCAGTTCGCTCGGTAACACCGGCGCAAAGAACCGCCCGACCGCCAGCGCCACGCCGAAGCGACCGGGATGCGGCGTCACCCAGCGGATCAGCGAGCGGGTCAGGCGCTCGCGCCACGGTCGGCGCACTTGCGTCTCCACGAACGGACGCCCGACATCCAGCAGCCGGTGGTACTCGACCCCCGAGGGACAGGCCGTCTCGCAGGCCCGGCACTCGAGACAGCGGTCGAGGTGCAGCAGGGTCTCGGGCCCGACCGCGTCGCCCTCCAGCGCGCCCTTCATCAGGTAGATGCGGCCGCGCGGGCCGTCGAGCTCATCGCCGGTCAGCTGGAAGGTCGGGCAGACGGCGTTACACATGCCGCAGTGAACGCAGGCGCGCAGCACCGCCTCGGCGCGGGCGCCGGCGACCGTGTCGGCGAGGGGCCCCATGACCTTGGCCCGCATGGTCAGAGCGCCCCGTACATGCGGCCGGGATTCAGCACCCCGGCCGGGTCGAACGCCGCCTTTAGCCGCTGGTGCAGCGCCAGGATCGCCGGCGCGAGCGGCTGGAATACTTCCTCGCCGGCCGCCGCGCCGCGGAACCGGGTCGCATGGCCACCAGCGGCGGCCGCGGCCCCCCAGACCTTGTCGGGCGCGGCATCGCTTCGAAGCCACACCTGCCCGCCGGCCCAGTCCCAGGCCACCACCCCCCCGATCGCCGGGATCGGCGCGGTCTGCGGCAACGACAGCCGCCACAACGGCGCATCGCCAGCCAGCGCCGGATGCCGGAAGTCGCGGACATCGTCCCAGAAGCTCAGCGCCTCCGCCTCGCCGCCCAGCTCGGCGACCGCGCCGTCGACCCCTGCTTCGCCGCCTGAAAGCCGCAAGTGCAACCGCGCGCCGTCGTGGAACGCACCGCTGAGCGGGTTCGGCCGGCCCATCAGCTGCGCCAGCCAGGTCCGCGCCGCGTCGCTCTCCATCTCGAGCGCCAGCGCCGCCTCGCGCCGCGGGTTCGGCGCCACGCGCAGCGACACTTCCAGGATCACCCCCAGCGAACCCAGCGCCCCGGCCATCAGGCGGAAGGCGTCGAACCCAGCCACGTTCTTGAACACCTGCCCACCGAAGCGCAGCGTCTCGCCGCTGCCATTCAGGATGGTCGCGCCCAACACGCAGTCGCGCACCGCTCCGGCGAACGGCCGCCGCGGCCCGGACAGTCCCGCCGCCACCACGCCGCCGATCGTACTGCCAAGCCCCAGCCGCGGCGGCTCGAACGCCAGCCGCTGGCCATTTCCGGCCAATGCCGCTTCAATCTCGGCCAGCGGCGTGCCGGCGCGGGCGACCACCACCAGCTCGCTCGGATCGTAGTCGAGGATGCCGCGATGGCCAGCGAGGTTCAGCGCTTCGCCCTCGGTGCGCCGCCCGTAGAACGCCTTGGTGTCCCCGCCAACGATCCGCAGCGGCGTCCTGGCGGCTGCCGCGGCCCGTATCCGTTCGGCCAGCTGAAGCGCTTCCCCTCCCCCTTGCGGGGAGGGGTCAGGGGTGGGGGTGTCGGCTGGGCGGACCGTGGCGGCGCTCATGCGACAACCCGCACGCGTCGCGCCTGCACCCCCGCCCCCGACCCGTCCCCGCAAGGGGGAGGGGAGTTTTGCTGGCGCCTCACCTCAGAACCTCGGCAGCTCGGGGTGGGCGGTCTGGCCGCCGTGCACGTGCATGGCGCCGAACTCCGCGCACCGGGCCAGGGTCGGGATCGCCTTGCCCGGGTTCAGCAGGCCAGCCGGGTCGAAGGCGGCCTTGATCGCGGCGAAGGCGGCGAGCTCGGCTGGCGTGAACTGCACGCACATCTGGTTGATCTTCTCGCGGCCAACGCCGTGCTCGCCGGTGATAGTGCCGCCGACTTCGACGCAGAGCTCCAGGATGGCGCCGCCCAGGGCCTCGGCGCGGTCGAGCTCGCCGTCGGCGGAGGCGTCGTAGAGGATCAGCGGGTGCAGGTTGCCATCGCCGGCGTGGAAGACGTTGGCGACCGCCAGGCCCTGTTCCAGCGAGAGGGCGCTGATGCGGGCCAGCACTTCGGGCAGGCGCCGGCGCGGGATGGTGCCGTCGATGCAGTAGTAGTCGGGCGCGAGGCGGCCCATGGCCGGGAAGGCGCCCTTGCGGCCGGCCCAGAGCTTCAGCCGCTCGATCTCGTCGCGGGCCTGGCGGATCTCGCTGGCGCCGGCGGCGCGGCAGATGTCGGCCAGGTGCTCGAGCTCGGCCTCGGCGTCGCCGCTGTGGCCGTCGCACTCGCAGATCAGGATGGCGTCGGCGTCCTCCGGATAGCCGGCGTGGGCGAACTTCTCGGCCGCCCGCAGCGCGAGGCTGTCCATCATCTCCAGCCCAGCTGGCGTGATCCCGGCGGCGATGATGTCGGCCACGGCCTGGGCCGCGCAGCCGGCGTCGGGGAAGGCCACGAGCAGGGCCTTCACGTCGGCGGGGATCGGCAGCAGCCGCACGGTGATCTCAGTGACCACGGCCAGCAGGCCCTCCGAGCCGGTCAGCAGGGCCATCAGGTCAAAGCCAGGCGTATCGAGCGCTTCCGAGCCGATGGTCAGCCGCTCGCCCTCGATGGTCAGGGCCTCGAGCTTCAGGATGTTGTGCACCGTCAGCCCATACTTCAGGCAGTGCACCCCGCCGGCGTTCTCGGCCACATTGCCGCCGATCGAGCAGGCCAGCTGCGACGACGGATCGGGGGCGTAGAAGAGGCCGTAGGCCTTCGCCGCCTCGGAGATGGCGAGGTTGCGCACGCCGGGCTGCACCCGGGCGGTGCGGGCGACCGGGTCGATGGCGAGGATCTTGTTCAGCTTGCCCAGCGCCAGCAGCACGCTGCCGGGAAACGGCAACGCGCCGCCGGAGAGCCCGGTGCCGGCGCCGCGCGCCACCACCGGCACGGCCATCTCGCGGCACAGCTTCAGCACCGCCGCCGCCTCGTCCGCATCGGCCGGCAAGGCGACGGCCAGCGGCAGGCTGCGGTAGGCGGCGAGGCCATCGCTCTCGTAGGGCCGCATCGATTCGGCCGAGGCGATCAGCCGGTCGCCGGGCAGGAGGGCGCCCAGCCGCCGCAGCAGTTGCGCCCGGTCGGCCGGGTCGAAGGCGCCGTCGAGCTTGGGATCGAAGCGATCGAGCATGGCCCGTTGTAGCTTGATCGGGGGCGATTGACAGGCGCCGGGCGCGGGCTGAAACTGCGCGTCGGGTCGATACACCCGCCGCTTGCGCCCTTTAAGGGACGGTGAACGTATCGCGCTCTTCCCGGTCCCCCATCCAGCGGCGGACGGGTCGGTAACGCAAGCGCCGACATCCCGGCTCCGCCCTGCAAAGGGACTA
>DATAVF010000211.1:0-23354 GCA_036267835.1 Caulobacteraceae bacterium | reverse complement strand
GGGCGATTGCGATCCCTGACGATGGCCTCCAGGCGGACGCGATCCTCAGGCGTGACGGAAACGATGATCCCTGCTCTCATATCGAGAGCTTGAACCGCTTCGCTCAATCAGGGAATCCTCTGAATGAGCCTATCCACTAGGAGCGGGTGCGCCGGGCGGTGGCGCCAGGTCCCTGCGGCGCGGTAAGGGACCACCCATGACCGACACCCCCGCCTGGCTCGAAGCCGCCCTCGCCTATGTCCCGCTCTGGCTGGGCTATCAGATGCGGCTCACCGAGCAGCCGGGCCTCAGCGTCGCCATCACCCACGGTGGCGAGGTGGTGTTCGAGACCGCGTTCGGCCACGCGGACCTGGCGACGGGCGAGGCGATGACGCCGCGCCACCGTTTCCGCGTCGCCTCGCACTCCAAGTCCTTCACCGCGGCGGGCGTGATGAAGCTGCGCGAGCAGGGCCGGCTGAAGCTCGACGATACGGCCGGCCAGTACGTGCAGGGCCTGCACCCGGAGATCGCCGCAGCCACCATCACCCAACTGCTGTCGCACACCGCCGGCATTCACCGCGACGGCATCGACAACAACTACTGGGCCGGCCGCTACCCCTTCGATGACGCGGCAGCGCTGCGCAAGGACCTGGCGGTGGCGCCGACCATCCCGGCCAACACGCGATTGAAGTATTCCAACCACGGCTTCGGCCTCGCGGGCCTGGTGATCGAAGCAGTCACCGGCGAGCTTTACCGGGCCTGGATCGAGCGCGAGGTGGTGGGGGCCGCGGGCCTCACCGAGGTCAGCGCCGATGCGCCGCTGCCGGACGGCGTTCCGCTCGCATCCGGCCATAGCGGCAAGGCGCTGCTCGGCCGCCGGCTGGTCTTCCCGGGCAACCAGCCGACCCATGCCCTGGCTGCCGCCACCGGCTTCGTCAGCACCGCGGCCGACCTCGCGCGCTTCTTCGCCCAGCTCGATCCGGGCGCGCCGGTCAGCTTCCTCACTCCGGCCAGCCGCCGCGAGCTGAGCCGGCCGCAGTGGCGCGACGCCTACAGCCCCGCGCCGCGCAGCTATGGCCTCGGCACGATCAGCGGCGAGGTCGGCGGCTGGGCCTGGTTCGGCCACAGCGGCGGCTTCCAGGGCTACATCACCCGCACCGCCAACCTGCCGGCGCAGGGCCTCACCCTTTGCCTGCTCACCAACGCCATCGACGGCCCGGCCGAGGTCTGGATGGAAGGCGTGATGCACATCCTGAAGCGCTTCGAGGCCGAGGGCGCGCCGGGCGCCGCCAATGCCGACTGGACCGGCCGCTGGTGGAGCGCCTGGGGCGCCGCCGACCTCGTGCCCATGGGCGACAAGGTGCTGATGGCCAGCCCGGCCCTCGGCAACCCGATGGCGACGGCCGCCGAGCTCGCGGTTGACGGCCCCGACGCCGCCCACATCACCCAGGCCGGCGCCTTCGACCGCTACGGCGAGGTGGTGCGCCGGGTGCGGGACGCGGCGGGCCGGGTGACGTCCATCGACCACGCCGGCACGACCCTGCTGCCGGAAGCGGCTTTGGCTGAGGAGCTGCTCGGGCGCTATGGCGGGAGCTAGACCGTGAACCCGATCTCCGCCCCGCGCGCCTCAGCCTCGCCGCCGCCGGGGGCGCGGCGGTCGATGTCGAAGGGGCGGCCGATGCGGTTGCCGGCGATGTCCTCGAGCACCGGGTCGGCGCGCAGGGCGTAGCGGCCGGGCGTCCACGGCTGATCGGGGGTGAAGACGTATCGGGTCTCGGCGGCTCCGAGCCGCGCCGCGCCGGGAAGTTCGGCGGGGCCCTTCCAGACTGAGAGCGCGCGCAAGGCGAGGGCCGCGTCGAGCGGGTGGGGAAAGTCGACCACCAGCGAGGCGTTCGGTGATGCGGGCGGCGACACCCGCCATGCCGCCGGATCGAGCGGCTCGCGCAGCGGCGGGGCGACAGTGATGGTGTGGGCGAAGGGCTCAGCCAGCAGGGCGCCGGCCGCGTCGCGCCAGAAAGGCTCGATCTGCAGGGTGGCGCGGCTTCCGGCGACCAGCGGCGGGCCCTCGTTGATGTGGTCGATGAGGCCGCGCTTGATGCGGGCGGGATCGAACAGCACGGTCAGGCGCCGCCCCTCCGGATCCCAGAGTTCCTGGTCGATCTCGACGAACATGCCGCCCATCGGGCGCCCGGCGTCGTCGAGCACGCGGATGTGGTCCCAGGCGACGCCCATCCGCATCGGCGCGGAGAAGCTGACGTAGAGCCGCAGGATGTTCTCCGGCCAGACGTCGGCGCTGGGCGTGACGCCGAGCACGCGGGTCGAGGGCGCCCGCACCGGGTCCGGCACCCCGCCGAACCAGACGGTTACGGGCGCCTCACCCGGCCGGGTCAGGACGGCGCGCAGTCGCAGCGAGGGCGCGGGCGGATACTTCGGCGTGAACACGCCTCGAGCGCAGGTTCCCAGCATCGCGGGCGCCGCGGGGTCGTCGCTGGCGAAGACTTGCAGCGCCGCACCGGGCGCCCATGGCGCGGCGCGGAAGACGGCCCCGGACCGGGTGATCCGGGGCGCGCCGCCGTTCGTGGTCAAGGCAGGGCGATGGTGGTGAGGTTCAGCGCCTCGCCGGTGGCGACCATGGCGAGAGCATGGTGCTCGCCCAGCCGGTCCAGCCGCCGCACGCCCTGCAGATCGCCGATCGTCTCGTAGGGCACGCCGTGGGTGGCGGCGATCTTGTCGGTGATCGGGCCGTACTGGTCCAGGTGATTGGCGTCGAGCTTCATCACGCCCCGATTGGAGTTGGCCATCAGGATGTGGTCCGAGCCGTCCTTGCGGTAGGCGATCATGTCGAGCGGGCGGTTCATGTTGCCGAGCTCGGCGATGGTCATGCCCATCACCTTGGCGCCCGGCGTCAGCTTGGAGACCGGGATCCGCACCAGCGGGGTGCAGGTGTAGGAGGCCAGGATTTCCGGCTCGCCATCGAACTCGTAGGAGATGAAGGTGCGGATCGGGGCGTTGGTCTCGTAGGCCCCGTGGGCGCCGTGCCAGATCTCGATCGCCGCGCCCTTCGTTGCGCCGGTGAACGGGTAGGGGAAGGCGCGCAAGGTAGAGGCGAACTCCTCGTTGGAGAGGCCGGCGACGATCACCTTGCCGCCGGCGTAGCCGAGGTCGGTGATGGTGTCGGTGCGCAGCGCATTGCCGCGCCGGTCGACCTTGTCCGCGTCCGGCTGGTCGGAGAGCGCCACGCTGGTGTGCGGAGTGGCGTCGAGATCGAGCTCGGTAAGCGCCCCGGTGTGGTCGGCGCGCAGGATCAGGTGGTCGGCGTCGGCGCCGGCGCCCCTGGCGACTGCCAAATAGACCGCGCCCGAGGCCGGATTCACGGCGATGTCGGGCACGCGGATCTGGTCGGAGGTCGTGCCCAGCAGGGCGGCGATCTTGCCGGTGAGGTCCTCGATCTGCACCTGGCAGGCGCCCGGCGTCACATCGCCGGTCTCATAGGCGTAGACCGCGGCGCCCAGGCCATCGCCGACCAGCAGCACGCCATTCGGCGCGAAGGCGAGGGCGCTGGCGGATTTGAGTTGGACCTTCAGAGCCGGCGCGCGTTCGAGCACGGCAGAGTCATTGGCCATGATGAAATCTCCCTTTGAAAAAAGAACATTGAAATGCGCCGGTGGTCGTAGACCCAATCCGATGCAGCCGCCAGCAATCGGACCTGGGGTCCGAGCGGCGAGTCGTTCAATTTTCCTGGAGATCTCCGCTTTATCGGGCCGCGCTTGGGCGGCAATCCGGTCAGGCAGCGGGCCCTGCTATCGGCCTTGCTCGGGGAGCGTTGAGGGCGACGCTCCCCGAGGCTTCGGCCCAGTCACCGCGGGTTAGGCGGCGAGGAAGGCGGCGCCGGTGGCGAGGACCACCCCGAACAGGATGGAGAAGGCGGCAGCGGCGCTGTCGAAGATGCGTTCAAACGCGATGAACTTCACGAGAGACATGTTGGTCGTCCTTGGTTTGGTGTTCGAACCCCTCGGGGAGGAGGGGACGTCCGATCTGGACGGTGCTTAGATAGCACTTATCTAAACGGTGTCAACATGATCTTTACAGCGTTCGGATAAAGTTTTACGGTGACCTCAATGAGAGAAACTGGAAACGCTCAAGCTCGCCCGTACCACCACGGCGACCTGTCCCGCGCCCTGGTGGAGGCGGCCCGACGAATCCTCGAATCCGAGGGTGCGGCGGCCCTGTCGCTCCGGGCAGTGGCGCGCGAAGCCGGGGTCAGCCCCGCGGCGCCCTACCACCATTTCAAAGATAAGACTGAGCTGCTGGAAGCGGTAGCCCACGTCGGCTGGGAAGCCATCGGCGAGGCGATCGTCGAGGCGCGGCGGTCGGCGGCGACCCCGGGCGAGGCGCTGAGCAACATCGGCCTCGCCTACCTGAACTTCTCCCGCGAAAACCCGGCCCTTTACCGGCTGATGTACGACACCACCCGCGACCGCACGTCGATGCCGGAGCACGCCAAGCAGGAGGACAGCGGCCTCTACCAGGTGAAGTCCGCGCTGGTGCAGGCGGGCGCCGATCCGGACGACGAGCTGGAGCTGCAGCTGGCCACCATCGCCTCCTGGTGCGCGGTGCACGGCCTGGCGGAAATGTGCGACTTCAAGGACTTCCAGGCAGTGAAGCAGCGGCTGGGCGGCGACGAGCCTTTCCTGCGCGCCATCCTTCGCCACTTCGGCACTTTCACGGACCGCAGCGCGCAAGGAGAGCGGTGAGCGCCACGCGCTTCGCCCCGTCGCCGACGGGGCTGCTGCACCGGGGCCATGCCTTCTCCGCCCTGACCGCCTTCGAGGCGGCCCGTGTCATGGGCGGCCGCTTCGTGCTGCGCATCGAGGATATCGACTTCACCCGCTGCCGGCCGCAGTTCGAGGCGGCGATTTACGAGGACCTGGCCTGGCTTGACCTTGCCTGGGAGCAGCCGGTGCTGCGTCAGTCCGAGCATGCGGCCGACTACCTCGCGGCGCTGGAGCGGCTGATAGAAGCCGGCCTCGTCTACCGCTCGTTCAGGACCCGCAAGGAGATCGCGCTGGCCATGTTGAGCGCCCCGCACGGCGCCGGCGAAGGCTATCGCGACGCGCCCCTGCCCGCAGCCGACGAGTCGGCGCGGCTGGCGGCGGGCGAGCCCTTCGCCTGGCGTCTCAACCACGCCGTGGCCGAAGCGGCGGCCGGGCCGCTGACCTTCACGGACGCTGAGGCGGGCACGGTGCGGGTCGATGCCAGCTCGGCGGGCGACGCAGTGCTGGCGCGCAAGGACGTCGGCGTCGCCTACCATCTCGCCGTCGTGGTCGATGACGCGCGGCAGGGCATCACCGACGTGGTGCGTGGCGAGGATCTCTTCGAAGCCACCCACGTCCAGCGCCTGCTGCAGGCCCTGCTCGGTCTGCCGGAACCGCGCTATCGCCATCACCGACTGATCGCTGGCGAAGACGGCCAGCGCCTCGCCAAACGCACCAGCGCCGAAACGTTGCGGTCGATCAGGGCGCGGGGGGCGGCGGCTGGAGACCTGCGGCGGGAGCTAGGTTTCTGAACCTCACCCGTAGGGGGAGGTTATTTACCCCTGAGTCTGCCCCGCGCGCCGCGCCGCGCGCATCGCCTGCAGCGCCTGGGCGCAAGGGGCGGAGATGTCGCTCATGTGCTGGCGCAGGCACTGCATCGGGTGGCTGCCGGCGGTGGCGGCGTCGGGGCAGAGGCGGGTCATGTCGGCGGCGCAGGCCTCGTGGGCCGCGTGGCGGGCGGCCATCATCGCGGGCGTTGCGGGGGCATGGGCGGAAGTGGGCGGCGGGTTTCCACCGTCCGGCGCCGGGCCGGGCTGAGCCGCGGCGGGCAGGGCGAAGAGGGCAAGGGCGGCGGCGAGCGCCAGGCGCATGGGTCGGTCTCCTCGAAGCCCCCAGCCTTCCACGGCGCGCCATCGCCATTCCGGCGCGGCTAGGATTTCGCCCAGTACTCGTAGCGGTACGCGGTCTCGAAGCCCTCGCTCGCATAGAGCGCGATCGCCGAGGCGTTGCCCGCCTCTACCTGCAGATAGCCCTGGCTGGCGCCCGCGCCGAGGCCGAAATCCGCCAGCGCACGGAAGGCGCGCCGCGCCAGCCCACGGCGGCGAAAGGCCGGCGCCGTTCGCATGCCCATGAAGCCGGCCCAGTCGCCCTCCACGGCGCAGGCGCCGATCGCGGCCGGCTCGCCGTCCAGGGTGATCAGGGCGAAGCCGCGGGGCGCTGGGATGCGGGCCAGGGCGTCCAGTCGCTCACGGGCATCGACCGCTTCGCCAAAGCTCGGGTCGGCGAACAGGCGCTGGTACTCGGGGATCGGCGCGGGATGGACAGCCGCCTCGGGCTCCGGCGCGCCGGCCAGCCGACCGACCATGGTCAGCGTCGGCGTGTTGGCGCTGTAGCCGCGCCGCGTCAGTCGCTCCGCCAGGTCGCCAGGGCTGACGATCGCGGGGGCGAGTTTGAACCGCGGGCGGATGCCCCGCGCCAGGTACCACGCCTCGGCCGCGTCGATGGCCGCCTCGACCTCGCGGTCCGGCGGGCCATGCGTCCAGCAGGTGTTGATCCGGCCGGACTTTCCGGACGCCGCATAGAGCGACCAGCCACCCATCGCCGCGCTCTCGGCGGCGGCCCAGCCGCGAGCGGCGATGGCCTCCAGACTGCGCGGATCAACCACCCGATACCCCCCAACGCCAGCGGGCGCCGACCTGGCCGGCGCCCGCCACCTTAAGCCTGCGACGAGCGCTTCAGAGCGCCCGCAGATTCACCGCGGCCGTCCGTCCCCGTTCGGCTTCCATATCGTATTCCACCCTCTGTCCCTCGTTCAGGCCCTGAAGGCCGGCGCGTTCGACCGCGCTCACGTGAACGAAGACATCCTTGCCGCCGTCCTCGGGCTGGATGAACCCGTATCCCTTGGCGGAGTTGAACCATTTGACGACACCGCTGGCCATTTCGCCTTTTCTCTCCCTGACCCTTCCACATTGGGGCGCGGCCCCTGGAAGCCCCGCGCAACCAAAAATGGCCGGGAAAGCGGCATCTTCGTGTCCATCGCGAGCGAAGGACTTAGGACGCCTTCTCCAGGAACTGGATCACCTTCTGGGCGTCGGGGCCTGACCAGTCGGCTCCGCCCGAGAGGGTGGCGCGCACATTGCCGGCCGGGTCGATCAGCACCGTGGTCGGCACGCCTTGCGGCGGTGGCTTGAACGCGAACACCAGTTGCGAGTTCGGATCGGAAAAGAAGGGCAGCGGCGGGCGCTTGGCGATGAACGCCTCGGCGTTGGTCACGTCGTCCGTCGTGTCGATGCTGACCGGGATCACCACCACCGGCTGGCCTTGCGTGGCAGTCTCCAGCTTGGCCAGGGTCGGCATCTCCTGAACGCAGGGCGCGCACCAGGTGGCCCAGAGGTTCAGCACCACCACCTTGCCCTTGAACTCGGCCAGGGTGTGAAGCTTCCCGGCCTCGTCGGCGAAGCTGGTCGTGGGTTCGGGCGAGGGCTTGTCGACCACCACCAGGCTCTTCATCTGGCCTGTGGCGAGACTCTTCAGGTTGGTGGGATTGGAGGTGCAGCCGGGGATGACGTATAGAGCCGCCGCTGCGCCGATCACGGCGCAGGCTCCCGCGGCCAGCCGCCTGAAGTTTCGCATCACAACGCTTCCCATGTCATCGAAAACAGCAGCCCCTCAAGGGCACTTACTATGGGGCGGGCGCTTCTCCGCCAAGCCCGGCGCGGTCATGCAGGCGATCAATGTTTCGATCGGCTTCGACCGGCGCCTGGCCGCCGAGGACCTGGCCGGCTCGAAGGCGCACGTCGCCATGCTGGCCGCGACGGGCATCATCCCGGCGGCCGACGCCGAGGCGATCCAGGGCGGTCTCGCCGCCATCGAGGCCGAGATCGACGCCGGGACCTTCCCGTTCCGCGATGAATTCGAGGACATCCATTTCAACGTCGAGAAGCGCCTCGAGGAGCTGATCGGCCCAGCCGCCGGCCGACTGCACACGGCCCGCTCCCGCAACGACCAGATCGCGCTCGACTTCCGGCTCTGGGTCCGCGCCGCCTGCGACCGCACCGTCGAGCAGATCCTGGACCTGCAGCGCGCGCTCGTCGCCCAGGCCGAGACCCACGCGGCGACGCTGATGCCCGGCTTCACCCACCTGCAAAGCGCCCAGCCGGTGACCTTCGGCCACCACCTGATGGCCTATGTCGAGATGCTGGGCCGCGACGCCGGCCGCTTCGCCGACGCCCGCGCCCGGATGAACCAGAGCCCGCTGGGCGCGGCGGCCCTGGCCGGCACTTCGTTCCCGATCGACCGCCAGATGACCGCCCGCGCCCTCGGCTTCGACGCGCCGCTGGCCAACAGCCTGGATGCGGTCTCGACCCGCGACTTCGCGCTGGAGGCCCTGGCCGCCGCGTCGATCCTGGCGCTGAACCTGTCGCGCC
The DNA here is from genome assembly GCA_036267835.1 of Caulobacteraceae bacterium. Taxonomy (GTDB): domain Bacteria; phylum Pseudomonadota; class Alphaproteobacteria; order Caulobacterales; family Caulobacteraceae; genus Acaudatibacter. The sequence continues at coordinate 14,914 of DATAVF010000211.1, read as the reverse complement.
TCGCCGAAGAGATCGTGCTTTGGACGACGCCGCAGTTCGGCTTCATCACCCTGTCGGACGCCTTCACCACCGGCTCGTCGATCATGCCGCAGAAGCGCAACCCCGACGCCGCGGAGCTGACCCGCGCCAAGGCCGGCCGCGTGCTCTCGGCCTTCACGGCGCTGGCCGTGGTGATGAAGGGCCTGCCGCTCGCCTATTCGAAGGACATGCAGGAGGACAAGGTCCCCGCCTTCGAGGCGTTCGACGCGCTGGAGCTGGCGCTGACCGCCATGACCGGCATGGCCGCCGACCTCAAGGCCAACCCCGCCAGGATGGCCGCCGCGGCCGGCGTCGGTTACGCCACGGCCACTGATCTCGCCGACTGGCTGGTGCGCCGGCTCGCTATGCCCTTCCGCCAGGCCCACCACGTCGCCGGCCAGGCGGTGAAGCTGGCCGAGGGCAAGGGCGTCGAGCTCGCCGACCTGTCGCTGGCCGAGCTGCAGGGTCTCGAACCCGGCATCGCCAAGGACGTTTACGACGTGCTGACGCCGCTGGCGTCGGCGTCCAGCCGGACCAGTTTCGGGGGGACAGCGCCCGAACGGGTGCGCGGCGAAGTCGCGCGCTGGAAGGAGATACTCAAGTGAGACGCACCTTGATCCTCGGCCCCATCCTGCTGGGCATCACCGGCCTCAGCCTGGCGGGCGCCCTCGCCGCGTGCGGCAAGCAGGCCGATCTCGAGCGCCCGGCGCCCAGCCCCGCTGAGCGCGCCCGCGCCGCCGAGCAACAGCGCAACCAGGCCGACTCGGCCAGCAACGCCACCGCGGCCGGCAAGCCGATCCAGCAGCAGAACCCGGCGATCACGCCCTACACCGACCCGGGTCCCGTGCAGGACAACCCGATCCCCGGCGAGCGCACCAATCCGTCCGGCTCGGCCAACCCCAACCCGCAATGAGCGATCGTTGAACCACTTCGAGCTCAAGGGGGGCGAGCTTGCCTGCGAAGACGTCCCGTTGGCCCAGATCGCCGAAGCGGTGGGCACGCCGGTCTACGTCTACTCGTCCGCGACGCTGGAGCGGCACTACCAGGTGCTGCTGGGCGCGCTGACGGCACAGCCGGAGATCATCTCGCCACTGATCGCCTACGCGCTGAAGGCCAACTCCAACGTGGCCGTGGTGCGCACCCTGGCCAGGCTGGGCGCAGGCGCCGACACCGTCTCCGAGGGCGAGATCCGCCGCGCCCTGGCGGCCGGCGTGCCGCCCAAGCGCATCGTCTTCTCCGGCGTCGGCAAGACCGCGCACGAGCTGGCGTTCGCGCTCGATACCGGCGTCGCCGAGATCAACATCGAGTCCGAGCCGGAGATGGCCCTCCTGGCCCGCATCGCGGCCGACAAGGGGGTGCGCGCGCCGCTCGCCATCCGGGTCAACCCCGAGGTGGGCGCCGGCGGCCACGACAAGATCACCACCGGCCACCTGGAGAGCAAGTTCGGCGTTTCGCTCAGCGAGGCCGAGCGGCTCTACGCCCGGGCCAGCAACATCGCCTCGCTGAAGCCGCTCGGCGTCGCCTGCCACATCGGCAGCCAGATCACTGACCTGCGCCCGCTGCGCGCCGCCTTCGTCAAGATGCGCGACCTGGTCGAACGCCTGCGCGGCGAGGGCCTGACGGTCGAGCGCCTCGACCTGGGCGGCGGCCTCGGCGTGCCCTATTTCGACCAGCCCGACCCGCCGCTGCCGAGCGAGTACGCGGCCATGGTCGGCGGCGTCGTGCACGGCCTCGACATCCAGCTGGCGTTCGAGCCCGGGCGCATGATCGCCGCCAACGCCGGGGTGCTGCTGGCCCGGGTGATCCACATCCACGAGCGCCCCGACGGCCGCCGCTTCCTGGTGCTCGACGCGGCGATGAACGACCTGATCCGCCCGGCGATGTACGAGGCCTATCACGACATCCGGCCCGTGGCCCCGCGCCACGGCGCCCAGGTCTCATACGATGTGGTCGGCCCGATCTGCGAGACCGGCGACACCTTCACTCGCGACCGGCTGCTGCCCCCGCTGGCCGCCGGCGACCTAGTGGCCTTCATGACCGCCGGCGCCTACGGCGCGGCGATGTCGAGCGAATACAACAGCCGCCCGCTGGTGGCCGAAGTGCTGGTCAAGGGCGGCAAGTACGCGGTGATCCGCGACCGGCCGAGCTACGACGAAATGCTGAAGCGCGAACGCCTGCCGTCCTGGCTGTAGACTGGGAAGCGCCACCCCAAACCAAAAGTATCAGCCCGGAAGACCGCGAAGCGATCTGTCCGGGACCTCATCCGGGCGCCGACGCTCGGAGATCCCAGGATAGCCGCTGCGCAGCTTCGGGGATGACACAACTTATTGGAAAATAGCGGCAAACCTCAGTCAGCCGCGCCGATGTACGGCAGCCCGCGCAGTTGGCCCGCCGCGTCCATCCCGTAGCCTACGAGGAACCGCGCCGGAGCGTCCCAGGCGCTGAAGTCGGGTTCCAGGTCGCGGGGCGTCGGCCAGGGTTTGCGGGCGAAGACGCAGGTAATGACCTCGCGGGCGCCGGCGCTCTGCACCAGGCGGGCGGCTTCGCTGAGCGAGACGCCGGTGTCGACCACGTCGTCGAGCACCAGGGCCTGGCGGCCGGCCAACGGGCGCTGCAGGTCGGCGCGCACCTGGCAGCGGCCCCGGCTGGTCTTGCTATCGCCGTAAGAGGCCAGCCAGAGCGCGTCGAAGGCTACATGTCGTCCGATCCGCGCCAGCGCCCGGGTCATGTCGGCGGCGAACCAGAGCCCGCCGGTCAGCAGGCACACGGCCACCGCGTCATCGGCGACGTGCGGTGCCAGGCGAGCGGCCAGGTCGGCGACGCGGGCGTTCACCTGCGCCTCGGTAAGCAGCACCTCCAGCACCTCCGGCGCCTCGCTCACTGCGGGGCTGCGGCGTTCGTGGGGGCGGGCGCCGACGCCGGCGCGGGCGGCGGCACGGTCAGCGTATTGGCGGCCGGCGCATTGCTCGCGGCGTTGCTGTCAGGCGTCGCGTCGGACGGCCCGCGCAGCGAGAAGCCGGGCGTTCCCGAGCCCGGCGTGGGCGTCGGCCCGACCGTCGCGGTCGCGTGGGCGATGTTGGGCGCCGCGCCCAGCAGGAATTCCACCTGCAGCCCCGCATACGAGGCCGGTGGGTCGAGGATCATGGTGACGAAGTGGCGCGTCTCGCCCGGCGGCACGCGCTTGTTGGACAGCACCGCGATCTGGCCGGCAACCGGCTTGTTCTCGGCGTTGTAGACGGTGATCTTCAGCGGCAGAGAGTCGACCGCGCGGTCGGTGATGTTGCGGATCACCCCGGAGACGGCGAAGGCGGCGTGGCCGTCCTGCAGCACGGTCTCGGCATGCACCTGTTCGATCACGAGGCCGGTGATGTTCACCGGCAGGCCGATGGCGGCGTAGAGCGAGGCGGTCTGCGGCCAGCCGCGCACCACGCCCTCGCGGAACACGATCGCCAGCCCGATGACCACCACCACCGCCAGCCCGGCGACGGCATAGACCACGCCGTTGAGCGCCGCCTTGCGCAGGCGCTTTTCTTCCTCGACGCGACCGCGGAACACGCGGGGCAGGTCATCGCCGGTGAGGGGCGCGGCCTCCGGCCCCGGCGCCGGCGCTTCCTTGGCGACCGCGCCCTCCTCGTCGGAGGTCACCAGCTCGAGCGGCCGCTCCGGATAGGCAGTCCAGCGATGGCTGCACGCGGCGCAACGCACCGCGCGTCCCGTCGCACGGATCTGACCGTCCTCGACGAAATAGCCTGTGGCGCACTCCGGGCAGGTCAGTATCATGAGACGCGAATCGGACGCCCAAGCGAAACCCCGTTCGAGGTTGCCGATTTCGGCCCTCATGTCCAGGAAGCCCATCGCCCGGCCAGCCCGCCAGCCAGCGCCTGACCCCTCGCAAGCTGTGGTTCGCTTCGAGGGCGTGTCGATGCGCTACGGCCGCGAGGCCGAGGTTTTGAAGGATATTTCCTTCGAACTGCCCCGCGGCTCCTTCCATTTCCTCACTGGCGCGTCGGGGTCGGGCAAATCGACGCTGCTGAAGCTAATTTACCTCGCCGAGCAGGCTTCGCGTGGCCGGATCGAAATCTTCGGCCAGGATCTCGCGCTGCTGAAACGCGCCGAGCGGCCGATGATGCGGCGGCGCATCGGGGTGGTGTTCCAGGAATTCCGCCTGCTCGATCACCTCAACGTCTTCGACAACGCCGCGCTGGCTCCGCGCATCGATGGCCGCAAGCCGGCGGGTTACCGCTCGGACGTGGCCGATCTGTTGGGCTGGGTGGGCCTCGGCGAGCGCATGCACGCGATGCCGCCGGCGCTCTCCGGCGGCGAGAAGCAGCGCCTCGCCATCGCCCGCGCCGTGATCAACCGGCCCGACATCCTGCTGGCCGACGAGCCTACCGGCAATGTCGACGAGGCCATGGGCCTGCGCATCCTGCGCCTCTTCCTGGAGCTCAACCGGGTGGGCGCGACGGTGTTGATCGCCAGCCATGACACCGACCTGGTGGCGCGCTCCGGCATGCCGGTGCTGCATCTGGAAGCCGGGCGGCTTGCGCCAGCGCCTGGGTTCGCTCCAGATGCCGCGACATGAGCCTTGCCTTTGACCCCGAGCGCTGGTGGCCGGCGCCGTTGCTGCCCAGGCGCGACGGGCGCGGCCTGGCGCTGCTGTTCGTGATCGCGGCGCTGTCGTTCCTGGCCGGCCTCGCTGCGGTGGGGGCGTTGGCCGGCGAGCGGGCCGCCGCCGGATGGCGCTCGGAGCTGACCGGCTCGGCCACGGTGATCGTGCGACCGCAGGGATCGGATACGCCAGACGAGGCCGCCGCGCGGGCCGAGGAGGCGGTGGCCGGCGTCAAGGGCGTCGCCCAGGCCCTGCCGCTCGACAACGCCAAGACCGCGGCCCTGCTGGCGCCCTGGATCGGCCCTGGCGGCCTGCCGGCCGACCTGCCGACGCCGCGCCTGATCGCGGTCGAGCTCGACCCCAAGGCGCCGGCCACCGGCGACGCCTTGCGCCAGGCCCTGAAGGACGAGGGCCTCGACGCCGACGTCGACGACCACAGCCGCTGGGCGGCCCAGATCATGCGCGCCGGCGCGGCGGTGGCGGCCATCGGGGCGGGGTTCTTCGCCCTGATCCTGTCGACGCTGGGCGCCGTGATCGCCTTCGCCACTCGCGAGGGGCTGGCGGCGCGCCGAGAGGTGGTCGAAGCGCTGCACCTCGCCGGCGCCACCGATGGCTTCATCGCCCGGCTCTTCCAGGCAAGGTTCGCCCGCTCTGTCGCCCAGGCGGCGCTGGTCGGCGCCGTGCTGGCGATTGGGGCGGCGGCGGCGGTTAAGCTGTCCAGCGCCGGCGACGAGCAGCTGACCGCCCTCTTGCCGATCGCCTGGTCCGACCTCGCCGCGCCGGCGCCGTTTCCAGTGCTGGGCGCCCTGGTCGCGGCGGTCACCGCGCGGCTGACCGCGATGGCCGCCCTGGCGGGCAAGCCATGAGAACCTTGGCGATCCTTTTCGTGGTCCTCTTGATCTGGACGTCGGGCCTGCTCGCCTTCGCCGGCCGCATCGACCGCTCGACGCCGGCCGCCGCGCCGCCCGTCGCGGATGGCGTCGTCGCCCTGACCGGCCACTCCGACGAGCGCATCGCCGCCGCGCTGCAGCTACTCGAATCCGGCAAAGCCAAGCGCATGCTGATCAGCGGCGTCAGCCGCCAGGTCACCCGGCCCGAGCTGCAGACCCTGACCGGGGCGGACAAGCCGATGTTCGACTGCTGCGTCGACCTCGGCTTCACTGCCCTCAACACCGAAGGCAACGCCCGCGAGACCGCCGAGTGGGCCAGGGCCAAGGGCTACACCACCCTGATCCTGGTCACCGCCGACTTCCACATGCCCCGCGCCCGGCTGGAACTGAAGGCGGCCATGCCCGAGGCCAAGATCATCCCCTACCCCGTCGCCACCGGCGAACTGCACCCCGGCGACTGGTGGAAGACCCAGACCGGCGCTGAGCGGATGATCCTGGAATACTTCAAATACCTGGCGGTGCTGGGCCGCGAGACGCTGCTGGGCCTGGGGCCGAAGCCGGCCGCTGCGCCACAGAGGGGCTGACACCGATGACTCTTGCCCGCTCCCTCATCTTCGCGCTGGTCTTCTACGTGTGGTCGGCCGTGCTCTGCGTCATCTGCCTGCCGTGCCTGATCGCGCCGCGCAGCTGGACGGTGGCGGCCTTTCGCTTCTGGGCCGGCGGGATCCTGGTGATGCTGCGCGTCATCTGCGGCATCCGGGTCGAGCTCAGGGGACGCGAGCACATGCCGAGTGGGCGGGCGCTGATCGCCGCCAAGCACCAGTGCATGTTCGACGTCTTCGCCCAGTTCGTCTGGCTCCCCGACGGCTGCTTCGTCATGCGCAAGGAGCTGATGCGGATCCCGTTCTTCGGCTGGTACGCCTGGAAGCAGCGCGAGGTCGTGGTCGACCGCGAAGGCGGATCCAAGGCGCTGAAGCAACTGGTGAACGACGGCCAGGACCGGCTCGCCGAGGACCGCCAGCTGCTGATCTTCCCCGAAGGCCACCGCGGCAAGCCGGGTGTCGCTGGCGCCTACCAGCCAGGCGTCGCCGCCCTCTACCGCGACCTCGCCCTGCCGGTTTGCCTGGTGGCCACCAACTCGGGCGTCCACTGGCAGGCGCTGCTGCGCAAGCCGGGCGTGATCGTGTTCGAATATCTCGAACCGCTCCCCGCCGGCCTCAAGCGCGCCGACTTCATGCGCACCATGCAGGAGCGCATCGAGGCCGCGTCAAACGCGCTGCTCGACATTTGAGCCTCCGCCTACGGGTGAGGAACCATACGCTCGTAGTCGCGCGGGCTGCGGACGGTGACGCCGAGGTCGTTCACCAGACCGGTGCCGAGCGAGTAGACCCAGCCGTGCACGCTCACCTCCTGGCCGCGGGCCCAGGCGTCCTGGATGAAGAGGTCGGAGGCCACGTTCCTCACCTGGCGCATCACGTTGAGCTCGCACAGGCGGTCGAGGCGCGCGCGTTCGCCGTCGCAGGCGTCGAGTTCGGCCGCGTGGTCGTGGGCGACTTCGCGGATCGGGTGCAGCCAGTGGTCGACGAGGCCACGCCGGCGCCCGTCCACCGCCGCGGCCACGCCGCCACAGCCGTAGTGGCCCACCACCAGAACGTGCTTGACCTTCAGCACCTCGACGGCGAACTGCAGCACCGACAGATAGTTGGCGTCCTGCGGCGGGGCCAGGTTGGCGATGTTGCGGTGCACGAACATCTCGCCCGGATCGAGGTCGACGATCTCGTTGGCCGGCACGCGGCTGTCTGAGCAGCCGATCCACAGGTATTCCGGCGCCTGCTGGCCGACGAGCCGGCGGAAGAAGCCCGGGTCGCCGGCCACCTTGCGCGCCGCCCAGGTCCGGTTGTTGTCTTTGAGGTGCTCGAGCATGTCACCTGCCCTACCCGCTTGACGGACTTGGCGTAAAGGCCGCCCTTCGTTCCGGATGGACCCTGTTCCCGATCTCAGCCGCTCCGTGAAGGGGCTCGTGGTGCTGGTCACCGGCGCCGCTAGCGGCATGGGCCGCGCCACCGCTCACGTCTTCGCCCGAGAGGGCGCCAAGGTGGCCGTCACCGACGTGCGCCAGGCCGACTGCGACGCGGTCGCCGCCGACATCCGCGCCGAGGGCGGCGAGGCCGTGGCCTGGGCGCTCGACGTGTCGGACGCCGCCGCCATTGCGCGCATCGTACCTGAAATCGCCGAGCGCTTCGGCGGCCTCGACTGCCTGGTCAACAACGCCGGCGTCAGCGCCGGCGCGCCGATCGATGCGGAAAACTACGAAGCGGCATGGGAGCGCGCCCTGCCGATCCTGCTCACCGCCCATCCGCGCATCATCCGCGCCGCCCTGCCCTTCCTGCGCAAGTCGAAGAGCCCGCGCATCGTCAACATTGCCTCGACCGAGGCGCTGGGCGCGACGGCGCGGGACTCGGTCTACGCGGCGGCAAAGGCCGGCGTCACCGGCCTGACGCGGGCGCTGGCGGTCGAACTCGGCAAGGAAGGCGTCACGGTCAACTGCATCTGCCCGGGGCCGATCAACACCGGCATGACCCGCGGCATCCCCGACGACGCCAAGACCACCTTCGCCGCCCGCCGCACCGCCATGCGCCGCTATGGCGAGCCGGAGGAAGTGGCGCACATCACGCTCAGCCTTTGCCTGCCCGCCGCCTCCTACCTGACCGGCGTCACCATCCCGGTGGACGGCGGGCTGATGGCGCGCAACGCCTGAGCTGCACACACAAGAACGACAACGAGGAGAGACGCGTGGGTTGGAATTTCGGCGACATGCTCGACGCCATCGGCCCGGTGCTGCCGCCCGACGCGCCGGCCTTCATCCACGGTGATCGCACCATCACCTGGGGCGAGGCCAATAAGGCGACCAACAACCTGGCCCGCGGCCTGATCGCCCGGGGCGCCCAGCCGGGCGACAAGATCGCGATCTACATGCGCAATCGCCCCGAATACATGATGGCGCTGGCGGCCGGCTTCAAATCGCGGATGACCCACGTCAACGTCAACTATCGCTACACGCCCGAAGAGGTCTGGTACATCTTCGACAATTCCGACGCCCAAGCGGTGGTCTACGCCTCCGAGTTCCGCGACGCGGTGATGCAGATCCAGCCGCGCCTGCCCAATGTGAAGACCTGGATCGAGGTCACGCCTGACGGCAAGACCGCCCCCTTCGCCGAGCCCTTCGCCCGCCTCGCCGCTGACGGCAACGGCGGCCCGCTCGACATCCAGCGCTCCGGCGACGACCAGTTCTTCATCTACACCGGCGGCACCACCGGCATGCCCAAGGGCGTGATGTGGACCCACAACGACCTGCGCGAGATCACCCTCGCCGCCGCGCGCCGCATGGGGCCGGTGCCGGAGAACGTCGAGGAGCTGGCAGAGTACACCGCCAAGGTCGGCCCCGGCGGCCGCACCCTGCCGGCGCCGCCGCTGATGCACGGCACCGGCCTGCTCACCGCCATGGGCGCCATGCTGGCCGGCGGCTCGGTGGTGACCCTGGAGGGCGAAACCTTCGACGCCGAGGAGTTGCTGCGCGCCATCGAGACCCACAAGCCGCAGTCGATGGCCATCGTGGGCGACAGCTTCGCCCGGCCGATCCTGGCCGCGCTGGAGGCCAACCCCGGCAAGTACGACGTCTCGTCGCTGGCCATGATCGTCTCGTCCGGCGTGATGTGGAGCGTCGAGATCAAGCGCGGCCTCTTGGAACACATGCCGCAGGTGATGCTCAGCGATGGCTTCTCGTCGTCGGAAGCGCTGGGCATGGGCGCGTCGGTGATGGCCAAGGGGGTCGAGACGCCGACCGCCAAGTTCATGCTGGGGGAGCGCTGCAAGGTGTTCGACGAAGACGATCAGCCGGTCGAGCCCGGCTCCGGCGTCGCCGGCATGATCGCCATCAAGGGCCCCAACCCGCTCGGCTACTACAAGGACGAGGCCAAGACTGCGCGCACCTTCCGCACCATCGCCGGCGAGCGCTACTCGATCCCGGGCGACTGGGTGACGGTGGAAGCTGACGGCTCGCTGACCCTGCTGGGCCGCGGCAACGCCTGCATCAACACCGCCGGCGAGAAGGTCTTCCCCGAAGAGGTCGAAGAGGCGCTGAAGACCCACCCCTCGGTCGATGACGCCCTGGTGGTGGGCCTGCCCGACGAGAAGTGGGGCCAGTCGGTCACCGGCGTGGTGCAGCTGGCCGAAGGCCACGAACTCGACGAGGCCGCGCTGCGGGCGCACGTCCGGCGCTCGCTCGCCGGATACAAGACGCCGAAGCGCGTGTTCATCGCGGTGCGCCCCCTGCGCGCTGCCAACGGCAAGGCCGACTATCCGGCAGCGAAGGCGGCGGCCGAAGAAGCCCAGGCGGCGGCCGCTTCGTAATCCCACTGCTGCGACAACGCGTCGTACGCCAACGAAGGCGGTATTAACGCGGCCGTCGTAGGCTGGGAGGTCGGCGCGGGCAGGGAACGACCCGCGCGACTAGGGAGCGCCCGCGAGCCTTGTCCGCCGATCGCGTCAGCACCGCCGCGTCGCAGGAGCGCCCGTTCGGCCTCGACCTGTCGATCGCGGTCTTCGATCGCGCCACGCGCATCGCCAGGTCGCTGCTGCCGGGCGGCGACGCCCTGATCATCCTGATGCAGGACGGGGTGGCATGGCGCAGCCGCGGCTACGACGAGCGGTTCGACCCCGACGATCCCGTCGCCGAGCGCGTGATCAGCTCGGGCGAGCTGCTCTGGCTCGAGGACGCCACGCTCGATCCCGACTTCAGCCAGCTCGGCGTAGTGACCGGTCCGCCTTATCTGCGCTCCTACGTAGGCGCGCCCATCCGCCTCGCCGACGGCTCGTCGCCCGGCCTGCTCTGCTGCGCGGCGATGATTCCCCGGCCCTACGACGCCGCCAAGGCGGCGCGCCTGCAGGATCTGGCCGATTTCGTCGCCGACGAGTGGGCGAGGGCCAAGGCGGCCCAGGCGACGCATGAGGCCGAACGGGCGCTCGACGTCGTCAGGACCCGGCTATCGGCCCTGGTCGAGACGATGCCGATCTCGCTGGTGATGACCGACCGCGACCTGCGCGTGGTGGCGGCCAGCCGGGTGCAGCGCGAGGCGGTCGGCTTCGGCGACAGACCGATGACAGGCCTCCACCTCTCCGAGATCTTGCCCGACTTCGAGCTTATCCGCGAACAGTGCGCCCGAACCCTGGCGGGCGAACCGGCTGTCGGGCCGCCGCTGGCAGTGAGGCGTGACAGCGGCAGCACGGCCTGGATGCAGGTCCAGACCACCGCCTGGCGGGACGCCGACGGCGCCGTGGCCGGTCTCGTGATCACCGCCAGCGACGTCACCGAGCTGAAGGCGGCGCTCACCGTCGCCGAGCGATCCAAGGAGCGGCTGAACCTGGCGCTGACCCTCGCCGAGGTGCACGTCTGGGAGCTGGACTACGTCGGCCGCATCCTCTTCAAGGCCGGCGCCGAGGACAGTTTCTTCGAGCAGCCGCAGACTTACGACAGCCTCTATCGCGACATCTACCTGACCATCGACGAGCGCGATCGCGAGATGGTGCGCGAGTCCTGGCGCAGGCATATCGAGGAAGGTGCGCCGCACCAGCCGCAGTATCGGATCGCCCGGACGGACGGGAAGGAGATCTGGGTCCAGTCGGCCATCGCCTATTTCGAGGAGAACGGGCGGCCCGTCCGGCTGGTCGGCGCGATCCGCAACATCACCGCGGCCAAGCAGGCCGAGCAGCGGCTGATCCAGGCCATCGCGGCGGCGGAGTCGGCCAATCAGGCCAAGAGCCAGTTCCTCGCCACCATGAGCCACGAGATCCGCACGCCGCTGAACGGCGTGCTCGGCATGGCTCAGGCGATGGCCGCCGACGAGTTGGCGCCGACCCAGCGCGGCCGGCTGGAGGTGGTGCGCGAGTCCGGCCAGAGCCTCTTGGCCATCCTCAACGACGTGCTCGACATCTCCAAGATCGAGGCCGGCAAGCTGGAGCTCGAGGCGGAAGCGTTCGACCTCGGTGCGGCCGCTGAGGGCGTCACCCATGCCTTCGTGGCGCTGGCTGAGCAGAAGGGCGTGGCGCTGGAGCTGGACGTGAGCCCTGCCGCACGCGGCATGTGCCGAGGCGATGCGACCCGCGTGCGCCAGGTGCTCTACAACCTGGTCTCCAACGCGGTGAAGTTCACCGAGGCCGGCGCGGTGCGGGTGGCCATCACCCGGCGCGGCGACTGGGTGCGTCTGCGGGTCGATGACACCGGCATCGGCATCGCGCCGGAAGCCGTGCAGCGGCTGTTCCAGAAGTTCGAACAGGCCGACGCTTCGACCACGCGCCGATACGGCGGCAGCGGCCTCGGCCTGTCGATCTGCCGACAGCTGGTCGAGCTGATGGGCGGCCGCATCGAAGTGCGGAGCAGGCTTGGCCAGGGTGCGAGCTTCACCGCCTCGCTGCCGTTGCCCCGCGCCGCCGTCGCCGCGCCAGGGCCGGAGACGGCGCCGGCCGAGCCGCCGCCCACCGCGCCGGCGTTGCGTGTGCTCGCCGCCGAGGACAACGCCATCAACCAGCTGGTGCTGAAGACCCTGCTGGGCCAGCTCGGCGTCGAGCTTACCCTGGTCGGCGATGGCGAGGGGGCGTTGGAAGCCTGGGAGCGCGAGCCCTGGGACGTGGTGCTGATGGACGTGCAGATGCCCCGCCTCGACGGCCCCGCCGCCACCCGCGCCATCCGCCGCCGCGAAGCCGCGCTCGGCCGCCCGCGCACGCCCATCATCGCCCTCACCGCCAACGCCATGGCCCACCAGGTCGGCGAATACCTCGCCGCCGGCATGGACGACTTCGTCGCCAAGCCGATCGAAGTCGCACAGCTGTTCGCGGTGCTGCAGCGGGTGGCGCAACCCGAGGAACCCGCGAAGGCGAGCGCCCTTTAGCCACTCCTCCCTTGCGAAGCGAGGTGGCGCGCAAAGCGCGACGGAGGGGGAACCCCACTTGGAGATTGGACGCGCCCCCTCCACCATGCTCCGCATGGTCCCCTCCCCCGTTTCACGGGTGAGGAGCGACTGGGAGGCCAACCATGACCGAACCCCTGGACGTCATCGTCGTCGGCGCCGGCAACGCGGCGCTCTGCGCCGCTCTGGCCGCGGCCGAGGCCGGCGCGCGGGTGCTGGTGCTGGAGCGGGCGCCGGAGGCTGAGAGCGGCGGCAACAGCAGCTTCACCGCGGGCGCGTTCCGCTGCGTCTATGATGGGGTGGACGACCTGCGCGCCTTGATGCCCGACCTCACCGACGCCGAGGTGGCGAGCGCCGATTTCGGGACCTATACCGAGGGCCAGTTCTTCGACGACATGGGGCGGATCACCGAATACCGCACCGATCCGGAACTCTGCGAACTGCTGGTGACCCGCAGCCGGCCGACCATGCGCTGGATGCAGGGCCGGGGCGTGCGGTTCATGCCGATCTGGGGGCGGCAGGCCTATCGCATCGACGGGCGCTTCAAGTTCTGGGGCGGGCTGACGGTCGAGGCCTGGGGCGGTGGGCCGGGGCTGGTCGACACGCTCTACCGGCTGGCCCGGGCAGCCGGTGTGGTGATCCGTTTCGGCGCCAAGGCAACCGGGCTGATCGTTGATGACGACGGTGTGCACGGCGTCATCGTCCGCCAAGGCGGGCAGACGGCCGAGGTGCGCGCCAAGGCGGTGGTGCTGGCCTGCGGCGGCTTCGAGTCCAATCCCGAGTGGCGGACCCGCTACCTCGGTCCGGGCTGGGACCTGGCCAAGGTGCGCGGCACCCGCTTCAACACCGGCGAAGGCATCCGCATGGCGCTGGACGCGGGCGCCGCAGCCTATGGCAACTGGTCCGGCTGCCATGCCGTCGGCTGGGACCGCAACGCGCCGGAGTTCGGCGACCTTGAGGTGGGCGACGGCTTCCAGAAGCACTCCTATCCGCTGGGCGTACTGATCAATGCCGCCGGCGAGCGCTTCGTCGACGAGGGCGCGGACTTCCGCAACTTCACCTACGCCAAGTACGGCCGGGCCATCCTGGCCCAGCCCGGCCAGTTCGCCTGGCAGGTCTTCGACGCCAAGGTGGCCCCGCTGCTGCGCGACGAATACCGGATCAAGCGCGCCACCCGCGTCCGCGCCGACACCCTGGAAGAGCTCGTGGGCAAGCTGGAAGACGTGGATGCGGCCAGCGCGCTGGCAACGCTGCGCGCCTTCAACGAAGCGGTGAAGATCGACGTCCCCTTCGATCCCAACATCAAGGACGGCCGCGGCACGCTGGGCCTCACAGTGCCCAAATCCAACTGGGCCAATCCACTGGATACGCCGCCATTCGACGCCTTCGCCGTCACCTGCGGCGTCACCTTCACCTTCGGCGGGCTGAAGATCGATCGCGGCGGCCAGGTGATCGACCAGGAAGGCGAGGCCATCCCCGGCCTTTATGCGGCGGGCGAACTGGTCGGCGGCCTCTTCTACAACAACTACCCCGGCGGCTCGGGCCTGATGGCCGGCTCGGTGTTCGGCAAGATCGCCGGCGGCAGCGCCGGCGCCCATGCCACAGCTTGAAGCCCCGCCCGGGCATCGCCACTTAGGGTAAGCGCCGTTCCCGCGTCGCCGCTTCAGGGGCGCGGGGACGGCCGAGTCGCTTCACGCGAGGGCTCGCCAACATGAACCGTCCGCCGCTCTTCGACAGTCCCTTCCTGCTTGGTTTCGACCACACCCGCGCCCTGATCGAGCGCGCGGCCAAGGCGGCCGGCGAGGGCTACCCGCCTTACAATGTGGAGGAATTGGGCGAGGCGCGGGTGCGCATCACCCTGGCGGTCGCCGGCTTCACCCCGACCCAGCTCGAGGTGACGCTGGAGGACAACCAGCTCAACGTCGTCGGCCGCCGGGATGGGCCGGACGGCGAGCGCGCTTACCTGCACCGCGGCATCGCCGCGCGCGGGTTCGTGCGCAGCTTCATCCTCGCCGACGGCCTGGCGGTTGAGGGGGCGACGCTGGAGCACGGCCTGCTCCACATCGACCTTTTCCGCCCCGAGCCGGAGAGAAACGTGAAGCATATCCCCATCCGGACGGCGGGCTGAACCGCCCGCGCCCGGGTGCGTTAGTAGCTTCGAATAGGAGGTGGTCGTAATGACACCGCATCATCTGACTACTGAGGCGTTCGCCGCCCTCGGCGCGCCCGATCTGGTCTATCTTCGCGCCGTGACCGGCGCCGAAATCCTGGCCAACACGCCGGCCGAAAACATCCGTGGCTTCCACATCGACCCGGATCAACTGCTCTACGCCCTGCACGGCGCCGACGGCGCCCGCCTCGCCGTGATGACTGACAAGGCCACCGCGATCGCCGCCGCCCAGGCCCACGAACTGGCCGTGGTGTCGCTGCACTGA
>DATAVF010000210.1:0-2623 GCA_036267835.1 Caulobacteraceae bacterium | reverse complement strand
AGAAGGGCGGGCTCCGGGGTTGCGGCTTGCTGACGCCGTTGGCGCCCGGGCCGACGCAGGCTAGACGAAACCCCGGGGGATGGGCGTCCCCGGAGGTTCGCGTCACTTGAAGCCACCCGCCAGATGGGTCGTGATCACCGGCGTCGCCGTGCTCAGCCTGGTCGCGGTGGCGGGCGTGGCGACGGCGCTGTGGGCCGCATGGCTGCTGCACGACATGCCCGACGCCTCGGACCTGGCGGACTATCACCCGCCGACCGCAACCCGCGCCTACGCCTGGGACGGCACGCTGATCGGCGAGTTCTCCCGCGAGCGGCGCATCTTCGTGCCCTATGACAACATCCCGCCCCGCCTCGCCGAGGCGTTCATGGCCGCCGAGGACCGCGACTTCTTCCGCCACGGCGGACTGGACTACACCGGCATCCTTCGGGCCGGCGCCAAGGACATCGTCAACATCGCCGAGGGCCGGCGGCTGGAGAGCGGCTCGACCATCACCCAGCAGGTGGCCAAGAACATCCTCCTGACCAACGACGCCACGGTCGGGCGCAAGCTGAAGGAGGCGCTGATCGCCCGCCAGCTGGAGCGCACCCTCTCCAAGTCGCGCATCCTCGAGCTCTATCTGAACGAGATCTGGCTGGGCTACCGCTCGTATGGGGTCGGCGCGGCGGCCTACAACTATTTCGGCAAGTCGATCAGCGACCTGGACCTGGCGGAGATGGCCTATCTCGCCTCGCTGCCGAAGGGGCCGGACAACTACCACCCGGTGCGCCACAAGGCCGCCGCGATCGGCCGGCGCAACTGGGTGCTGGACCAGATGGTCGAGGCCGGCTGGGCGACGCCGGCGGAGGCGCAGGCCGCCAAACGCGAGGACCTGAAGGTCCAGCCGGAGCCGACGCGGGCCAAGTACCGCGACGCCGACTATTTCGTCGAGGAGGTCCGCCGCCGGGGGCTGGCGACCATGGGCGAGCGACTGAACGAAGGCGGCTACTACATGCGCACCACCCTCGACCCGCGCCTGCAGAGCGCGGCGCGGACGGCGCTGATGGACGGGCTGGAGCGCTACGACCGCCGCCACGGCTGGCGTGGCGCCTGGGGCCACGTCACGACGCTGACCGGCTGGCAGAACGTCGCCAAGACGTCCGCGCGGCCGGCCGAGCGGCGCACCTGGCGCGCGGCGGTGGTCACCGACGTGGGCGGCGGCACGGTGAGGATCCGCACGATCGACGGCCAGGCCGGCGCGCTGGCCGGCGAGGACGTGACCTGGGCGCGGGGCGGCAAGGGCATCGGCTCGGGCGATCTCGTCTGGGTCGCGCCGGCCGACGCGGGCCCCGGATTCCGGCTCAAGCAGATCCCGATCGTCAACGGCGCCCTGGTGGCGATGGAGCCGACCTCGGGCCGCGTGCTGGCGATGGTCGGGGGCTATTCCTTCTCGCTCTCCAGCTTCAACCGCGCGACCCAGGCGCTGCGCCAGCCCGGCTCGGCGTTCAAGCCGATCGTCTATGCGAGCGCCCTGGAGGGCGGCTACACGCCGGCCAGCGTCGTGCTCGACGCCCCGATCAGCCTGCCGGGCGCCAACGGCACGGTCTGGAGCCCGGAGAACTACGAGCACAAGTACTATGGCCCCCTGCAGCTGCGCCGCGGCCTGGAGCTGTCGCGCAACACCATGACCGTGCGCCTCGCCCAGGGCGTCGGCATGAACCGGATCGCCGCCCTGGCCGAGCGGCTGGGGGTCGTCGACCACATGGACAAGGTGCTGGCCATGGCGCTGGGCGCGGGCGAGACGACGGTGTTCAAGCTGACCGGCGCCTACGCCTCCTTCGTCAACGGCGGGCGCAAGATCGAGCCGCACCTGATCGAGATGGTGCAGGACCGCGAGGGCAAGACCCTCTTCAAGGCCGACGGCCGCGACTGCCCGCATTGCGACGCGGGGTTCAACGGCGACGAGAGCCCGCGCATCCCCGAGGCCGGCGCCCAGGTGATGGACCCGATCACCGCCTACCAGATCACCTCCGACCTGGAGGGCGTGGTGCAGCGCGGCACGGCCACCCAGGCGCTGGCGATCGGCCGCCCGGTCGGCGGCAAGACCGGCACCACCAATGACTACCGCTCGGCCTGGTTCGTGGGCTTCTCGCCGAAGCTGGTGGTCGGCATCTTCGTGGGCTTCGACGACAACCGCAGCCTGGGCGAGGGGGAGACCGGCGCCGTGGCCGCCGTGCCGATCTTCACCGCCTTCATGCAGGAGGCCCTGAAGGGCTATCCGCCGGACGACTTCACCGCGCCGAAGAACGCCAAGTTCGCCATGGTGCGCGGCATCCGCGAGGCCTTCCGGCCGGGCACCGAGCCGAAGGTCGCCATCGCGCCGGAAGGGGTCAACCCGCTGGGCCCGATCCCCTACAACCAGCTGCCGCTGCTGCCGCCCGGCGCCCTGCCGCCGCCGAACGCGCCCCCGCCCAAGGGCAAGAAGCCCGACGACGTCACCGGACTGTATTGAACCCGACCAGCTTGGAGACGTTGGCCAGCTTGTAGCCCCCGTCCTTCTCCCCTTGCGGGAGAAGGTGGCGGCCGAAGGCCGACGGATGTGGGGTCGCGCTCCGCTCGACGGCTAGCGAGAGGTCGCGGCCTCGAC
>DATAVF010000209.1:0-25738 GCA_036267835.1 Caulobacteraceae bacterium | reverse complement strand
GTTCTTCGACGGCTGGCTGACCGACGGCGGCGCCAATGGCGATGCGGGCGCCTCGTACTGGCAGATGGAGCGCAGCTATTGGGCGGCGCGCGGCCAGGCCAACATGCTGCTGGTGCACTACGCCGACCTGAAGGCCGACCTTGCCGGCGAGATCGCCCGCATCGCCGCCTACCTGGAGATCGCTTTGCCGGCGGCGACGCTGGAGGCGCTGACCAGGGCGGCGGAGTTCGAGGCGATGCGGGCCGATGGCGCGGCGCTGATGCCCGGCGCGGAGGCGGCCTGGCAGGGCGGCTCGCAGCGCTTCCTCTACAAGGGCGTCAACGGGCGCTGGCAGGGCGTGTTCAGCGAGGACCAGCTGGCGGCCTATGCGGCCAAGGTGCAGGCCGAGTTCACCCCGGCGCTGGCGGCCTGGCTGGCAGGCGGCCGGCTGGCGGCGGGCGATCCGGCGACGGCGGCGGACTGAAGCCCGCGCTCAGTGCGGTGGGGCGCCGGAGGGCTGGGTGGCCCAGTTGGTCGGCGGCGGCGTCGGGATCGGCGGCAGGCCGGGCGGTGGCGCCACCTCCAGGGCGAGCAGGCCCTGGGCCACCCAATAGCGATGCCCGGTGGCGACCTGGCAGGTGACCAGCTGGTGGGTGGGGTCGAGCTTGCTCTGCAGCACGGCGCAGTCGGTGCTGGGGGCGCCGGCGAGGTCGGAGATGCGGTAGTCGCCCGGGTCGTTGGGCGTCCAGCTGGACCCCGAGTACTCGTCCGGCTTCGGCGCCAGCAGGGTGGTGAGCCGGGCGTGCAACTCGTCGTCGGTGAGCCAGCGGCCCTTGGCGGGCAGGTAGAGCTGGCCGGGCACAGGCTCGATACCCTGCACCTTGGCGAGCTGGGCCAGCATGGTGGTGTAGTAGCCGGTGGTCGTCTCGCAGCTGGCGGTGACCTGCACTTTGCCGGAGCTGATGACCACGTCGACGCCGTTGGTGGACGGGTAGGTCCCGGTGACCTGGCGCGGACCCCAGCTTGGGTCGATGGCGTCGGCGGCCTCGGCGGCGCAGCCATGGATCATGCTGGCCGCGGTCTCCTGCGGAGTGGCCTGGTGGCAGGCGGCGAGCAACAGGGCGAGGACTGGAGCGAAGCGCCCGACGACACGAACCACGCCCCGCTCTCCGCGATCCCCGGACGGAATGGTCCATCGATCGCATGGCTGAGCGTGATTCCGATCGCTTGAGCGTGTCAAGGACCGCCCCGGCCTTCGCCGGGGCGGCCGCGGAGCGGCGGGGCGAAGCCCCGTCCTTGACACGCTCAAGCGATCGGAAAAACTGCCTCCATGCGTTCGACGGACGCCTGTCGAGCTTGGGGGCGAGGGCTCTTTGCCCTCCCCTCGCATTCTGCAGGCGACCAGCGGCGCATCGCCGCACCCCCGGCCGCCCTTCCGCCACAGTTCGGCAAACCGCCGCAATCAAAGCGTCACCTTGCCGTGGTGATTGCGGCCATGGGGCGGCGGTTGCGAGCGGAGACGCCGCGCGTGATGTGCAAACGAGTGGACCCGGCGCGGGCGCGGCGCGCGCTGGCGGTCCTGGCTGCGGCGCTGATGGTCGGCGCTGCGCCGCAGGTGCTGGCGCAAACCGCTGCGCCGCCCGCCGCCGCTCCGACGCCGCCCAAGCCGCCCGCCCCGCCGCACCCACGCCGCACGCCGCCGAAGCCGCGGCCGGCCGACCAGGACACCAGCGACGATGAGGACGCGCCGACCGTCTCCGAGCTGACCGTCACCCCAGGCAAGCCGCCGCCGCAGCCGGGTGCGGTGGTGGGCGACATCCGCCCCGAGATCCAGCTCGCGCCGGCCGACGTGCAGTCGTACGGGGTCAGCACCGTCACCGAGCTCTTGCAGGAGTTGGCGCCGGAGACCCGCAGCGACCGCGGCCGCGGAGCTTCCAGCCCCGTGGTGCTGCTGAACGGGCATCGGATCTCCAGCTTCAACGAGATCCAGAACATCCCCACCGAGGCGATCCTGCGGGTCGACATCCTGCCCGAGGAGGTGTCGCTGAAGTACGGCTATTCGGCCGACCAGCGGGTGGTGAACATCGTGCTGAAGCGGCGCTTCCGGGCGGTCACGGTGGAGGGCGCGGCAGGGACCACCAGCCAGGGCGGCGACCACACCGGCCAGGCCGAGGTCGACCAGTTCCAGGTGCGCCGCGACAACCGGCTGAACCTCGACCTGAAGTACCAGGCCGCGTCCGGCCTCACCTATGCCGACCGCGGATTGGCGGCGGATGAGGGCCGCGCGGCGCCCTTCGCGTTCGGCGGCAATGTGGTGGCGGGGACACTGGGGGCCGAGATCGACCCGGGCCTCAGCGCGCTCGCCGGGCAGCCGGTGACGGTGGCAGGGTTGCCAGCGTCGGCCGCTGGCGGGCAGCCGCTGGCCCTGTCCGACTTCGCCCCCACCGCCGGCGTCGCCAACACCACCGACATCGCCGGCGACCGCAGCCTGGTCCCGGCCACGCAGAGCGTGACCGCCAACGCTGTCTACGCTCGCCCGATCTTCGCCGGCATCAACGCCACGGTGAACGTTACACTGGCCGGCACGTCCAGCCGCTCGCTGCAGGGCCTGGCCGGGGTGTCGCTGGACGTGCCGGCGGGGGATGCGTTCTCGCCTTTCGCCTCAGGCGTGATGGTGGACCGGTATGTGGCGGGCGCCCGGCCGCTGGCCCAGAGCACCGACGGCTGGACCGCGCATCTCGGCACGACCCTCAATCGCGACAAGGGAGCGTGGCGGCTCTCGTTGACCGGCGCCTACGACCACGGCGACAGCGTCACCCAGACCGGCGAGGGGCTGGACGCCTCCGGCCTGCAGGCGATGCTGAACCAGGGCTCGGCCAGCTTCGACCCCTTCGCGCCGCTGCCGCTCGCCCAGTTGCCGGGCCTGCCGCAGGACCGGGCCGAGTCGATCTCCGACTCCGCCAACCTCCAGCTGCTGGCGCAGGGGCCGCTGCTGCATCTGCCGGCCGGCGACCTCTTCGTCAGCGCTAAGATCGGCGACGCCGAGTCGTTCGAGCATTCGACCTCCCAGGGCGGCGGGGTGCAGCGCGGCGGGGGCCTGCCGCAGTCGCTGAGCCTGTCGCGCAACAACGCCTCGGCGCAGCTCAACCTCGATGTGCCGCTGGCCAGCAAGGACCACCACGTGCTGGGGTTCCTGGGCGAGCTTTCCGCCAACGCCAACATGGCAGTGAGCCACCTCTCGGATTTCGGGGTGCTGCCCACCCTGGGCTTCGGCGTCAGCTGGACGCCCCTGCCCGGCTACAACCTGATCATCTCCGAGACCCACGATCACGCGGCGCCGAGCCTGGCCCAGCTCGACGGGGCGGTGATCGTGACGCCGGATACGCCCGTGTTCGACTACCTCACCGGGCAGACGGTGAACGTGACCCAGGTCAGCGGCAGCAACCCGCACCTGCAGGCCGATGACCGCCAGGTGTTCAAAGTCGGCCTGACGCTCAGGCCCTGGCCCAAGCAGAACTTCAGCTTCACCGCCAACTACCTCCAGAGCCACATCAACGACCCCATCGAGACCTTCCCGGCCGCCACGGCGGCGATCGAGGCGGCCTTCCCGGACCGGTTCCTGCGTGGCGGCGATGGCGAGCTGACCGAGGAGGATCTGAGCCCGGTCAACTTCGCCAGCCAGGATCGCGAGGAGCTGCGCTGGGGCTTCAACCTGTCGATCCCGGTCGGCAAGCAACCGGCCCCGCGCGCCTTCGACCGGCGCAACTTCACCCGGCGACGCGGCGGCGGGGGTGGCAATGGCGGCCGCGGGCCGGGCGGTGGCGGGTCGCGCAGCGCGGTTCCTGGCGGCGCGCCCGGCGATGCGGGCGAGGGGCCGCCACCGGAAGGCAGCGGTTCGCCCGGCGCGGGGCCCGGTGGTCCTGGCGGCGGACCTCCGAGCCCCGAAGAGGGTAGCGGTCCGCCCGGCGGCGGGCGCGGCGGCAGCGGCGGCTTCCAGGGGTTCGGCGGCGGCGGCCGAGGCGGTGGCGGAGGTCGCGGTGGGGGCGGCGGACGCGGGGGCGGCGGCTTCAACGGGCCGCCGGTTGGCGGGCGCTTCCAGGTGGCCTTCTACCACACCATCCTCTTCAAGGATCAGTACCTGGTCCGACCCGGCGGGCCGGTGCTCGACCTCTTGAACGGCGCGCCGGCGGGCGGGACCGGCGGGCAGTACCAGCAGGAGCTCGAGGGCCAGCTCGGCTACACCAACGGCGGCTATGGGATACGTTTCAGCGCCAACTGGCGCAGCGGCACCACCGTGACTGGCGGCGCGGCGGGCGGCGCCGGGGCGCTCGACTTCTCCGACATCGCCACGGTGAACCTGCGCATCTGGGACGACTTCTCGCAGCAGCCGAAGCTGGTGCGGAAATATCCGCTGCTGCGCGGCGTGCGCATCACCCTCTCGGCCAACAACCTCTTCGACCAGTCGATCCGGGTGCGCGACACCGCCGGCCCGACGCCGCTGATCTACCAGTCGGCCTTCCTCGATCCGACTGGCCGGGTGATCTCGCTGAACCTGCGCAAGCTCTTCTACTGAGGCGCCCAGCCCTGTTACCGGCGGATCGCCTGGAAAACGACGATACTCTGATCGTGCGTGTCCATCAGGCCGCGGCCGGGAACCAGCTTCAGCGACCAGCGGTCGCGCCCGATCACCACGCTGTAGATGCGCGCATCGGGATCGAACAGCGTCCAGCGGCCGGCGTGACCGTCGGTGGTGACGACGCCGCCATCCGGCGCGAAGCGGATGGCGAGGCCCCTGTCGCACTGGAAGTCCGGCGGGCAGACCATCACCGCATAGGTCCCGGCGATCTCGGCCGGCGACGGACCGGCGTCCGCGCCAAAGGCGATCGCCGGCCCCGAGACGTTGATCGAATAGTCGCCGCCGTTGCGCACGATGTTCGACGACATCGGCTGGATCTCGATGATCCACTCGCCGGCGTGGTCGAACTTGCCGGGCCACGACAGCTGGGCCGGCTGGCCCCTTGAGGTCAGTTGCTGGTGGCCGATGATCTTGCCGGCGGGCGTCATCACGACGACGTTGACCGTGCAGGCCATCGGATTGCCGAAAATCCCCATCGAGGTGAAGGACACCGCGATCGCGCCCGCGCCCGGCCGGAAGTGGAACTCCCAGAACTGCGCCCCCGTCTGGTTATCGATGGTTCCGTGGTTGTTGCCGGCGCGAAGCGGCGTCGCCGACCGGGCGTCGAGGGACTGGCCCATCGCCGGGACCGCGAGCAGCAGGGCGGCCACCACTCCCGCCAGAAGGCGCATGACACCAGGCATCGGAGCTTCCCCTAGAGCCGCCCGAACGAAGCTTCCCCAAGGTCGCGCTTCGCCGGCCCGAAGGCCAGCACTTTCGGTGGACCAGTGGCTAGCCCCGCGGGTGCGGCGGCCCGCGCATCAGCTGCACTTCATCACCGGTCGACAGCTTGGCGACGAAGAGGCTGTTGCTCCACCTGTCGAACGGTAGCAGCACCTGGCCGCGCTGGTCGGTCAGCGCCATGCCGCCACGGGTCGGGGTCCAACCGGCGACGCCGGTGGGGATCAGCGTACCGCACTCGCCGCGGGGCGTTGCGCCATAGGCGGCCGCGCCGAGCTTCGACGGCGAGAGGGTGATCATGCAGACCGCGTGGCCCTGCGACTCCACCGTCCAGCCGCCGGCCGCCTCGCCCGGGGACAGCGGCACGCCGGCCTCGTGATCCGGCTGCGCGACCGCCGCGCCGGCGAGCAGGGCCGCGGCGCAGGCTAGCGCTAGGGTGAATTTCGGTGTCATCGGGAGTCTCCGCGTCAATTGGCGGAGAAACGCGTGGGCGGGGGTGGAGTTGCGGCCCTCGCGCCGCCCGGCCTTTTCCGATAAGCGCCCCCGCATGATCTGGCTTTGGATCGCGGCGGCCCTGGTGTCGGCGGGGCTGGCGGCGCTTGTCGTGCAGCGCGCCGCGGCGGCCGCGCGCCGGACCGGCGACGCCAACCCCGCGATGGCGGTCTACCAGCGGCAGATGGCCGAGCTCGACGAACTGGCGGAGCGCGGACTGATCGCCGAGAGCGAGCGGCGCAGCGTGCGTGCCGAGACCGGCCGGCGACTGCTGGCCGCCGCGGCGCGGGGCGAGACGCCGCTGAAGGCCTCGCGGCCGACGACGGTGCTGGCGGTGGCAGCGGCGGTCCCGCTGCTCGCGGCGCTGGCTTATGTGCTGCTGGGCGCGCCGGGCTTTCCGGATCAGCCTTTCGCCCAGCGCTTGAAGACCTGGGAGAGCGCGGCCTCGTCCGGTCAGCCGCTGGACCCGCCCGAGACCGCCGCGGTCTGGCGCGACCTCGCGGCCCGCAACCCCACCGATCCCTTCCCGCTGGCCAGGCAGGCCGAGGCCGAGCTGCAGTCCGGCCAACCGGGCGAGGCGGTGCAGGCGCTGCACCGCGCCATCACCCTGGCCCCGCGCCGCGCCGATCTCTGGGAGGCGCTGGGCGCGGTCTACCTGATGCAGGCGAACGGCGACGTCAGCCCCGACGCCATGGACGCCTTCCGCCACGCGCTGGCCATCGATCCGACCTCGCCCAACGCTCGCTACTATGTGGCCCGCGCCCGCATCGCCGCCGGCGACGTGGCCGGGGGTCTGGCCGACTGGCGCGGCCTGCTGGCCGCCCTGCCCGCGAGCGATCCGCGCCACGACGTGCTGGCGCAGGACATCCAGACGGTCGCCACGACTGGCGCTCTGCCGAACCCGGCCGCCGCGCCCGCCACGGGCCCCTCGCCGCAGCAGGCGCCGGGCGTCGGCCCGGCGCAGATCCAGGGCATGGTCGATGGGCTCGCCGCCAAGCTGAAGGCCAATCCGGATGACCCGGCCGGCTGGGTGCAGCTGGTGCGGGCGTTGACGGTGCTGGGCGAGACTGACCGCCGCGACGCCGCCCTTGCCGAGGCGCGCCAGCGCTACGCCGGCCACGCCGACATCCTCGCCGCGCTCGATGCCGCGTCGAAGCCGCCCTCATGAGCCGCGCATCGGTGTAAGAGACTCAAAGTTCGATGTCCTGGCTTCCGAAATCCCGCACCGCCCGGCGCCGCCTGATGACGCTGGCTGTCGCCGCGCCCGTGCTGGCGCTGGCGGTCGGCGCGACCTTGTATGCGATGAGCGGCTCGATCTCGTTCTTCTACACGCCGGCCCAGGCCGCCGCCGCGCACGTGCCGCCGGGCCGCGAGATCCAGCTCGGAGGCATGGTGAGGCCGGGCAGCCTGGTGAAAAAGCCGGACGGCGAGATCGACTTCATCGTCGCCGACCGCACCACCGCCGCGCCGGTCACCTACCGCGGCCCGCTGCCCGACCTCTTCCGCGAGGGCCAGGGCGTGGTCGCCATCGGGGCGTTCGATGCTTCCGGCGTGTTCGTCGCCCGCCCCAATGACGGCATCCTGGCCAAGCACGACGAGCGCTACATGCCGCCGCAGCTCGCCGCGGCGCTGAAGAAGCAGGGCGATTGGCGCGGCGACGGCGCTGCGGCGCCAACCTATGCGCCCCCGAATGGCGCGCCTGCGGCGGCGGCGCCATGATCGACGAACTCGGCGCATTTGCCCTGGTGCTGGCGCTGGCGCTGAGCCTGGCGCAGGTGGGGCTCTCGGCGGCGGGGCGGCTGCGGCGCGACGCGGCGCTGGCGGGGGCCGGCGAAGGCGCGGCGATGGCCAGCTTCGTCGCCATCGTCATCGGCTTCGCGGCGCTGATCCACGCCTTCGTCACCTCCGACTTCTCGGTGCTGAACGTGGCGGCCAATTCGCATACGGCCAAGCCGCTGCTCTACAAGGTCGCCGGCGCCTGGGGCAGCCACGAGGGCTCGATCCTGCTCTGGTGCCTGATGCTGACGGGCTTCGGCGCGGTGATGGCGGCGAGCCGCCGGCTGCCGTTCGGGCTCAAGGCCTCCGCCGTGGCGACGCAAGGCGTGCTGGCGGTGCTCTTCATCGGCTATATGGTGCTGGCGTCGAACCCGATGACCCGGGTCGACCTGATGCACATGCCGGCGCAGGGCGACTCGCTGAACCCGCTGCTGCAGGACCCGGCGCTGGCCGCTCACCCGCCGTTCCTCTACTCCGGCTATGTCGGCTTCTCGGTGGTGTTCTCGCTGTCGGTCGCGGCGCTGATCGAGGGGCGGGTCGATCCGGCCTGGGCGCGGTGGATCCGGCCGTGGACGCTGGCGGCCTGGAGCCTGCTCACCATCGGCATCACCCTCGGCTCGTTCTGGGCCTATTACGAGCTCGGCTGGGGCGGCTGGTGGGCATGGGACCCGGTCGAGAACGCCAGCTTCATGCCCTGGCTGATGGGCACGGCGCTGCTGCACTCGGCGGCGGTGACCGAGAAGCGCGGCGGGCTGGCCAGCTGGACGGCGCTCCTGGGCATCGGGGCCTTCACCCTCTCGATGATGGGCGCCTTCCTGGTGCGTTCCGGCGTGCTGACCTCGGTGCACGCCTTCGCCATCGACCCCAAGCGCGGCCTCGTGCTGCTGGTGATCCTGGCGGTGGCGGCCGGCGGGGCGCTGGCGCTCTATGCCTGGCGTGCGCCGACGCTGAAGGACGAAGCTGCCTTCACCCCGATCAGCCGCGAAGGCGCGCTCTTCCTCAACAACGTGCTCCTGGCCGGGGCGACGGCGGTGGTGCTGCTCGGCACGCTCTTGCCCCTGATCCGCTCGGCCATCGACGGGACGCCGATCTCGGTGGGGCCGCCCTATTTCAACCTGACCTTCACCGCCCTCGTGGCCCCGGCGCTGATCGCCCTGCCGGTCGGGCCGCTGCTGGCGTGGAAGCGTGGCGACGTCGTGGGCGCCCTGCAGCGGCTCTGGGTCGCAGCGCTGATCGCGGTGGCGGCGGCGATCCTCAGCCTTGCCCTGGTCCGCCCGGCGAGCGCGCTGGCCGCCTGCGGCCTGGCGCTGGGCGCCTGGGTGATCGCCGGGGCGCTGGCCGAGGCCGGCGAGCGGGTGCGCCTCTTCAAGGCGCCCTGGGGCGAGGTCGGGCGCCGCGCCGCGGGCCTGCCGCGCGGGGCCTGGGGCATGACACTGGCCCACATCGGCATCGGTGTCTTCGCGCTGGGCGCCGCCTACGAGACCGCCTGGCGCAGCGAGGCCACCGAGGCGCTCACCCTTGGCCAGAGCCTGCACCTGGCCGGCTATGAGTTGCGCCTCGACCAGGTCGGCCAGGCCTTCGGCCCCAACTATGAGGCCGAGCGGGCATTGGTGAGCGTCACCGACCCGTCGGGGCACAAGCTCTGCGAGGCTGCGCCCGAGCGGCGGGTCTACGCGGCGGGCGGCCAGAGCGTGTCCGGCGTCGCCATCTGCCCCAGCCTGCTGGACGACATGTACGTGGTGGCCGGCGACCGCCGCGTCGCGGCCAACGGCGCGCCCACCTTCCTGATCCGCGCCTATTGGAACCCGTGGGTGCGCTTCATCTTCCTGGGTCCGCTGCTGATGGCGCTGGGCGGCATGTTGTCGCTTTCCGACCGCCGGTTGCGCTTCGCCCTGACCAGTCGGGCGCGGGCCAAGCTGGCCCCGGCGCCGGCCGAATGACCCGGCGCCTGCGTCAGGCAGCGTTCGCCCTCAGCGCCCTGGTGCTGCTGACAGGCGCGGCGGCCGACCCGGCCGACCGGCTGCCCAACCCGGCCCAGGAAGCCCGCGCCCGGGCGATCTTCCACGAGGTGCGCTGCCTGGTCTGCCAGAGCGAGTCGATCGACGAGTCCGACGCCGCGCTGGCGCACGACTTGCGCCAGCTGGTGCGTCAGCAGGTGGCGGCGGGCAAGTCCGACGACCAGATCCGGGCGTACCTTGTCAGCCGCTACGGCCAGTTCGTGCTGCTCTCGCCCAAGGCCTCGCTCGGCAACGCGATCCTCTGGGTGGGGCCGCTGGGGGTGGTGGCGGCCGGCGCCGTGCTGCTCTTCACGCGCCGCCGCAAGCGGGACAACGAACCTGAAAGCCTTACCGCCGAAGAAGAAATGGCCCTGGACAAGCTCTCATCCGAGAAATCGGCATGACACCAATGCGCCGCATATTCGGGCCAAAGGGTCGCAATGACGGAAAGGTAACTTGAGGGCGGTGGCGCCCTTTGGCATCCGGACCTAGATTACAGCGGGAATCCCGGGCCCCTGACCTGCCGGGACGAGGAACTCTACAAATGGCAGTCAATAAGACCGCACTTATCGTCAGCGCCCTTGGCGGCGCCAGCGTCGCCGTCGCCGCGATGGCCGGCGCTTCCGGGCTTCGCGTTCCGGCCAGCTGGGCCGCCGGCGGCCCGCACGGCGGCCAGATGATCCAGGCGTCCACCGCGCCGGTGTTCGAGCCGGCGCCCGGCGCGCCGCAGAGCTTCGCCGACATCTTCGAGCGCGTCTCCCCGGCGGTGGTCTCGATCCACGTCACGTCCAAGGTCGATCTGCAGGCGCTGCGCCGCCAGATCCCGGGCATGGACGCCCTGCCCTTCGACATCGTGCCGCGGGGCGGCGGCGATGACGACAACAACGGCCGCCCGCCGCCCAAGCAGCAGTCGTCGGGCTCCGGCTTCTTCATCTCCGCCAACGGCTACATCGTCACCAACAACCACGTCATCGACGGCGCCGAGGACATCAAGGTGGTGACCAAGGATGGCAAGGAATACGTCGCCACCGTGGTCGGCCATGACGAGGGCACCGATCTCGCGGTGCTCAAGGTGCAGGGCTCCAACTTCCCGTTCGTGTCGTTCGAGACCGCGGTGAAGCCGCGGGTCGGCGACTGGGTGGTGGCGGTCGGCAATCCGTTCGACCTCTCGAGCACGGCGACCGCCGGCATCGTCTCGGCCTACAACCGCGACATCGGCCAGAACTTCGTCGACTACATCCAGATCGACGCGCCCATCAACAAGGGGAACTCCGGCGGCCCGACCTTCGACGTCTATGGCCGCGTCATCGGGGTGAACTCCGAGATCTATTCACCGAGCGGCGGGTCGGTCGGCATCGGCTTCGCCATCCCGGCGGACGTCGCCGCCTCGGTGACCCAGCAGCTGATCGCCAAGGGCAAGATCACCCGCGGCTTCATCGGGGCGACCATCGAGTCGCTGTCGAGCGACCTGGCCGAATCGTGGGGTCTCGGCGACCGCAAGGGCGCCCAGGTCAGCGACGTGCTGCCCGGCGGTCCCGCCCAGCGCGCCGGCCTGCAGCCCGGCGACGTGGTGGTGGCGGTGAACGGCGTGCCGGTGACCTCGAATGTCGAAATGACCCGCGAGGTCGCCCGGTCGCAGGCCGGCGACACCATCCACCTCGACGTCTTCCGCGGCGGCCACGAGCGCACCATCGACGTGACCGCGGGCCTCAGGCCCTCCGAACAGGCCTTGCTTCAGGGCGGTCAGAACCCGGACGACCAGGGCGATGGGGACAGCTCCGGCGCGGCGGCCCCGCACCCGGCGGTCGGCCCGGCCATCCTGGGCATGCACCTGGCGCCCCTGACCGCCGACAGCCGCGACCAGTTCAACATCCCGCAGACGGTCAAGGGCGGGGTGGTGGTGCAGAGCGCCAAGGACACCTGCGATGCGGACGGCCAGACCTGCCTGCAGCGCGGCGACGTGATCGTGCAAGCCGGCGACCGTGAGGTGGCGACGGTGGCCGATCTGGCCTCGGCGGTCGATGCCTGGCGCCACGCCGGCCGCGCGGCGATCCCGCTCGGCGTGCGCCGCGGCGGTCAGGGCACGGCCTTCGTGCCGATCAAGATCGCCCCGTCCGCGCCAGCCGCCGCCGGCTGACGCACCGCACCAAGAGAACACCGTCCTGGGGGGCCGAAGGATGCGGTTACTGGTCGTCGAGGACGACGTCGAGGCGGCGGAAGCCATGGCCCGCTGCCTCGGCGAGGAAGGCCACGAGTGCGTCGTCGCGTCCGACGGCGACGCCGGCTTCCGCGCCGCCGAGAAGGGCAAGTTCGACGTGATGGTCGTCGATCGCATGCTGCCCAAGCTCGATGGCGTCTCCATGGTGCAGATGCTGCGCAAGGAGGGCGACCAGACGCCGGTGCTGTTCCTCTCGGCGCTGGGCGAGATCAGCCACCGCGTCGAGGGCCTGCAGGCCGGCGGCGACGACTATCTGGTCAAGCCCTACGCCATCGCCGAACTGGTGGCCCGCGTCGCCGCCCTGGCCCGCCGCCGCGAGACCGGGTCGGTGCAGACCCTGCTGCGCGTCGGCGAACTGGAGATGGACCTGATCGGCCGCGAGGTGCGCCGCGGCGGCAAGGAGATCGACCTGCAGCCGCGGGAATTCCAGCTGCTGGAGTTCCTGATGCGCCACGCCGGCCAGTCGGTGACCCGCACCATGCTGCTCGAGCGAGTGTGGGAATACCACTTCGACCCGCAGACCAACGTCATCGACGTGCACATCTCGCGGCTCAGGTCGAAGATCGACAAGGGCTTCGAGCGGCCCATGCTGCAGACCGTGCGCGGGGCCGGATATCGCCTCGACGCCTGAGAGTCGCTTTGCCGTGCGGCTGCCCCGCCTCGTCCGCACGACGCCGTTCCGGCTGACGCTGCTGTTCCTGGCGCTGTTCGCCGGCGCCGCCAGCGCCTTCCTCGGCTACATCTACATCGCCACGGTGGGCGAGGCGGCGCGGGCCGCCGACGCGGCCATCACCCGCGAGGCCGATTCGCTCGACAGCACCTACATGAGCGGCGGCTTTTCGGCCCTCAACGAGACGGTGATCGAGCGCTCGTCCTCGACCCGCGGCTTCCTCTACCTGGTGATGGACGACAAGGGCGAGCCGGTCTCCGGCAACATCGCCGCCTCGCCGATCAAGCAAGTGCCGGCCACCGGCAAGCCCGACTGGGCCAGCTTCGGCCTCACCGAGAAAGACCAGACAGGCGCCACGGTGCGCAGCCCGGCCCGTGGGATGGTCGAGCGCCTGGCGGGCGGCGAACTCCTGTTCGTCGGCACGGACGTCGGCGAGGCGCAGGGCTATGTGGTGAAGATCGTCAACGCCCTCTGGGGTGCGGCGGCGCTGGTGATCGTGCTGGGGCTGGCTGGCGGTGTCTTCGTGGCGCGCGACGTCTCGCGCAACATGAGCGGGCTCAACGACGTGATCAACGCAGTGCGGCTGGGCGACCTCGGCGCGCGGGCCAAGGTGCGCGGCGCCGGCGACGAACTGGATGAGCTGGCCGGCGGGCTCAACGACATGCTGGACCGGCTGGAGCGCTCGGTCGGCGGCCTGCGCCACGCCGGCGACGCCATCGCCCACGACCTGCGCTCGCCGCTGACCCGCTTGCGGGCCCGGATGGAAGCCGGCCTGCTCGACGCCGAGACCGGCCGTGGCGACCCGCTGGCCGCCCTGCGCCAGGCGCTGGAGGATGCCGACGGCGTGCTGCGCACCTTCGGCGCGGTGCTGGCCATCGCCCGGCTGGAGGCGGCCGCGGCGGCGCCGGACCAGTCGGTGTTCGATCCCGGCCAGCTGGCGGCGGGGGTGGCCGAGCTCTACGAGCCGCTCAGCGAAGAGAAGGGACTGGATTTCGCCGCCGAGCTGGCCAGCGGCCTTTCGCTCAGGGGCAACCGCGAGTTCGTCGCCCAGGCCATCGCCAACCTGCTCGACAATGCGGTGAAGTACACCCCCGAGGGCGGCGCGGTGATGCTGCGCGCCCGACGCACCGCGGCCGGCGACGTGGAGCTCTCGGTCACCGACACCGGCCCCGGCGTGCCGGAAGCCGACCGCGAGCGCGTGGTCGACCGCTTCGTGCGCCTGGAAAACAGCCGCAACGCCCCGGGCGCGGGGCTCGGACTGTCGCTGGTGGCCGCGGTGGCGCGGGCGCACGGCGGGCGGCTGGAACTGGACGAGGGGCCAGGCATCGTCGATGGCAAGGGGCCGGGCCTGCGGGCGGCGCTGGTGCTGCCGGCCGCCTGACGTCCCCTATCGTCCCAAGGACTGGAGCAGGTTCGCGGCCGTCTTGCGGACGTCCTCGGACGGGTCGTTCGCGGCCGAGGTCTGCAGCAGGGCAAGGGCTTCAGG
This sequence comes from Caulobacteraceae bacterium, assembly GCA_036267835.1. GTDB lineage: Bacteria > Pseudomonadota > Alphaproteobacteria > Caulobacterales > Caulobacteraceae > Acaudatibacter. Next base: position 11,764 of record DATAVF010000209.1, on the reverse strand, counting down.
GAAGGCGGCGGCCAGCTTGGCGAGGTCGCTGACCAGGGCGGCGCGAACGTCGGCGTCCTGGTCGGCCGCCAGCGCGGCTCTCTCGGCGGCGAAGAGTTCCGGGCTGGCGGGGCGGAAGCCGAGGGCAAAGGCCGCTTCCAGGCGCACCTTGGCGTCGGCGTCGCCGGCCAGGGCGGCGCGCAGCAGCGGATCGACATCCGGTAGCGGGATGGCCCGCATCGCGTCCATCGCGGCGGCCCGCAGCACTGGTGACGGGCTGGCGGCGTAAGGCGCGATGATCGGCAGGGCGGCGGCCGAGTTGGCGTTGCCGAGCCCCTGCAGCATCAGCGCCTTGGCGTTCTCGTCGTCGGCGGCCGCGAGGCCCCGGGCCAGGTCGCCGAGGATGGCCCGGGCGCGGATCGGCTCCGCCTGCGCCAGTCCGTGGGCCATGCCGCCGAGGCAGAGCCAGGCCATGGCCGAGATGTTCGGATCGCCGTTCGACCGCAGGCCGCGCACGGTGTCCTCGGCGTCGTCGGTCGGCGCGGGAAGGGTGCAGAGTTCCGGCACAAGGGCCGAGAGCGCCGGCCAGTCGGTCGGGCGGGCGCGGATGGCGGCGGCGATCGCGGCCTGCGCCTGAGCATCGCCGACCGCGCCCAGAGCGCCGGCCAGCAGGCGGAAACTGGGCGCGGTGGTTGCCTCCCCGGCCAGGCGCGCGCCCAGCGGCGCGTCGGCTTCCGGGTGCAGGTAGGCCAGGGCCTTGAACTTCAGATAGAGGGCGTCGGTCTCGTCCTTGCGGGCGTCCGCGCCGGCCGCGTCGATAGCGCCGAGCCGGGCCATCAGCGCCTGCGGCGTGGCAGCGCCCAGCTCGGTGCGCTCGATATTGGTCTCCGCCTCTCTGGCCGAGCGCTGCTGAAACAGGGCCGACGCCACCGCGGTCGCGGCCAGCGACGCGGCCCGGACGCGGGCCACGGCCAGTTGGGCGGGGGTCAGGTCGGTGAGCCCGGTGCGGATCAACCTGAGGCCGCTCATCGAATGCGCCACGTGCTGGCCCTCGATCGCGGTGTCGCTGCTCAGGGTCGCATCCAGCGCCGCAAGGTCGGCGCCGCCATGATCGAGCCGCGCGGCGAGGCGCAAGTCCGGCGTCACCACCTGGCGCATCTGGGTCTCGCCCGGCAGCTCGGCCGTCTGGTCGGCCGGAAGGTAGCCGGCGATACGCTTGCGCAGCACCCAGGCGCCCGCATGGGCCGGGTCGGGCTCGACCTGGTACTCGGCCCGATAGGCCCCGTTGGGGTCCTGCTCGCGGGCTTCCCAGTGGAGACCGGGCGACAGCACCACCTGACCGAGGGCCAGGAAGGCGCGCAGGAAGGCCTGCGAGGTGGCGTCGGCGCTGCCAGCCATCCGCACCCGAACGATGGTCCCGTCCGGCTTCAGATCGACCAGGAAGCCGCGGCTGAGCTCGCCCTGCAGCGCGGCGGCGCCGCCCGCCTGCAGCTGGCTGTTGATGACGATCCTGGCGCGGGGGGCGCGGAAAACGCACCACTCCTCGACCTCGCTGGCCGAGGCCTCGGTGACGGTCACCTCCATCTGGCCGGTCAGTTCGGTGGCCAGCTTGTAGGCCGCCATGCTGGGCGCCGGGCCGGAAGCCTGGCTGCCTTGCGCCAGCAGCGGGGTGAAGTTCGCGTCGCCGGCCGAGGCGTAGACCACGCTGAAGACCGCGCGCTGGCCCGGCGCGAACTGATAGGCCGGCGAGGCCGCTGGCGGCGCGGCATGACCCGCGGCCGGCGTCAGAGCGAGCGCCAGCCCGGCAAGGGCCCAAATGCGCTGGCTCACCGACGCTGGCTCACCACTTCAGCGCGACGATGTTCCGGTCGTTGAACAGCACGCTGTTGTACTTGAGCCCGCTCCACGAGAAGAGATTGTCCGAATAGCCGCTCGTGCACCAGGGGGGGATGCTCCAGCACGGGTAGGTCACGTTGGCGTAGAGGCCGGCGCTGCCGGACAGCATGTTGAGATTGCTGTCGGCGTAGATGTCGTCATAGACGTAGAAGCCGAACAGCCAGCCCAGGCCGGCGTCGGCGCTGAAGTTCATCTTCCAGTTCACCAGTGTCATGCTGACGTTGACACCGGCCGAGGCGACGACCAGGTCGACCCCGGCCTGGCCGTAGACGCTGGCGTTGACCGTCGGGCCGCCGGACAGGCTGACCGACATCGGGGTCAGCTTCATCGAATACTGCAGCCCCGCCGAGCCGTGCGCGCCGATCTTCAGGTCGAGCGGGATCGGGCCGACCATGATGGTGGTCGAGGCGCTGAAGTCGATGTTCTTGTTGAAGTTGTTGCCCTCGGTCCAGGTCGGCGAGGTCTTGTTGAGATTGTAGACGGTCGAGCCGGCCAGCCAGACGTTCAGCGTGGTGGTGATCTGATTGGTCGCCTCATTGCCCTTCAGGTCGCCGGTGATGCGCAGCAGGTCGCCGCCAGCCCCGAACACGTGGCCGCCGGCGGCCCCCGCGGCATGCACGTCGAAGGTGCTGTTGTTGGCGGCGAAGTTGCTCATGTCCGTCGGCTTGCAGGCCTCGCCGGTCAGGCTGATCGAGCCGTTCAGATAGGCGTCGAAGTGGCTGCTGCCGACGTTCCAGCCCCAGCTGCGCGAGCCGGAAACCGGGGTGCAGGGGTTCGGGGCTCGCTCCACCACGATGCCGGCCAGGTTCAGCTTGGCGATGGCCGACAGCGCGGCCGGGGAGACGTTGAGCCCGTCCACCGTTTCGCTCTGGATGCCGGCCGCGGAGACCTGCTTGTTGATGTCGGCGATCTGGGCCGCGCTCAGCGTCGTGCGCACGCCCTGCGCCGCGGCGGCGTTCGGATCGAGCTTCAGCGGCGCCAGCATCGCGACCGGGCGGGTGGCGGCGAGGGCGGCGATCTCGGGGCGCGCCGGCAGCGAGGTGGCGGCGGGACCGGCCCGCGACTGCTGCTCCAGCGCGGCGGTGTCCACCGGGATGCGGGCCAGTTCGATCTGCGAATTGTTGGGCGTGTCGTGCAGCGAATAGCCGTGCTGCGACAGCCACTGCTCCACCCTGTTGAGCTGCGAATAGTAGGTCTGCGCGTCCACCACCTTGCCGCTCGGCAGGGTCAGGGTGGCGCCGGCCGCGAGCGGCTTGGGCGTCAGCCGCTGGCGGGTGCGCGGGTCCATCATGGTGTTCGGGTCGACCACCGGGAACGGCGTGAAGGCGATCGCCGGCTTGGCGTTCACCTGCAGTTCGGCCGGATTGACCACGGCCTTGGTGCTGGCGACCAGCGCCGGCTGGGTGCTGAGCGCGGCGGTCGCCGCGCCCGGCCGGATGGCGGCGTCGGTCGGCGCGGCTTGGGCCAGGTCAGGGACGGCGGCCAGGGTGGCCAGGACGAGGCCCGCAGCGCCGAGCACCGACAGGCTGGAGGGGCGGAGCGGCAGGCGCGGCGTCTTCATGACGGAAGTGTAACATTGTTACGCGAGCCGTCGAAGTAGCTTAACCGTTACCGCCGCCCAGCCGCGCGATCAGCGCGGTCGTCGAGGGGTCGTGCGGCTGTTTCGCTCCGCCTTGCAGCTCGGCGAACACGGCCTTGGCCAGGGTCTTGCCCAGCTCGACGCCCCACTGGTCGAAGCTGTCGATGCCCCAGAGCACCCCCTCGACGAACACCTTGTGCTCATAGAGGGCGATCAGCGCGCCCAGCGCTGTGGGGGTGAGGCGCGGCAGCAGCACGAAGGCGGTCGGCCGGTCGCCGGGGAAGTTGCGCCAGGGCTCGGCGGTGTTGGCCTGGCCGATCATCAGCGCCTCGGCCTGGGCGATGGCGTTAGCGAGCAGGCGGGCCTGGTGGCCGGGCGGGCCCTCGTCACCGGCGGCGACGGTCACTATGTCGACCGGGATCACCGTCGTGCCCTGGTGCAGCATCTGGAAGAAGGCGTGCTGGCCGGTGGTGCCGGCGTCGCCGAAGACCGCGCTGGCGGTGCCATGGGCGACCGGGGCGCCGGCCTCGTCGACCTGCTTGCCGTTCGATTCCATCTCCAGCTGCTGCAGGAAGGCGGGCAAGAGGGCGAGGCGGCGGGCGTAGGGAACCACGGCGCGGATCGGCCGGCCGAGGCCGTTGCGGTTGAAGACGTGCGCCAGGGCGAGCAGGGCCGGGGCGCTGCGTTCCAGGGGCGCGGCGCGGAAATGCTCGTCCATGGCCGCGGCGCCGGCCAGAAGCTCGGCGAACACATCCCATCCCAGGGCGACGGCGCAGGAAAGCCCCACCGCCGACCACAGCGAATATCGCCCGCCGACCCAGTCCCAGAAGGCGAAGATGCGCTCTTCTGGGACGCCGAATTTCTTCGCCCCCTCCACATTGGCGCTGACGGCGGCCAGGTGCGCGTTGGCCCCGGCTTCGCCGAGGGCGGCCGCAAGCCAGGTGCGGGCGGCGTTGCCGTTGACCAGGGTCTCCTCGGTGGTGAAGCTCTTGGAGACGACGATCACCAGGGTCTCGGCCGGATCGAGCCCGGCCAGGGCGGCGGCGATCTCGGCGCCGTCGATGTTAGCGGCGAAGCGGATCTCGATCGGCGCGTCCAGCGGCTTCAGCGCCTCCCAGACCAGCTTGGGCCCGAGGTCCGAGCCGCCGATCCCGATGTGGACGATGCTGCGGAAGGGCTTGCCGGTGGCGCCGACGGTGCGGTGGGCGCGGATGTCGCCGGCGAAGTCGCGCATCTGCGCCCGCGTCGCCTCGACCTCGGGCGAGATCGGCTTGCCGAGCGCCATGTACTGCGCCCCGTCCGGCGCCCGCAGCGCCATGTGCAGGGCCGGCCGCTTCTCTGTGCGATTGACCATCTCCCCGGCGAACAGCCGCGCGCGGTGACCCTCGATGTCGGCCGCCCGGGCGAGAGCCAGCGCGGCGCCGAAGCTGGCCCGGCTCCAGGGCTGCTTGGAGAGGTCGAGGGACAGGCCGGCTGCTTCCAAGGTCAACGTGGTCAGCCGGTCGGGCTCGGCGTCGAACAATCCCTTGATAGGCTTCGCTCCGTCAGCCTTGGCGGCAGCTTCCAGCGCAACCCAAGCCTCGTCCGTGCTCGACATCCGACCCTCTCCCAATCCGTGTCATCCCGGCCGGAGCCGGCTGAGCGGCGTAGGGCCGGGATCTCCTCAGCGCCAGCGCTCGGAAGAGGTCCCGGACAGTCTGCTTCGCGGCCTTCCGAGATGACAAGCCTTGATAACAGCCGGGACAGCCGGAGGGGTCCGCCCGCAAACGAAAAACCCCGGCGGTCGTCCGCCGGGGCCTTGAGTCCTTCCGTCTCGCGCCCGTTTAGCGGCGCGCGCCGCCCATGAAGTAGAGCAGGAAGCGGAACAGGTTGATGAAGTCGAGGTAGAGGCTGAGGGCGCCGTAGCTGGTGGCGACGCTCATCGCCGCCTGGTTACCGCCCAGCTGGTAGTAGGTCATCTTCAGCCGCTGGGTGTCGTAGGCGATCAGGCCCGCGAAGATCAGCACGCCGATCAGGTTGATCGCGAAGACCAGCGCCGGCGACTGGAAGAAGATGCTCACCACCGAGGCGAGGATCAGCCCGAACAAGCCCATGATCAGGAAGCTGCCCATGGCCGTCAAATTGCGCTTGGTGGTGTAGCCCACCAGGCTGAGGCCCCCGAACGCGACCGCCGTCACCAGGAAGGTCTCAAACATCGAGGTGTCGTTGTACATGACGAAGAGGATGCCGAACGACGCGCCGATCAGCGAGACGATCGCCCAGTAGGTGAAAGCCGCGGCTGCTGGCGAGGTCTTCCGCATGAAGGCCTGGAAGAGCAGAATGGCCAGCGGCGCGAATGACACCACCATGCCCAGGATGGTGAAGCCGAAGCGGCCATTGGCGTCCGTCGTCCAGAGCAGCGATTTGACTGGATCGTAGTTGCCCGTCACCCAGGCGAGGCCGGCCGATAGCACCAGGCCCAGCGCCAGCTTGTTGTAGACGCCCAGCATGAAGGCGCGCAGGCCCACATCGACGCTCATGTCGGCCACGGCCGGCGTCGGCTGCGAGACTCCGCGATTGAAGTCGCTCATAGAAATGTAGCCCTTCTGATTGCGCCCGCGAGACTGGGCGCGTCGATATGAAATATCGGCCCGCCCACCCTTGCGCGCAAGGCCGTTCGGATTACGCCTCCGTTACACCGAAGATTGCTACTCCGCTCTCAACACCGGCGCGGGCCGCTGTGACAGAGCATAGAGCGCCGCGATCAGGCCGCCCGCGCCGGTGATGGCGGCCGCTGCGCCGATCAGGGCCGCGACGCCGGCCCAGTCGACGCTCCAGGTCGCCTCGAACACCTTGACCACCACCGGCCACGCGGCCGCCGCGCCCAGCGCCACGCCGGCGAGACCTGCCACCGCGCCGACCGCGCCGTACTCGATGCCGTAGGCCGCCAGGATCTGCCAGCGCGCCGCGCCCAGCACCTTCAGCGTCGCCGCCTCCTTGGCCCGGGCCCGAGCGCCGGCCGCAATGGCGCCGGCGAGCACCAGCAGGCCGGCCAGGCCCGCCACCGCCGCCGCGCCGCGCACCGCCAGGGTCAACCGCTCGAAGAGCTGGCTCGCGGCCTGCAACTGCTCGCGCACGCTGATCACGTCCACCTGCGGGAACGACGCGCCAAGCGTCCGGGTGACGCGCGCCTCCTCGGCCGGGGTCGCCTTGGCGATGGCGAGCTGGCGCAGGTCGGCGCCGGCGAGGGCGGCCGGGTCGATGACCAGGGTGAACGACGGGCCGAAAGCGCCGATGTCGACCTTGCGCAGCACGGCGATGCGCGCGTCCATGTCGCGGCCCAGGATGGACAGGCTGACGGTGTCGCCGACCTTCAGGCGCGCCGCCTCCGCCGCGTCCTGATCGAGCGCCACCAGCGGCGGGCCGGCGTAGGTGGCGGGCCACCACTGGCCGGCGGTGATGCTGGCGTCCGCAGGTTGGGTGGCGATTGCCGAGAGCGAGATGTCGTTGTCGAAGGCGAAGCGCCCTTGCGGGGCAATGTGCGCCTGTTCGATCGGCACGCCCTTCACCGCGGTGATGCGGCCGGTGGCGAAGGCGAAGCGCTGGTAGTCCTTGGGCGCCAGCGGCCGGCCGAAGGCCTGCGCGACGGCCGCGTCGAAGGCGCCGGCCTGGTCGCCGGGGATCTCGGTGAACACCATGGCCGGCGCGGCCTTGGGCGCGGTGACCGTCACCTCGGCGATCAGGCTGGACTGCACCAGCACCACCACCGCCAAGAGGCCGATGCCGAGCCCGATGGCCGGCGAGGCGGTGCGCGCGGCGGAGTGGGGCCCGGCGAGGTTGGCGAGCCCGATGCGCACTGGGCCGGCGGTCAGGGCGCGCAGGGCCCCGGCGATCTTCGCGGCGCCGAGGCCGATGGCGAAGAGGGCCAGGAAGGCCACCGCGACGCCGGCGATCATCACCTCAGCCGAGATCGGCGTCGGCGCGGTGATGATGGCGAGGGCCGCGAGGCCCATGGCGGCCAGCAGGGCGCCGATCAGTTCCGGCCCGAAGCGCAGCCGCCCGGCCAGGTCCTGCCGGAACAGCGCGGCCGGGGGCGTCGCGCGGGCCTGGCCCAATGGCGCCAGCGAGAAGGCGGCGGCGGCCAGCAGGCCGAAGAGCGCGGCCTTGGCCAGTGGCCACGGGTAGAGCGCGAAGAGGGCCGGCACCGGCAGCTGGTCCTTGACCAAGGCGCCCAGGCCCAGCGGCGCCAGACCCCCAACGACGACGCCGATAAGAATGCCGAGGCCGGCCAGCAGGCTGATCTGGATCAGGTAGACGTTGCGCACCAGCGCCCCGTCGGCGCCCAGCGCCTTCAGCGTCGCGATCGAGGGTCGGCGCGCATCCAGGTAGGCGCCGACCGCGCCGGAGACGCCTAGGCCGCCGGCGATCAGCGACGCCAGACCAATGAAGCCGAGGAAATACTCCAACTGGTCGACCAGCCGCTTGAAGCCGGGCGCCGCGTCGTTGCGGTCTCGGATGTGGAACGTCGCGGCCGGCAGGGCCGCGGTGACCGCATGGCGGGCGGCGCGCAGCGATACGCCCGGCTTCAGCGCGATCCGCGCGGTCTCGCCGAAGGGGATGCCTTCACCGAGGAAGCCGCCGCTCTGCACCGTGGAGAGCCGGGTCAGCACGGCCGGGCCGAGGTTGAAGCCGCGCGACAGCCGGTCCGGCTCGCCCAGCAGCACCGCGCGCGCCACCACCGGCACATTGCCGACCAGGAACCGGTCGCCGAGCTTCAGCCCCAGCCGGTCGAGCAGCGCCTGCTCCACCACCACGCCGGCAGCATCGCCCTGCGGCTGCAGCGCGGCGGCGAGGCGCATGCCGCCGGCCAGGGTGACCTGGCCTTCGAGCGGATAGTCGTCGCTGACCCCGCGCAACTCGACCAGCCGGCGGTTGCCGTTGGGCGCCTCGGCCATCGCGCGGCTGGCGGCGGCGTAGGAGACCCGGCCCAGCCGCTCCAGCGTCGCGCGCTCGGCCGGAGTGAACTCCTTCGACTGCCGCGTTACCGCCAGATCGCCGCCGAGGATCTCGCTCGCCTGTGACGCCAGCCCCTGCCGGAACGCTTCGGCCGTCGACCCAGCCGCCGCGATGGCCGCGACGCCGAGCGCCAGGCAGGCCAGGAAGATGCGGAAGCCCCGCACCCCGGAGCGCAGCTCGCGGGCGGCGAAGCGGAACGAGAGCGGCAGGTTCAAGCCTCCACCCGCCCGCCGGCCATGCGCACCACCCGGTCGGCGCGGGCGGCCAGCGCCTCGTCGTGGGTGACCAGCACCAGGGCGGCGCCCGACTCGGCGGCCAGGGCGAAAATCAAGTCGGCGACATGGTGGGCGTTGGCCTGGTCGAGGTTACCGGTGGGCTCGTCGGCGAAGAGCAGGACCGGGCGGGTGGCCAGAGCCCGGGCCAGGGCGACGCGCTGCTGCTCGCCGCCCGAAAGCTGATGCGGATAGTGGGTGCGCCGGGCGGCCAGGCCGACGCGGTCCAGCCACTCGCGGGCGGTCCTGCCGGCTCCCCGCGCGCCGGCGATCTCCAGCGGCGCGGCCACGTTTTCCTCGGCGGTCATGTTCGGGAGCAGGTGGAACGACTGGAAGACCAGCGAGACGCGGCCGCGCCGAAGTCGCGCCCGGCCGTCCTCGTTCAGCCGCGACAGCTCCTGGCCCAGCAGCCGCACCTGGCCCTTGGTCGGGCGCTCCAGGCCGGCGGCGATGGCGATCAGCGTCGACTTGCCCGAGCCCGAGGGCCCGACCACCGCGACTCGCTCGCCAGGCGCAACGGTGAAGTCGAGGCCGCGCAGGATTTCCACCGGCCCCGCGGCCGAAGGGAGGGTGAGCCAGACGCCGTCGAGCGCCAGGGGCGCGCAGGGCTGGGCGGCGTCATACATGCAAGAGGGCCTCTGGGAACCGGGCGGGACGCCCTACATAGTCGCTGGCAATGCCCCTAGCACCTGATCGATTCTTCATCCGCCGCGCCTTGCTGGCGTCGCTCGCCGCTTCGGTAGCCGCGCCCGCCTTCGCCTCGCCCGCGCCGGTTGTGACCATCCTCGGCGACTCGATCACCGCCGGCCTCGGCCTGCCCGCCGCCGCCGCCCTGCCGGCGCAGCTGGCCCTGGCGCTCGCCCGCCTCGGCATGTCGGTCACGGTGCGCGGCGCCGGCGTTTCCGGCGACACCAGCGCCGATGGCCTGGCGCGGCTGGACTTCTCGGTGCAGGCCGACACCGCCGTCTGCCTGGTCGCCCTTGGCGGCAACGACCTGCTGCAAGGCGTCGACCCCAAGGTGGTGCGCGCCAGTCTGGACGCGATCGTCCGCCGGCTGAAGGCGCGGCGGATCGGCGTGGTGCTGGCCGGCCAGACCGCCCCGCCCGCGGTCGGCGCCGGCTACGCCCGCGATTTCGCCGCGGTGTTCCCGTCCATCGCCCAGGCTGAGCACGTGCCGCTCTACCCAGACCTGTTGGCGGGCGTCGGCCGCTCGCTGCGCCAGGGCGACGGCCTGCACCCCAACCCGGCCGGCGTGAAGGTCATCGCGGCGGGCCTCGCGCCGCTGGTAGCCAAGGCGCTCAAGGCGCGGCGATGATCCGCCTCTTCGCCGCCATTGCCTTGCCGGAGGAGATCGCCGAGGGCCTGGAGCGCCGCCAGAACGGTCTGCCGGGCGCCAACTGGCGCCCGAACGAAGCTTTCCACATCACCCTGCGCTTCTTCGGCGAAGTCGATGAGCGCACCGCCGACGACATCGACACTGAGCTCTCCGTGGTGGCCAGCGGCGCCCTGACCCTGGAACTGGCGGGGGTTGGCTCTTTTCAGGAAGGCGACAGCATCAGCGCCGTCTGGGCCGGCGTCACGGAGAACCCGCCGCTGCGCCAGCTCGCCGGCCGCTGCGAAACTGCAGCCCGCCGCGCTGGCCTGGCGCCCGACACCCGCACCTGGAAGCCGCACATAACCCTCGCCTACCTGCGCCGCGCCGAACCCCCGCGCGTCGCCGCTTGGATCCAGAGCCACAACCTGCTGAAATCCCCGCCCTTCCTGGTGACCCGCTTCGGCCTCTACTCCAGCTGGCTGGGAGATGAGGGGTCGCGGTATCGGCTGGAGCGGGAGTACCCGCTCAACTAGGCATCGACCGCGTAGTCCTTCAGCACCCCCAGCGACGTGATCGCCAGGGTCTCCTCGTGGGTCGCTTCCAGCACCACCTTTGGGGCGAAGCCGTCGTCCAGCGCCTGCTTCCAGCGCGGGGCGCAGAGGCACCAGCGGTCACCGGGCTTCAGGCCGGGGAAGCCCCACTCGGGCATCGGCGTGGTCAGGTCGTTGCCCATGCTGCGGGAGTAGGCGAGGAAGTCGGCGGTCATCACCGCGCAGACGGTGTGCAGGCCGATGTCGTCCGGGCCGGTCTCGCAGCAGCCGTTGCGGAAGAAGCCGGTGCGCGGCTCGAGCGAGCAGGGCTGCAGTTCGCCGCCAAGGACGTTGCGGGCTTCGGGGTCGTAGCGGGTGGCCATGGCGGGCATTTTAGGGCTTGTTGCGCGCCGTCCGCCAGGGAGCTTCGATGCCGATGACGCCGGTCCGCCCGCGCCGCAGCGCGCTCTACATGCCCGCCTCCAACGCCCGGGCGGTGGAAAAGGCCCGCACCCTGCCCTGCGACGTGGTGATCCTCGACCTGGAAGACGCCGTCGCGCCGGAGATGAAGCCGGACGCCCGCGCCGCCGCGGTCGCCGCGGTCAGGGCCGGCGGCTTCGGCCGGCGCGAGGTGGTGATCCGGGTCAACGGCCTTTCGACCCAGTGGGGCGCCAACGACCTGGCCGCCGCAGTGGAGGCCGGGCCGGACGCGGTGCTGGTTCCGAAGATCAACAGCGCGGCGGATGTCGAGACCTACAACGCGGCGCTGGCCCGGGCGCCGGCCAAGACTCGGCTCTGGGCGATGATCGAGACCTGCCCGGCGATGTTCGAGCTGATGCCGATCGCGGCCGCCTCGGCGCGCACCCGGCTGACCGCCTTCACCATGGGCATCAACGACCTCGCCAAGGAGATGAAGGCGCGCCAGACGCCCCAGCGCGCCGCCTTCGTCCCGTTTATGGCCATGGCGGTGGCCGCGGCCCGCGCCCACGGGCTGCTCATCCTCGACGGGGTGCACAACGAGATCGACGACCTTGCGTTGCTGGAAACCAGCTGCCGGCAGGGCGCCGACATGGGCTTCGACGGCCGCAGCCTGATCCACCCGACCCACCTGGAGATCTGCAACCGCACCTACGCACCGCCGCCGGCCGAGGTGGCCTGGGCCGGCGCGGTGGTCGCCGCCTTCGCCGATGCGGCCAAC
>DATAVF010000208.1:0-23088 GCA_036267835.1 Caulobacteraceae bacterium | reverse complement strand
ATGCGCGAGCGGGACTCCGCCAAGGCCGGCGCCTGATGAAGCTGGCGCTCGTCCTGGCGGGGCTGCTGCTGGCGTCTGGCGCGGCCAGCGCCGATCCCGCCATGCCGGGGGTGACCATGCCGCCGCCAGCGACGCCCGCATCTGGACCGGGCGACGTGGTCGTTGCCGACATGGAGGCGACGGAGATCGTGGGGCCGGGCGGCAAGACCGTGCTGGTGACGCCTAAACTGCTGGAGGGACTGCGCCGCGGCGAGGCGACGATGATCAACCACGGCGTCTCCCACACTTACGAGGGTGTCATGCTCACCGAGCTGCTGCGCCTCGTCGGCGCGCCGACGGGTGCGTCGATCCACGCCGACGCCGATCGCGACTATCTGGTGGTCACCGGCGGCGACGGCTTCCGCGCGGTCTTCTCGCTGGCCGAGACCGACCGCAGCGTCCAGGCTCGCAACGTGATCCTCGCCGACCACATGGACGGCGCCCCGCTGCTGGCCCACGACGCCCCCTACCGCATCGTCGTCGACGGCGACCAGAAACCGGCCCGCAGCGTCTACGCGATCACCAGGATCGAAGTGAAGGTGCTGCCTTAGCCGCGGAGGCTATGCCGCTTCCAGCACCCGGCTCGTCACCTGCCAGTGCTCGCGCAGCGCCTCGGCCAGTTCGTCGGGGCGCTCTTCCGGGAAGAACAGCTTCGCGCCCTCGAGCTCGACCACCTTGCGCACGCCGGGGATCGCGCCTTTCAGCCAATAAGCCCACGCCACCGGGAAGAACGGGTCGCCGGCGCCCCAGACGACCAGCGTCGGCACGCGCAGCTGGCGCAGCTGTGGTGCGATCTCGGTGGTCTGGGTGGTGTCCTGCAGCGCGACCAGCCAGCGCTCGAGGTTGCGGGTCGCTTCCGGCGTCGCCACCAGCGGCCGCACGTAGGTCGCCAACGTTTCAGGCGACACCTTGTCCACGTCCTCGTAGCCGGTCGCGAAGCCGCCCCGCAGCAGCTCCGGGTCGGCCGCGAAGGCCTCGCGCTGCTGCGAGAAGACCCCGGCAGCCGCCAGGGCGATGGTCGGCGCGAAATCTGCCGGCGGGTAGTTGTCGTGGGTGTCGCCGTTGGTGAGGGTGAGCGAACGCAGGCGTTCGGGTTGGCGCACCGCGAAGATCTGGGCGATGGCGCAGGCGCTGTCGTTGGCGACCAGGTCGACTTGCGCCAGGCCCATCGCTTCGCAGAAAGCCTCCAGCATGTCGGCCTCGGCGCGCAACGAGACGTCCTGATCGGGGCCCGCGAGGGTGTCGCCGTGCGCCAGCAGGTCGACCGCGATGCAGCGCCGCTCGCCGCAGAGGCGGTCGATGACGTGGCGCCAGACGTGGCTGTTCAAAAACACGCCGTGGACGAAGAGCGCGACCGGACCTTCGCCGCGGTCTACATAGGCGATGTCGCCGACTCGGGTCTCTACGTGCTGCTTGGCCATTTGGGAGTTCCTTCTCGGATATGAGATATAACAAACCGATGGTCGGTATCTATATAAACCGACAATCAGTCTGTCAACTCGAGGAGCAGCCTTGAACAAGAAGGCGGAGCGCGGCCTTGCCACTCGGCAGGGCATATTGGAGACGGCGACCCGCCTCTTCGCCGAGCACGGCTATGCCGGCGTCTCGATCGAGACGGTGCTGACCGAATGCGGGGTCAGCCGCGGCGCGCTCTACCACCACTTCGCCGGCAAGGAGGCGCTGTTCGAGGCGGTGTTCGAGGCGCTGGAGGTCGATCTCTGCGCCCAGGTGATCGCCCGCTCGGCCGGCGCGCGCGATGCGCTCAGAGGCCTGGCGGCCGGCGGCGAGGCCTTCCTCGACATCGCCCAGGAGCCGGCGATGCGCCAGATCGTGCTCATCGACGCGCCGTCGGTGCTGGGCTGGGACCGCTGGCGCGAGATCGAGACCAAGTACGGCTTCGGCCTGATGAAGGCCTCACTCGGCCGCGCCGCCGACGAAGGCGCCCTGCCGGCCGAGATGGTCGACATCTACGCCCACATGCTGCTCGCCTCGCTCAGCGAGGTCGCCCTGGTCATCGCCCGCGCCGACGACCGCGAAGCCGCCACGGCGCAGGGCAAGACCGCGATGGCGACGATGCTGGGGCGGCTGCTGGGCTCGCCGACCTAGTTGCGGGCGGTGTCTACCAGCTTGTTCTTGCTGATCCAGGGCATCATGGCGCGCAGCCGCGCACCCACTTCCTCGATCGGGTGCTCGGCGTCGCGGCGTCGGATGGCGTTGAAGGTGGGCTTGCCGGCCGACACTTCCAGCATCCAGTCGCGCACGAAGCGGCCTTCCTGGATGTCGGTGAGGATGCGCTTCATCTCCGCCTTGGTCTCGGCGGTCACCACGCGAGGCCCCGACACGTACTCGCCGAACTCGGCGGTGTTGGAGACCGAGTAGTTCATGTTGGAGATGCCGCCCTCGTAGATCAGGTCGACGATCAGCTTCACCTCGTGCAGGCACTCGAAATACGCCATCTCGGGCGCATAGCCGCCCTCGACCAGGGTCTCGAAGCCAGCGCGGATCAGCTCCACCAGGCCGCCGCACAGCACCGACTGCTCGCCGAACAGGTCGGTCTCGCACTCTTCGCGGAAGGTGGTCTCGATGATGCCCGAGCGGCCGCCACCGATGGCCGAGGCGTAGGCGAGGCCGAGGTCGAGCGCATTGCCGGTCGCGTCCTGCGCTACCGCGATCAGGCAGGGCACGCCGCCGCCTTTCTGGTACTCGCCGCGCACGGTGTGGCCGGGTCCCTTGGGCGCGACCATCAGCACGTCGATGGACGCGCGCGGCTCGATCAGCTGGAAGTGGATGTTGAGGCCGTGGGCGAACAGCACCGCCGCGCCGTCGCGGATGTGGGGGGCGATCTCTTCGTTGTAGATGCCGCGCTGCAGCTCGTCCGGCGCCAGGATCATGATGGCGTCGGCCCAGGCGGCCGCCTCGGCGACGGTCATCGCCTTCAGCCCCTCGGCCTCGGCCTTCCTGGCGGTGGCCGAACCGGCGCGCAGGGCGACGGCCACATTGGTCACGCCCGAGTCGCGCAGGTTCAGTGCGTGGGCGTGGCCTTGCGAGCCATAGCCTACCACGGCGATCTTCTTGTCCAGGATGCGGGCAAGGTCGGCGTCGCGGTCGTAGTAGACGCGCATGGGGCTATCTCCAGCGTGGCTCGAATGGGGGCGCCGTCATGGCCGTCCCCGACGAAGGGCCGCTATCGATAGGTTTTTCGGACGCCCGTCAAGGCGGACTCGTGGGTCGGCCGGGGCGCGAGCGCCCCGGCCTACCCGATCACCAGAACATGTTCGGCTCGATCGAGAGGATCTCGCCGGTCCAGACGTCGACCAGCAGCGCGTCGTTGCCTTCGCGCACCCATTCGCAGCCGATCGGCGGCATGGGCAGGCGGTAGTAGCCCCAGTCGAGGTAGTAGGGCGCGTCGAACCAGCCCTGCGGCAGGAAATCGCCATAGGCCCAGCTGCGGAAGAACCAGCCGCGCGGCTGGACGTAGGGCGCGATGTGGAACCGACGGGCGGTCTGGAAGATGCGCGGGAAGAGCGACGGGTTGTAGGCGTGGCGGCCGTTGTCCCGCGGGCGAAGCGAATGGCCGAAGCCCGGGTTGATCGGCTGGAAGCGGCCGTTGTTGTTGAAGCCAGGGATGTTGCGGTTGTTGTTGTTCTGGCCGTTCGGACCGTTTTGGGAATTGCCGCCGGTGTTGTTGTGACCCGTGAAGGTGTGCGGACCATTCGGGTTGTTGGCCGGCCCCGTGAACGTCTGCGTCGTCGCCGAATGAACGGGCGGCGGGGGCGGCGGGCTGTTGGTGTGGCCCGTCCCGGGGTGGTTGGGGAAGGTCATCGGATGCTGTGAGTTACCGACACCGCCGCCGGTCGTGGTCGTGGTCGTCGCCGAGCCGCTGTGGATCGGAGGCGGCGGGGGCGGAGGCGGCGGAGGCGAGGCTGTTACGTGGGGCGTGCCGCCCGGATTGCCGGCATTGCCGCCGCCGGCATGGTTCCCGCCCTGGGGATTGCCGCTGTTGTTGTGGCTGCCCTGGGTGGCGCCGCCGTGGTCGTGGCTGTGGTTGTCGGTGCTGTTGTCGCTCGGGTCGGCGCTGGCCGCTGCCGCGCCGCCCATCAACACGAGCGCCAGCGCCGCGCTGGTCAGATACTTCATCGAAGTGCTCCCTTCGGGCGCCGACACGGCCCCTGTTTCAGCCCTGAAACTAAGAAATGGCTTATGAACCGCCCTTGAACGAGATCAAACGCTGAAGTTCATCGACGCCGTCACTCAGCGAAGCCCGGAGCGCTGCCCGATGCCCGCCCAACCGTCCGATATCGTGGGGTTCTGGCGCGCCGCCGGCCCGACGCGCTGGTTCGAGAAGGACGATGGCTTCGATGCGGCGATCCGGCTGAAGTTCGAGCCGACCCACCACGCCGCCGCCCGCGGCGAGTACCAGGCCTGGACCGGGACCCCCGAGGGCGCCCTGGCCCTGCTGATCCTGCTCGACCAGTTCCCGCGCAACCTCTACCGCGGCTCCGGCCACGCCTTCGCCACAGACCCGCTGGCCCGCCGCATCACCGACGAAGCGCTTGAGCGCGGCCACGACCGCGCCACCGGCGTTGACCTGCGCAACTTCTTCTACCTGCCCTACGAGCATTCGGAGTCGCTGGCCGACCAGGACCGTGGGGTGGCGCTGTGCGTGACCCTCGCCACGGAGACCGGCGACGAGGGCTTCCTCAAGTGGGCCCGGATCCACCGCGACATCATCGCCCGCTTCGGCCGCTTCCCTCACCGCAACCCCGCCCTCGGCCGGGTGACCACAGCGGAGGAGCAGGCGTTCCTGGACGAGGGCGGCTTCGCGGGATAGCGCGACGTCCACAGATTTTCCGCATCCCTCAA
The DNA here is from genome assembly GCA_036267835.1 of Caulobacteraceae bacterium. GTDB lineage: Bacteria > Pseudomonadota > Alphaproteobacteria > Caulobacterales > Caulobacteraceae > Acaudatibacter. Next base: position 18,186 of record DATAVF010000208.1, on the reverse strand, counting down.
CAAGCTGTTGGCCCGAACTGGCGCCACACTCGGGTCTCGACCGGAGTGATTCGTCTTGCCCGCCCTTACTCGTCCCGCCGCTGAGCTGACCGCCTCGCCGGATCATCCCGAGCGCCAGTACCTTGGCTTGGTCGCCGACATCATGACCAACGGCGTGGAGCGGGGCGATCGGACTGGCACCGGCACGCTGGGTGTGTTCGGGCGGCAGATGCGGTTCGATCTGGCGCGGGGGTTCCCGCTCTTGACCACCAAGCGGGTGCACTTCCGCTCGATCCTGGTGGAGTTGCTGTGGTTCCTGCGCGGCGAGACCAATGTGGGCTGGCTGCGCGAGCGCGGGGTCAGCATCTGGGACGAGTGGGCCAACGCCGAGGGCGAGCTGGGGCCGGTCTACGGCAAGCAGTGGCGTTCGTGGACCGCGCCGGACGGGCGAGTGGTCGACCAGATCGCAGCTGTGCAGCGGTCGCTGCGCGAGAACCCGGAGAGCCGGCGCCACGTGGTCAGCGCCTGGAATCCGGCCGAGCTCGAGGACATGGCGTTGCCCCCCTGCCACTGCCTGTTCCAGTTCTTCGTGGCCGAGGGCAAGCTCTCCTGCCAACTCTACCAGCGCTCGGGGGACGTGTTCCTGGGGGTGCCATTCAACATGGCCAGCTATGCGCTGCTGACTTTGATGATGGCGCAGGCGACCGGCCTAAAGCCCGGCGAGTTCGTGCACACGCTGGGCGATGCACACCTCTACCTGAACCACCTCGACCAGGCGAAGCGGCAGCTGACCCGCGAGCCCCTGCCCTTCCCCGCCGTGCGCCTGGCGCCGCGGGGCGACATCTTCGATTTCGGCGAGGACGACGTGGCGCTCGAAGGCTACCAGGCCCACAAGCCGATCAAGGCGCCGATCGCAATTTGAAGCCGCTGACCGCGCCCTGGTCGGCCGCGGCCATAGGCATGCCGCTGAGCTTTGCCTTGGCGGCGGCGAGATCGGTCTCCGGCGTGAACACCACCGCGCCCTGCAACAGGCCCATGCGCGAGTCGATCCGCAGCACCAGCACGGCGCCGTCGGGGGCGTCGAACTCGTAGCTGGCCGCCTTGCTCTGCGCGCCGGCGAAGCCGCCGAACGCGCCGGCGAGGGTGTGGCGGCCGGGCGAAATGGTGATGGCGGTGAACTTCGGCGCCGTCAGCTGGGCGAACTCATTGCCGTCGAGGGCCAGGTTGAGGCCGGCCATCTTGGCGACGAAGCCCTGGCGATAGGGGATCAGCAGCGCCTTGCCGGGCGGCGCGCGCATGGCGAGCGCTTGCTGGCGATCGGCGTCGCTGCCCGCCGGGACCTTCTTGTTGCCGGCCAGGTTCGACAGGATGTAGGCGACGAAGACGCCAATGCCGGCCGCGTAGAGGTAGGGCGCGCCGCTCTCGGGGATAAGGAAACTGAAGACAACGCCGAAGGCCAGCGCCACGCCGAATCCGATGAGTAACGGTGCTATGTATTTGTTCATGACCTATCCCCGGAGCGCGCCGCGCCGCTCACAATACGGACCGCGGCCATGAGCGTCCACGTCACGCTTGGACCGGTGGCGCGCGCCCGCAACGGCGTCATCGGCCGTGGCGGCGAGTTGCCCTGGCGGCTGCGCACCGACCTGCGCCGCTTCCGCAAGCTGACGCTCGGCAAGCCGGTGATCATGGGGCGCAAGACTTGGGCCAGCCTGCCGCACACACCGCTGCCTGGCCGGCTCAACATCGTGCTCACCCGCCAGCCCGAATACGAGGTCGGCGGCGCCGTGGCCTGCAACGACTTCACCGAGGCTCTGCAGATCGCTCGCGAACAGGCGGCCGAGGATGGCGTTGACGAAGTGTGCGTGATCGGCGGCGCCGACCTCTTCGCCCTGGCGCTGCCAAAGGCGCGGCGGATTTACCTGACCGAGGTCGAGGGCGAGCCGGACGGCGATGTGCTGATGGACCCGCTGGACGAGGCGGAATGGCGCGAAGTCACCCGCGAAAACATCCCCGCAGGTCCCGAGGACGAGTACGCCACCGTGTTCCGGGTGCTGGAGCGCTCCCCTCCCCCTTGAGGGGGGGCCGGGGGTGGGGGTCTGCCGCCGGAAGGGGCGAGGCGAGTGATGGCCCGCGATTCTGAATCTTCCGGAGAGTTCCCCCCACCCCCGACCCCTCCCCTCAAGGGGGAGGGGAGCTACTGGGCGCCCAGCTTTTCCCTGAGTTCGCGCTTCAGGAACTTGCCGCTGGCGTTGCGGGGCAAGGCTTCGGTCAGGAACCAGATGTGGTTCGGGATCTTGTGGCGCGACAGGTGCTGCGAGCAGTGCGCACGCAGCTCGTCGGCGGTGAGCGCTTCGCCAGGGCGCAGCACCACGGCGGCTGCCACGTCCTCGCCCAGCCGCGCGTCCGGCACCCCGAAGACGCAGCATTCGGCGATAGCCGGGTGATGGTGCATCGCGGCCTCGACCTCGGCGCAATAGACGTTCTCGCCGCCGCGCAGCACCATGTCCTTCTTGCGATCGACAATGAAAATGAAGCCGTCCTCGTCGACCCGCGCCACGTCGCCGGTGTGCAGCCAGCCGTCGGTGATCGAATCAGCGGTGGCTTCGGGGCGGTTCAGGTAGCCCTTGATCACCGAGGCGCCGCGCACCCAGAGCTCGCCGACCTCGCCCCACGGCGCCGCGTTGCCGTCGTCATCGACGCACTTGGTCTCGAAGGTGGGCATGGCCGGGCCGACGCTGGCGGGCTTGTCGACGAAGAAGTCGCCGGCCACCGCGGTGATGATGCCGCAGGTCTCGGTCATGCCGTAGCCGGTGTTGGGCCGCGCGGTGGCAACCTCGGCGTCGATCTTGGCTACCAGGTCGGGCTGCAGCGGCGCGCCGCCGCCGCCCAGGCTCATCAGGCTGGAAATGTCGTGCTTGGCGAAGTCCGGGTGGCTGAGCAACTCGCGCGACATCACCGGCACGCCGCTCATCGCGGTCACCCGCTCGCGCTCGATCAGCCGCAGCGCCTCGCCGGCGTCCCAGCGATACATCAGCACCATGGCGCCGCCGGCCGCCGTGGTGGCGTAGGCGCCGCAGTTGTTGGCGGTAACGTGGAAGAGCGGCGTGGTCAGCAGCGAGACCGGGGTCGGCGGGGTGGCGGCGGGCGCCACGCCTGTGGAGGCCTGGGTGGCCAGCGCCTGGACTTGGCCGGAGAACATCATGTTCATCAGGTTGTTGATGCAGCCGCGGTGGGTCAGCTGAGCGCCCTTCGGCCGGCCGGTGGTGCCGGAGGTGTAGAAGATGCAGGCGTCGGCGTCCGGATCGACCGCCACGTCCGGCAGCTCGCCGCCGGTGGCCAGGACACGCGCCCAGGAAATGATCCCGGGCGGCGGCGCATCGCTGCGCACCAGCACCAGCTTGGAGCGGGCGGCGGTCTCCGGCCGATCGAGGATGCGCTCGAGCCGCTCCTGGTCGCAGAACACCACCTTGGGGGCCGAGTCCTGCAGCGCATATTCCATCTCGTCGGCCACCCACCAGGCGTTCATGCCGACGCAGGCGATGCCGACTGAGACGCAGGCCCAGTAGGCGACCATCCATTCGGGATAGTTGCGCATCGCGATGGCGACGCGATCGCCGGGCTTGCAGCCGCCGTCGCCGAGCAGCCAGTTGGCCACGGCGGCGACCTGCTTGTGAGCCTCGCCGTAGGTCATCCGCTCGTCCTGGTAGACCATGTAGTCGCGCTCGGCGAACTGGACGGTGGAGAGCCACAGCGCCCGCACATTCGGCGGCGAGGCCTTGAACGCCTTCACCGGGATGCCGCCGACGTCGACGGTGACCACCTCGAACGGCGCCCCCGGTGCGATCAGGGTTCCCCAAACTTGCTTCAGCGCGGCGTAGTGCATGCGGATAGGTCTCCAGAATTCGGAATGGTGGCGCCGCGCCGCTAGGCGTGCAGCGACTTCAGCGCCATTTCGGCGCGTTCGATGGTGCCGGAATTGTCGCCGCCCGCGTCGTGGGCGCCGATGCCGTCGAGGTTGCGCTTGAAGACGCCCTGGCCGATCGACGCCAGCCGGAACGCCGAGAAGGCGAGGTAGAAGTTGAAGTCCGGGATGCCGTCGCGGCCGGTGCGCCGGCAGTAGTCGGCGACGTAGGCCTCGCGGGTCGGGATGCCCGAGGTGGCGAAATCGACGCCCTCCAGCGTGCCCCAGCTCACCGACTTGGAATCCCAGAGCATGCAGTTGTAGGCGATGTCGGCCAGCGGGTGGCCCAACGTGGAAAGCTCCCAGTCGAGCACGGCGATGATGCGCGGCTCCGTCGGGTGGAACATGACGTTTTCGAGCCGGTAGTCGCCGTGAGCGATGGTGGTGGTGTCATCGGCGGGCATGCGCCTCGGCAGCTCCTCGATGAGGGTCTCCATCGCCTCTATGCGGGTGGTCTCGGCGCCGCGGTACTGCTTGATCCAGCGGTCGATCTGGCGGGCGAAGTAGTTGCCCGGGCGGCCGTAGTCGGCCAGGCCGATGGCGGTGTAGTCGACGCCGTGCAGGCGGGCCAGGGTGGCGTTGAGGTCATCGTAGATGGCGGTGCGCTCGGCTGGCGCCACGCCTGGCAGGCGGGCGTCGCGGAAGATGCGGCCCGGCAAATAGTCCATGATGAAGAAGGTGGCGCCAATCACCGACTCATCGGTGCAGAGCGCGCGCATCACCGGCACGGGGAAGCCGATGGAGCCCAGCGCCTTCATCACCTTGTATTCGCGGTCGACCTGGTGGGCGCTCTGCAGCAGCTGGCCGGGCGGCTTCTTGCGCAGCACTAGGCGCTGGCCACCGGCGAACACCATGAAGGTGGGGTTCGAGGCGCCGCCGTGGAACTGGCGCACCTCGATGGGGCCGCCCGCGCCCTCGACGTTCTCGGCCAGCCACGCGGCCAGCCTGGCTTCGTCGAAGCGGTGGTTGGGCCTGACGTCGCCCAGGTTCGCCGGTAGTCCGGCCAGATCGGCCATTGCATTCCCTAACGTATCTGCGCTCGCAATATGCGCTTGAGAGGCCGCTTAGCACGCTGACGAGGCGGCAGGCCAAGAGGAGACGCGCGCGATGGCTCTGATCCCCGCCGATGAGTTCACCTGCACACTCTACCAGGTGAAGAACTACATCTGCCGCATCACCTTGAACCGGCCCGAGCGACGCAATGCGCTGAACCCGCGCGCCTACGCCGAGATCGAGGCGGCTTTCCGGCACGCCAGCGCCGACCCGGACGTGCGCTGCGTGATCGTGACCGGCGCCGACCCGTCGTTCTGCTCCGGCGAGGACGTCAAGGAGATGATGACCGGCGAGGCCCGTCCGGCGCCCACCACGCCGCGCGTGAAGTTCGAGCCGACGCCGGCCGCGATGGCGGCGATCGAGTGCGACAAGCCGGTGATCGCGGCGGTGAACGGCCCGGCGGTCGGCTGGGGCATGGAGCTGGCGCTCTATGCCGACATCCGCATCGCCTCGGAGAAGGCCATCTTCGCCGAACTGTTCATCAAGCGCGGCCTCGTCTGCGATGTCGGCGGGTTCTGGAAGCTGCCGGGCATCGTGGGATCGGCCAAGGCGGCCGAGCTGCTCTTCACCGGCGATCCGATCAACGCCAAGGAGGCCGAGCGCATTGGCCTCGTCACCCAGATCACCGCCCATCAGGACATCGTCCGCGCCGCCGAGCATCTGGCCGGCCGCATCGCCTCCAACCCGCCGCTGGCGCTGGCCGCGATGAAGCAGGGCCTGCGCAAGGCGCTGCCTGGCGATCCACGCGAACTGGGAGCGTGGGCGATCGAGACCATCTACAGGCTCTTCGCCACGGAAGATCATCGCGAGGGCGTGCAGAGCTTCCTGGAGAAGCGCTCGCCGGTCTTCGTGGGACGCTAGCGGGCTACAGGACCCCGCAATCGCCCGGCAGTTCGGCGAGGATGCGCTGGCGCAGGGTGTCGACCGGGCAGCTGCCCATTGGACCGCTCGCGCAATCGGCGAACTTCAGTGGCAGGGTCCGTGCCTGGCCGGGCGTGAGGGTGCGCAGCTGGTCGAGGGCGGCATAGTAGAGCACCGGGCGCACGTACTGGCGCCCGCCGGCGGCCCAGAGCTCGAAGGCGAGGCTGGTCGAGGGCGCGGTGGCATCGGGATTGTCCGGGAACTTCCAGTCGAGGCCGAAGACCCCGGCCATCCAGGCCAGGTTGGTGTCGTGGCCGGAGAGCACCAGCAAGTGCGTATCGGGGCCGGACTGCGGGCCGCCGGACACCGGTTGCCCCGCCAGCGCGGCCAGGATGATGCGGGTCATCAGCGCGGCGCGGCGGTCGGCGACGTAGGTGTTGCCCTGGATCAGGCCGAAGGCGCGCTCGTGGATCGCCATCACCTGGATGATGTCGGCGCGGCTGGCGCGGCCCCAGCCCACCTGGCTCATCGGCTTGCCGTCGACGTATTCGAGCAGCAGGTCCTCGGCGAGGCTCGAGGTCACCGGAATGACGCCGCTGGAAGGCGCGGGCGAGGCGGTCAGGCAAGTCCCGGCGCCGCCCTGGCAGGCGTGCGGTGCGAGGATCGACTGCAGCCGCGCGGTCGGCGCGGAGAGATCGGTTGGGTGGCTGGCGGCCAGCGCGTTGGCGACCGCCTTGGCCTTGTCGGCGTCGATCGCGCAGGCGGCCTGGTTCGTGCCGCTGAAGATCGGATCGCGCGGCGTGGCTGGCGACCAGTGCGCGGTGAGGCCGCAGCCGGGCTGCAGGGCGTCGGCGAAGTCCTGGCCGGTGTCCTTGGTGCGCTGGTCGGCATTGTCGGCCCAGACCGAGACCTGGCCGGCAGGGGCGCAGCCGCCGGCGGGCAGCAGGCCGGCGCGGCGATAGGCAGCCGCAACACTCTCGCCGACCAGCTTCACGGTCTCGGCGCCATGCGGGGTCAGCAGGCCGGGCGCCACCGGCCAGGCCGGCCAGGGCTGGTCGGCGTACTTGGCGAGGGCGTCGTTGCTCTGAGTCGGCGGGCGGATGCCGTGGCGCTGCACGATCACCACCCGCACCAGATGCGGCGCGGCGACGGCGGGGCCCGCGGCGAGGACGAGGGCGGCGATGAGGATGGCGAGGCGGGTCATGACAGCTCCAGTCAGCCGCGCCTGCTTAGCCAACACTCGGCGACGTTTCGATGACGACTGTGACGCGCCGCCTCAGGTCATCATCACTTCGCGGTCGGCGCGGCGCTCGCCCTCGCCCGGCAGATCGTCGAACGAGCCATGGCTGGAGGCGTAGAGCTTGGCGTAGAGCCCGCCCTGGGTGACCAGCATCTCGTGCGGACCCTGCTCGACGATGCGGCCCTCCTGCAGCACCACAATTTCGTCGGCGTCGCGGACGGTGGCCAGCCGGTGGGCGATGACCAGGCAGGTGCGGCCCGCCATCAGCACCTTCAGCGCCCGCTGGATCTCCAGCTCGGTGAAGCTGTCGATGTTGGCCGTGGCCTCGTCGAGGATCAGGATCTTCGGATCGATCACCAGTGCCCGGGCGAACGACAGCAGCTGGCGCTGGCCCAGCGAGATGTTGCGCCCGCGCTGGCCGAGCGGCGTATCGTAGCCCTGAGGCAGCCGCATGATGAAGTCGTGCGCGCGCACCGCCTTGGACGCCGCCAGCACCTGCTCGTGGCTCGCGTCGGAGGCGTAGCGAATGTTCTCCTCGATGGTGCCGGTGAACAGGAACGGCTCCTGCAGCACCATGCCGATGGTCTTGCCCAGGCTCTGCAGGCTGAGGTCGCGCACGTCGTGGCCGCCGACCAGGATGCGGCCCTCGTTGACGTCGTAGAACCGCCGCACCAGCGAGATGATGCTGGTCTTGCCGGAGCCGGTCGGCCCGACCAGCGCCACCACCTGCCGCGGCTTCACCTTCAGCGAGATATCGCGCAGCACCGGGCGGGCCGGGTCGTAGCCGAAGGTGACGTGGTCGAACTCGATGGTCGGCGCCTCGTCGGCGACGGCGACGGCGTCCGGCTTCTCCTGCAGGGTCAGCGGCACGTCGAGCACCTCGAACACCCGGTAGCCCGCCGCCATGGCCCGCTGCAGGGCGGTGTACTGCATGGAGAGCGACTGCACGGGCGCGAAGAACTTCTGGACGAAGATCACGTAGCCCACCATGGCGCCGAGCTGCAGCTGGGTATTCAGCACTTCCGAGCCGCCGACCACGATGATCACCGCCATGGCCAGGCCCGTCAGGATCGAGACCGTGGGCGTCATCAATTGGGCGATGAAGGCGCTATCGACGGCGGCGTTGCGATAGTCGCGCGCCTTCTCCTCGTAGAGTTCAAAGTTCATCGACTCGCGCCGGGTCTCCTGCACGGTGCGGACGCCGTTGATGTTCTCGGCCAGGGCCCCGTTGGCGATCGACGAGGTGTCGCGGGCCCTGCGGAAGGTCTTCTTCGAGAACGGCAGCCAGATGGCGCGGATGACCAGCAGGGCCGGCAGCACCAGCATGGTGAGGAGCCCGAGCTTCAGGTTCCAGACCAGCAGGATCACCACGATGCCGAACAGGGTGACGATGTCGCCCAAGGTCGAAGTGGTGCTTTCGAGGAAGTCCTGCAGGGCGCCCACGTCGCCCTGCAAGCGCGCCATCAGCCGGCCGACGTGGGTCTTGTCCATGAACGTGAGGGCGATGGTCTGGAAGTGCTCGAACATCGTCCGGCGCAGGTCGAAGATCACCCTCTGCGCCAGCTTGGTGGTCAGCCACTGGGTGACCAGCGAGGCGAAGGTGAATATCACCACCGCGAGCACGAAGCCGACGACCGCGATGTCGAGCTGATTGCCCGCGACCTTGCCGCTGGTGGCGACGGTCACTGCCCGGCTGACGGCGATGGGCAAGGCGAGCTGCGCGGCCGCCGACAGGACGGCCGCGCCGACGGCGATCGCCACGGCCCGCTTGTGCGGCTTCAGGAACCCGGCGAACCGGCGCACGATCCGCGTGTCGAACGCCATGAAGATTTCTTCGGCCTCGGCGCTGCCGAGTGTGGCGTTGCGGCGGCGGGGCGGCGGCGGGGCGGAGTCGGCCGCCTCGCGGCCAAAGGCGAAGTCGCTCATTCGGCGGCCTCCGTGACGCGGCGACTGATGCGGGCGTCGGCGATGGAGAGGCCCTGCTCAGTTCGCGTCTGTAGCTGGAAGAGGTCGTAGTATTCGCCCTTCAGCGCCAGCAGCTCCTCGTGGGCGCCGCGCTCGACGATGCGGCCCTCTTCGAGGACCAGGATCTCGTCGGCGTGCATCAGCGAGGAGAGCCGGTGGGCGATGATGATCGTCGCCTTCTGGCGGGTCGCGTCGGCTAGTGCGTCGCGCACCCGCTTCTCGGTCACAGCGTCGATGGCGGCGGTCGAGTCGTCGAAGATCATCACGCCGGGTCCCGGCACCACGCCCCGGGCGATCGACATGCGCTGGCGCTGGCCGCCGGAAAGCGCCACGCCGCGCTCCCCGACCCGCGTCCCGTAGGCGCCCGGCAGCGCGGCGATGTAGTCGTGCAGCTGGGCGGTCTTGGTGGCCCCGACGATCCGGTCGTCCTCGGCCCAGGGATCGGCATAGGAGACGTTGTTGGTCACCGTCGTGTCGAACAGGAACGCCTCCTGCTGCACCAGCCCGACGTATTCACGCAGCGAGGCGAGCGTCACGTCGCGGATATCGACTCCGTCGATGGTGATGCGCCCGGCGGTCACCTCGTAGAAGCGCGGGATCAGGTTGGCGATGGTCGATTTGCCGCTGCCGGGCGGGCCGACGATGCCGAGGGTCTGGCCCAGACCGACCTGGAAGTCGATGTCGTGCAAGACAGGCTTGCCAGCGTCGTAGGCGAAATCGACATGCTCGAAGCGGAGCACGCCGTCGGAAATCTTCAGGGGCGGAACACCCGGCCTGTCCGCGATTTCCGGCTTGGCGTCGAGGATCTCGAACAGCCGGCCGCCGCAGGTGGTGGCTCGGGCCGCCGCCATGACGATCATTAGCGTCTGGCGCACCGGCGTCTGCAGGATGTTGAGGTAGAGAACGAACTCGGCCAGGCGCCCGGCCGTCATCCGGTGATCGGCGACCTTGTGGCCGCCGTACCAGAGCACCGCGGCCTGGGAGAAGTAGAAGACCAGCGTGGTGGTGCGCATGGCGTGCATGCGCAGCACGATGCGCCGGAAGGCCTGGTCGAGCGCCGCGAGGGAGGCCTTGTCGAACTTCGCCATCTCGAAGGCGCGCGAGGCGAAGGCGCGCACCACCCGGATGCCCTGGAGGTTCTCCTCCATGGTCAGGGTGAGGATGCTGAGCAGGTTCTGATAGCGCAGCCAGGAGACGCGCAGCAGGTAGCCGATCCGGCCCAGGGTGTAGACGCTGAGCGGCACGAAGGCGAGGCCGAGCAGGGCCATCACCCAGTCGTCGGCGAACATCATCCACGTCGCCACCACCAGCAGCAGCAGCAAGGTCAACGACTGCATCATCCCGTTCTGGATGAACATCCGCGTGCCCTCGAGATCGATCATGCCGCGGGTGATCAGGTCTCCGGAGTGGATCTTGTCGTGGAAGCGGAACGAGAGACGTTGCAGATGCTGGAAGTAGAGCAGCCGCAGGCGGTAGGCGACCTTCTGGCTGACGGACTCGCCCTGATAGCCGCCGAAGCCGGTCAGCAGGCCCTGGACCAGGCTGGCGGCCATCACCAGAGCCGCGCTGATCACCAGCGCGTGCAGGGCGTTCGATTTCACCAGCGACTGCTGCGTCGCCGCCAGACGCGCGGCGTGTTGCGCGACGCTGTGCAGGGCCGTCACTTGGTTGACCGCCTGGCCGAACAGGCGTGGCACCACAAGTCCTGCCACCGCGGCGCAGAGCGAGCACAGCATGGCCAGGGCGACCTGCCAGGGGTCGGTCCGCAGTGCGAGCAGCACGATCCGCCGCAGTATGTGCGGCATCGCCTTGACGTCGACCTCGGGCTCTATCTGTACGCCGGCCGGCCCGCCCGACGGCGCGCCATAGGAATGAGACATTGAAAAATCCGTCTTTCGTAATGATTCCATTGTGGGGCGTCGCGCCGCCGAACGCAAACCTGTGGGCGCCACTGCCCGCAGGAAAAATCGCCAATTCCGGGCTTTCGGCCGCCTGGACTGAGGTCAGGCAGAGGCTCGAAGCTTAAGCGCCGGACTTCCGCGCCGCCTGGGCCGCGAGGAAGTCGGCCATCATGCGTTTGGGCTCGTCGGTGCGGTAGGCGTCGGCGAAGCACTCGACGCCAGCGTCGATCGCGTCGGCGGGGGAGAGGGATTCCCAGGCGCGGATCAGGGCCTTCTGCTGACGGATGGCGGTCGGGCCGCAGGCGAGGATGTCGGCGAGGCGGGTTTCGACCACCGCATCCAGGTCGTCAGCCAGCTCCTCGACCAGGCCCCAGGCCAGGGCCGTCGCCGCGTCGATGGTCTCGCCGGTGTAGAGCAGCCGGCGGGTGCGGCCCCAGCCGATCAGCTGCGGCAAGAGCGCCGCCTCGACCACCGAGGGGATGCCAAGCCGCACTTCCGGCATGCCGAACACCGCGTCCCGTCCAGCGACGCGGAAGTCGCACGAGGCCACCAGCTCCAGCCCGGCGCCGAAGCAGAAGCCGCGCACCTTGGCGATCACCGGCATGGGCGCGGCCCGCACTGCCGCGCAGGCCGCGTGGACCTTGAGGATGAAGGCGCGCGCCGCGTCCGGCCCCTCGATCGCGCCCATCTCGCGGATGTCGGCGCCGCCGGTGAAGGCCCGCTCGCCCGCGCCGGTGACCACGATGGCCCGCAAGCCGGTGTCCTCGCCCAGCCGGGCGATGGCGTGCACGAAGTCGGCCAAGAGGGCGCTGCCCAGCGCATTCAGCTTGGCGACGTTGTCCAGCGTCACGAAGGCGACGCGGCCGGCGGGGCGCTCGTCAAGGCGGACATCGATGCGGGGGGCGGTGGCGCTTGTCATATCCGCGTTCTATGCCTCGCGACGTGGGCTCGCCAAATGGACCCAAGGGAGATGAACCATGATCGGCTACGCCACCATCGGCAGCAACGACCTGGAAAAGGCCAAGCGCTTCTACGACGCCGTGCTCGTGCCGCTCGGCGGCAAGCGCAGCTTCGCCAGCGACCGTATGCAGGGCTTCGCCGGCGAGGGCGGCGCCATGCTGGCCGTCTGCACGCCCTATGACGGCGAGAAGGCCGTGCCCGGCAACGGCAACATGGTGGCGCTCTCGGCCGCGTCGCCGGACATGGTCGGCGAGGTCTACAAACTGGCCCTGGCCAACGGCGCCACCGACGAGGGCGCGCCCGGCGAGCGCATGCCAGGCTTCTACGGCGCCTATTTCCGCGACCCGGACGGCAACAAGGTCTGCGTCTTCAAGATGGGCTGATGGACCACCTCGCCGAGCGCCTGGCGCGGCGGATCGCGGCGGCGGCGACGCGCGGCGATCCGCTGGTGGTGGGGCTGACAGGGCCGCAAGGGTCCGGCAAGTCGACCGTGGCCGCCGCCCTGCCGCCGCTGCTGGGGGCGCGGGGGCTGCGGACCGCGGTTCTCTCGCTGGACGACCTCTACCTGCCCAAGGCCAAGCGCCAGCGGCTGGCGCGCGAGGTCCACCCGCTGCTGGCGACGCGCGGCGTGCCGGGCACACACGACGTGCCGCTGGGGCTGGAGACGCTCGCGGCGCTGGCGCGGACGGGACCGACCGCAATCCCCTGCTTCGAGAAGGCGGCGGACGACCGGCGTCCGGCTGCCGAGTGGAGCGTGTTCGAGGGTCCGGCCGACGTGATCGTGTTCGAAGGCTGGTGTGTCGGCGCGCGGCCACAGGCGGACGCCGAGCTGGCCCAGCCGGTCAACGACCTGGAACAGCAGCGCGATCCGGACGGGGTCTGGCGCCGCTACGCCAACGCGGCGCTGGCGCGGGACTATCCGCCGCTCTTCGACCGGATCGGCCTGCAGATCCTGCTGCTGGCGCCCAGCTTTGACGTGGTGCTGGGCTGGCGACTGCAGCAGGAACACGCCCTGCGCGCCACCCACGACGGCGGCCAGAGCGACGCCGAGATCGCGGTCTTCATCCAGTATTACGAGCGCCTGACCCGGCATATTGCCGCCGAGATGCCCAGCCGCGCCGACCTGGTCGTGCAGCTGGGCTCGGCTCGCGAAGTGGTCCGCTACTCGACGATCGACGAGTAGATGATGTTCTTCAGCTGGCCGCGGAAGTTGAAGGCCCCCGACGGCATCAGCTGGGTCATGAACACCACCACCAGGTCTTCGACCGCATCGACCCAGAAGATGGTCGAGGCCGCGCCGCCCCAATAGTAGTCGCCGGCGGCGATCGAGCCGGACTTCACGGTGTCCAACGTGGTGGCGAAGCCGAGGCCGAAGCCGACGCCCTCGTTGGCGGTTTCGGAGAAGCCGCCCACCGCCATCTGGGTCAGGTCCTTGCCGTCCTTCAGGTGGTTCTCGTGCATCAGCGCGACGGTGCGGGGGCCGAGCACCCGCTCGCCCTCGAACTCGCCGCCCCGGCGCAGCATCTCGCAAAAGCGCAGGTAGTCTTCGGTCGTGCCGGTGAGCCCGCCGCCGCCGGAGAAGAAGCTGGGCTCGGCGAGGTAGTCGCTCTTGGCCGGGTCATCGATCATCTGCAGCGTCTTGTCGGCGCCGCGACGATAGTTGGCGGCGAAGCGATCGACCTTGTCCGCCGCCACCACGAAGCTGGTGTCCTTCATCCCCAGCGGGCCGAAGATGTGCTCGGCCAGGTACCTGTCGAAGCGCTGGCCGGAGATCTTCTCCACCAGGGCGCCGCAGACGTCGGTGGAGAGCGAGTACATCCAGCGCTCGCCCGGCTGGTAGCGCAGCGGCACCTTGGCCAGCTTGTCCATGAACTCCATCAGCGTCTCGCCGCGCCCGCGCCGCACGCCCACCTCGTTGTAGGCGGCGTCGACCGGGTGGCCGCTGTCCGGGGCGCCGAGGGCCGCGAGTTGCGAGCCGTAGGTCAGGCCGCCGGTATGGCTCAGCATGTGGCGCATGCTGAGCGGCTGCTTCGGGTCCTCGACCTGCATATCCGCGCCGCGGCCGGAGACCCACACCTTGTGGTCCTTCCAGGCCGGGAAGAAGCGGCTGACCGGGTCGTTCAGCTGGAAGTAGCCGCGCTCGTAGAGCTGCATCAGCGCCACCGAGGTGATCGGCTTGCTCATCGAATAGATGCGGAAGATGGCGTCGTCGGCCATCGCCTTGCCGCGCTCGCGATCCATCTGGCCGAAGCTGCGGAAATAGGCCAAATGGCCGTGGCGCGCGACGGCCACCTGGCAGCCGGCGATCTTGCCCGGGCCGATGTAGTTGCGTTCGAGGTGGTCTGAAATGCGTTCGAGACGCGCCGTGGATAGACCGGTGTGCTTAGGCGCCAATTCCATGATCAAATTTCCTTCCCGAGCCGAGTATGAGGCCGGCCAGCACTTTCGACCCATGAGCCGGCCCCGGCAAGCCGCCGCTGTGGGGGCCAACGCCTCGTGAACGGCGCCCGCCTGCTTGCCCGCCTCGGCGCTGCGCTTGCATCGGCGATGCTGCTGGGCGCGGCCGCGATGCCGCAGGACATCTATCGCTGCGAGTTGCCGGCCCCCGAGGGCGCGGCCAACCATGGCGCGGCGATCGCCGAGCTGCCATCGGGCGCGCTGCTGGCCTGCTGGTTCTCCGGCCTGCACGAGGAGGACCGCAGCGTGCGCATCCTCTGCTCGCGCGGCGATGGCGACGGCCAGCGCTGGTCGGCGCCCTGGACTGCCGTGGCGCCCGGCGATCAGGCCGTCGGCGCCGACGCGCCCGACAAGAGCCTCGGCAACGTCACCCTGACCGTCACCCCGGATGGCCACGTCTGGATGATCCATGGGGTGATCCAGAGCCGGGTCTGGCCCGTCGTCGGCGAGGTGTGCCGCAACTGGGTTTGCGGGCGCATCGACGCGCGGGTCTCCGACGACGAGGGCCGCACCTGGTCGCAGGGCCAGCGCCTGGTGGACATCTCCGGCGCCCTGCCGCGCGCCGAGCTGAAGGCGGTGCCTGGCGGCTATCTCGCCCCCTTCTACGAGGAGAACGAGCAGCGCTCGATGATCGCCTTGGTCAGTCTTGACGACCGGCACGCCACGGTGCTCGACTCCTGGCCGCTGGATGGGCCGAAGCTGATCCAGCCGGCGCTGGTGCGCGAGACCGGTGGCAAGTTCCGGGTCTATTTCCGCGATCAGCAGCGGCAGGGCGTCTACACGGCCGAGTTCGATCCGGCCGCCGGCGCCTGGGGCGAGGTGACCCTGACCAACCTGCCCAATCCCGGCGCGGCGGTGGACGCCTTCACCGACGACAAGGGCCACGTGGTGCTGATCTACAATCCGTCCAGCACCTCGCGCGACGTGCTGGCGCTGGCCCGCACCAGCGACGGGGCCAGCTTCGCCACCGGCTGCCAGCTCTCCCTGCCCGGCCAGGACACGGACGCCGCCTACCCGTCGGTCATCCGAGGCCGTGACGGCGCCTGGCGCGTGGTCTACAGCGCCGATGACAAGGGCAAGATCAAGTTCGTACGCTTCACCAGCGACTGGCTGGAAAATTGTTTCGCGAAGCAGGGTTAGAGCGCCAAAAGATTCCTCCACCAAGGCATTCGACGCCCTTTTCGGCGAACCAAATTTCAGCAATCGCGAGAAGCCCACGCAAGGTTGAACGCGTCGCAGTCGACAGACCTGGGGCCTTGCCTGTAAAGGCGCCGATCCGGGGCGTTTAATCGTGACCGCCCGGAGGGTGAGGACGGATTGTTCTAGATGGCGCTGCCAGCGCGACAGGGACTGTATGATCCGCGTCATGAGCATGACGCGTGCGGCGTGGGCTTTGTGGTCAACATCAAGGGCCGCAAATCGCACGAGGTCATTGCCTGTGGTCTGGAGATCCTGATCAACCTGGACCACCGCGGCGCCGTAGGCGCCGATCCGCTGGTGGGCGACGGCTCGGGCGCACTGATCCAGATCCCCGACGCCCTCTATCGCGACTGGGCCGCGCGGGCCGGCGTCGAACTGCCCGAGCCCGGCCACTACGGCGTCGCCATGTGCTTCCTGCCGCAGGACGAGGCGGCGCGCGAACTGGCGATCGGCCAGTTCGAGCACTTCATCCGCGTCGAGGGCCAGCGCCTGATCGGCTGGCGCGACGTGCCGACCAGCCTCGTGGGCCTGGGCCAGCGGGTGATCGACGAGATGCCGGTGATCCGCCAGGCGTTCGTCGCTCGCGGCGCCAACTGCAAGGACCAGGACGCCTTCGAGCGCAAGCTGCTGGTGATCCGCAAGCAGACCCAGAACCCGCTGGAGACGCTGGCGGCCAAGTATGGCCTGCCCAGCCTGACCGAACTCTACATGCCGTCGTTCTCGTCGCGCACGGTGGTCTACAAGGGCATGATCCTCGCCCACCAGGTCGGCACCTTCTACGAAGACCTGAAGAACCCGCTGGCGGAATCGGCCGTCTGCCTGGTGCACCAGCGTTTCGCCACCAACACCTTCCCGTCCTGGAAGCTGGCCCACCCCTACCGGTTCGTGGCCCACAACGGCGAAATCAACACCAAGAGCGGCAACATCAACTGGATGAACGCCCGCCGCCGCACGATGGAGTCGGCCCTGCTGGGACCCGACCTCGACAAGATGTGGCCGCTGATCAAGACCGAGGACTCCGACACCGCGGCCCTCGACAACGCGCTCGAACTGCTGCTGGCCGGCGGCTATCCGCTGGCCCACGCGATGATGATGCTGATGCCCGAAGCCTGGGCCGGCAACCCGCTGATGGACGCCAAGCGGCGGGCTTTCTACGAGTACCACGCGGCGCTGATGGAGCCGTGGGATGGCCCGGCCGCAGTGGCCTTCACCGACGGCCGCCAGGTCGGCGCGACGCTGGATCGCAACGGCCTGCGCCCCGCGCGCTTCATCGTCACCAACCAGGACCATGTGATCATGGCCTCGGAGACCGGGGTGCTGCCCTTCATCGAAGAGGAGCGCATCCTTCGCAAGTGGCGCCTGCAGCCCGGCAAGATGCTGCTGATCGACATGGAAGAGGGCCGCATCGTCGAGGACGAGGAGATCAAGGCCAGCCTCGCCGCCGCCGAGCCCTACGAGGAGTGGCTGCGCGCCACCCAGTTCAAGCTGGAAGACCTGCCCGAGCCGCCGCAGTGGGAGCCGGCGCTCACCAACGACCCGTCGGCCTTCCTCGATCGCCAGCAAGCGTTCGGCTACACCCAGGAAGACTTGAGCTTCTTCCTCGAGCCGATGAGCGAGCAGGGCGACGACCCGGTGGGCTCGATGGGCTCGGACACCCCGATCGCCGTGCTCTCGACCAGGCCGAAGCTGCTCTACGAATACTTCAAGCAGAACTTCGCCCAGGTCACCAACCCGCCGATCGACCCGATCCGCGAGGAGCTGGTGATGAGCCTGGTCTCGATGATCGGGCCGCGGCCCAACCTGCTCGGCCACCAGGCCGGCGCCCACAAGCGCCTGGAAGTCGCGCAGCCGATCCTGACCAACGCCGACCTGGAGAAGATCCGCTCGATCGCCGAACTGGCCGACGGCGCCTTCCGCACCGCGACGCTCGACACCACCTGGCCGGCCGCCGAAGGCGCGGGCGGGATGGAGCGGGCGCTGGAGCGACTCTGTTACGCCGCCACCGACCGGGTCCTGGCCGACATCAACATCCTGATCCTCTCCGACCGCGCGGTGGGCCAGGACCGCATCCCGATCCCGGCGGCGCTCGCCACCGCGGCCGTGCACCACCACCTGATCCGTCAGGGCCTGCGCATGCAGACCGGCCTCGTCATCGAGACCGGCGAGGCGCGCGAGGTGCACCACATGTGCGTGCTGGCCGGCTACGGCGCCGAGGCCATCAACCCCTACCTCGCCTTTGAGACGCTGGAGCAGCTGCGCGGCCAGAACCGCTCCAAGCTCAGCGCCTACGAGGTGCAGAAGAACTACATCAAGGCGCTGGGCAAGGGCGTGCTGAAGGTCATGTCCAAGATGGGCGTCTCGACCTACCAGTCGTACTGCGGCGCGCAGATCTTCGACGCGGTTGGCCTGACCACTACCTTCGTCGACAAGTACTTCACCGGCACGTCGACCACCATCGAAGGCGCGGGCCTGGCCGAGATCGCCGAGGAGTGCGTGCGCCGGCACGCGGCGGCGTATGGCGACGCGCCGATCTACAGAAGTATGCTGGACGTGGGCGGGGCCTACGGCTGGCGGCTGCGCGGCGAGGAGCACGCCTGGACGCCGGA
>DATAVF010000207.1:0-2326 GCA_036267835.1 Caulobacteraceae bacterium | reverse complement strand
CGTCACCGGGGGCGCGGGCTTTATCGGTTCCAACATCGTGGCCCGGCTGGCCCGCGACTGGGACCTGGACGTCGTGGTCTGCGACTGGCTGGGCGCCGCGGCCGCGGGCAAGTGGCGCAACCTTGCCAAGCATCCGCTCGGTGACTTCGTCGCGCCCGAGCAGATGTTCGCCTGGCTGGAGAAGCACGGGCAGGACGTCGAGGTGCTGATCCACATGGGCGCCATCTCGTCGACCACCGAGCCGGACGCCGACCGCATCCTGCAGGCCAATTACGTGCTGTCGCGCGACCTCTTCAACTGGTGCGCCGAGCACCAGCGCCGCTTCATCTACGCCTCGTCGGCGGCGACCTACGGCGCGGGCGAGCTGGGGTTCGAGGACGACAACGGCCCGGCCGCGCTGGCCGCCCTGCGCCCGCTTAACGCCTACGGCTGGTCGAAGGCCCAGTTCGACATCTACACGGTGCGCCAGGCGGCGCGGGGCGTAGCGCCGCCGCAGTGGGCCGGGCTGAAGTTCTTCAACGTCTATGGCCCCAACGAGGACCACAAGGGCTCGATGAAGTCAGTGGTGGCGCAGATCTGGCCAGATGTGGCGGCAGGTCGGGCGGTGAAGCTCTTCAAGTCCTACCGGCCGGACTATGCCGATGGCGGCCAACTGCGCGACTTCGTCTATGTGCGCGATGTGGCCGATGTCGTGGAATGGCTGGTGA
Source organism: Caulobacteraceae bacterium (assembly GCA_036267835.1). Classification (GTDB taxonomy): domain Bacteria; phylum Pseudomonadota; class Alphaproteobacteria; order Caulobacterales; family Caulobacteraceae; genus Acaudatibacter. The sequence continues at coordinate 1,619 of DATAVF010000207.1, read as the reverse complement.
ACCGGCCGGAGGTCAGCGGGGTTTACAACCTGGGCTCCGGCCGCGCCCGCTCGTTCAAGGAACTGGCTGAGGCCACCTTTCACGCCGCCGGGCAGGCGCCGCAGATCGAGTACACGCCGATGCCGATCGATATCCGCGATCGCTACCAGTACTTCACCGAGGCCCGGCTCGAGCGCCTGCGCGCCGCCGGCTACGATGGCCAGTTCACCAGCCTGGAAGACGGCGTGGGCGACTACGTGCGCAGCTTCCTCAGCCAAGCGGACGCCTATCTATGAGCGATGTGACGGCCCAGGTCTGCGTCGCCGGCGGCGGGCCGGCCGGGATGATGCTCGGCTATCTGCTGGCGCGTGCCGGCGTGGATGTCGTGGTGCTTGAGAAGCACGGCGATTTCCTCCGTGATTTCAGGGGAGACACCGTACATCCTTCCACTCTGGAAGTGATGCATGAGCTCGGCCTGCTCGACGAGTTCCTGAAGCTGCCGCATCACGAGGAACAGAAGCTCTCGGCCCAGATCGGCGACGAGATCGTCCACGTCGCCGACTTTACCCGCCTCAATCTCACCGCCCGCTTCATCGCCCTGATGCCGCAGTGGGACCTGCTCAACTTCCTGGCCGACAAGGCCAAGGCCTTCCCGAACTTCCGCCTGATGATGCAGGCCGAGGCGGTCGAACTGATCCGCGACGGCGGCAAGGTCGCCGGTGTCGTCGCCCGCACCCAGGAGGGCGACGTGCCGATCCTGACGCCGCTGGTGGTGGGTTGCGATGGCCGCCGCTCCACCATCCGCAGCCTGGCCGGCTTCGAGGTTGAGGACCTCGGCGCGCCGATGGACGTGCTGTGGCTACGCCTGCCGCGCCACGGCGAGGACGTCGGCCTGCCGCTCGGCCGCGCCACCGCCGGCGGCATATTGGTGATGATCCCGCGGGGCGACTACTTCCAGATCGGCTATGTGGTGCAAAAGGGCGGCGCTGACGCGATCAGGGCCAAGGGCCTGCCCGCCTTCCGCCAGTCCGTCGAAGAGATGGCCCCGGCGATGGCGGGCCGCACCGACACCATCGCCAGCTGGGACGACGTCAAGCTGCTGACCGTCAGCGTCGACCGGCTGAAGACCTGGTGCGCGCCGGGCGTGCTCTGCATCGGCGACGCTGCCCACGCCATGTCGCCGGTGGGCGGGGTGGGCATCAACCTCGCGATCCAGGATGCGGTCGCGACGGCCAACCTGCTCTGGGAACCGTTGAAAGCCGGCAGCGTGTCACTGGCCGACCTGCAGGCGGTGCAGCACCGCCGCGAGTGGCCGACCAAAGTCACCCAGAACATCCAGATCTTCATCCAGAAGCGCGCCATCGCCCCCACCCTGGCCGGGGCAGAGATCGAGGCGCCGTGGCCGGCTAAGCTGGTCGACCGCCTGCCGGTGCTGCAGGGCCTCTTCGCCCGCGCCGTCGGCATGGGCGCGCGCTTCGAACGGGTGCGCTCGCCAGCGGCGTAAGCGGACGCGGCTTGTCAGGCGGGTCGCCCGACGCCACCCTGCGCCGATGAAAACCGCGATCGCTTGCCTGGCGTTGTTGGCGTTGGCCGCCGCGTCCGTGGCGCTGGCGCAGGAAGAGGTGAGCGCGCGGCTGGGT
>DATAVF010000206.1:0-3101 GCA_036267835.1 Caulobacteraceae bacterium | reverse complement strand
TACGCGGGGAAGAGCATGGTCGTCGCGCCCGGCGTCACCCCGCCGCCCATCAGCTCGGCCAGCGCCGCGCCGGTCAGCGGCGGCGCCCGGTCACGCCACTCGGTGACGCTGTCGGCGAAGCTGGCAGCCGCCAGCGCGTCGTTCTTGCCGAACCAGTAGACGTCGTAGCCGGCGCGCCGCAGGTCGCGGAACAGGTTCGGCTCTTCCGGCCGCAGGAAATAATAGAGGCTGCGATGCCCCCGCACATGCGCCGGCCACCCGGTCAGCAGGCTGCAGCGTGACGCCCCGCAGACCGGGAACTGCACGTGGCATTGCGCAAACCGCGTCCCCTCCGCCGCCAGTCGGTCGAAATGCGGCGTGGCCGTGACCGGATTGCCGTAACAGCCCAGGGCGTCGGCCCTGAGCTCGTCTGGCATGAAGAGGATGAGGTTCGGGCGGGCCACTGCCTCAGCCGCCGGTCAGGGCTTCGATCTCCGCCGGCGCCAGGCCGCATTCGGCCAGGATGGCCTCGGTGTGCTGGCCGATGCTCGGGGCCATCCGGGGCGCCACCTTGTCGACGCCATGCACGAAGAAGGGGCTGTCGACGGTGCGCAGGCCAAAGCCGTCTTCGAACTCGGGGAGTAGGTTGTTGGCTTCCAACTGGGGGTCGGAGATGTGGTCGTCGACCTTGGCGACGATGCCGAAGGTGATGCCGCCGGCGTCGAGGCGGGTGCGCCAGTTCTCGAAGCTGTCGCTGGCGAAGATCTCATCGAGCATGCCGACCAGGGCGGGGATGTTGGCCATGCGCGCCTGGGGCGTCGAGAAGCGGTCGTCCTGTAGCCACTCCGCGTGGCCGACGGCGCGGGCCAGCAGCGGCCAGTCGCGCGCCGGGTTGGTGCTGGTGAGGATGAAGGCGCGGCCCTCGGCGGTCTTGTAGGCCTCGCCCATGGCGCCGCGGGCGCCGCGCGCCGGGCGGCCCATCAACTCGTAGCCGCAGAGCGCTGCCTGCACCTGGCACGAGTTGGACCAGATGCCGTTGGCCATCAGCGAGGTCGCCACCACCCCGCCCTTGCCCGTGATCTGGCGCTGGTAGAGGGCGGTGACGATGGCGCCGTACATGGCCATGGCGGTCGGGTGGTCGCCCATGCCGGGCATGGAGAGCGCCATGTCGGTCTCGTTGGTCGAGCGCACCATGTCCATCAGGCCGGACCTCGCCCACCAGGCGGTGGTGTCGTAGCCGGTGCGGTCGCGCTCGGGGCCGTGCTCGCCGTAAGGGGTGAGCGAGGCGTAGATCAGGCGCTCGTTGTGCGGCAGCACGTCCTCGGCCCGCAGGCGCAGCCGCTCGCGCACCGGGAACGGATAGTTGGTGATGAAGACGTCGGCCCGCTTCAGCAGGGTCTCCAGCGCGGCGCGCGCCACCGGCTGCTTCAGGTCGACCGCCAGGCTTTCCTTGTTACGGGAGTCCAGCGCCCAGAAATAATCGATATCGTCCGGCGTGCCGCGCAGGCGGAAGAGGTTGCGATAGCTGTCGCCGATGCCCGGCGGCTCGATCTTGATCACCCGCGCGCCGAAGTCGGACATCACCGTGGCCGCGGCGGGCCCGGCGATGAAACTGGCGCAGTCGATCACCAGCAGGTCGCTGAACAGCGATTTGGTCATGGTCGGCGTTACTCCCTTATCGCCGGCAACCTATCGACCCCGCCGATAAGGGGGCAAGCGCCGCGTTGCACTAACTGGCGTCCCAGCTGCGCCCCTGCGGATAGCGCGCCCGGTATTCGCCCACCGCCGCCTCCATGGTCAGGAACACCGCGCCGGCCGCGCGCAGCTTGCGGATCAGCGTCTCCAGCATGAGCAGCCGGTGGCCACGGCCGATGACATGCGGGTGGAAGGTGTAGGTCAGCACGCCCCAGTCATAATGCTCGGCCATGTACTGGTAGTCGGCGAACCAGTTCTGACCCACCAGCTCGGCGTTCATCAGCCCGGCGTTGATGCCGGTCGGCGTGCGCATGTATTCGAACACCGGATAGTCATCGAGCGACCAGCTGATCGGCATCTCCACCAGCGCTGTATCCGGTCCATAACGGATCGGCTCGTGCAGGCTGACCACATCGCCGTCGCGGGCCTGGTACGGCAGGTAGTCGTGCCCCATCAGGCTCGAATCGTAGGTGAAGCCGTGCTTGAGCAAGAGCTCGATCGAGTGCGGGCTCAGGTCCCAGGCCGGCGAGCGGTAGCCGCGCGCATCGGCGCCGGTCAGCGTCCGGATCGCCGCATTGCCGCGCACCAGCTCGCGCTCTTCTTCCTCGCGGCCGAGCGTGGCTGGGACCCGGTGGGTCCAGCCATGGTGGGCGATCTCGTGGCCAGCCTCGAACACGGCGCGGCAGGAGGCGGCGTAGGTCTCGATGGTGTGGCCGGGCGTGAACCAGGTGCTGCGAATGTTGAAGCTGGCCATCAGCTCCAGCAGCCGCGCCGCCGCCACGACGCCGAAGTCGCCGCGCGAGATCATGGTCGGCGTGGTCATCTCGCGGGCGATGGCCGGCGAGGCGTTGTCGTAGTCGAAGGTCAGGCAGACGAAGTGTCGGGACTGGCTCACGGGCTCACGGTGAAGGTGAACACGCCCTCGGTCTTGTGGGTGTCGACCGATGTCACATGCCAGGTCACCGTGTAGGCGCCCGGCTTCAGCGGCAGCAGGCCGATCAGCACCCGCTTGGCATTGCCCGGGGCGTTGTGAAGGTCGTTCTTGTCGACGCGCTGGCCGGCGCTGCCCTTCACTACGACAGTGGAGAACGCGGTCTGGACCCCTTGCGTAAAGCTGAGCGTCAGGTCCGGCGGCGACGCGTGAACTGTGGAGCTTGCCGCCGGGCTGGCGCGGGCCAGGAAGGCGTGGGCCTGCGCGGCGAGCGGCAGGGCCATCGCAGCGGCTGCAAGGATGCAGAGGGTGAGGCGGCGGGCGCCGGATGGGTCTGTCGAACGCATGGCGGGCAGTCTTTCCATTCCACCGCCTGCGTCAAGAACGGTCACCCGGCCCGCCGCAACGTCGCGACGAAGAAGCCGTCCGTGCCGGCGGTGCGGGGCGTCAGGCGCAGGTAGCCGCCCGGCGTGCGCCAGGCCTCGGCGCCCGTCAG
>DATAVF010000205.1:0-20484 GCA_036267835.1 Caulobacteraceae bacterium | reverse complement strand
GATCAGGCCGGTGTTGGTGACCGACGTACCGGGTCCGCCGATGAGCACGGTCAGCTTGCCGTCGTCCCCGGCCTGGCTGCGCAGCACCACCTGATGACCGGCCGCCAGCGCCGCATCGCCGCCCGGCGCCTGGATCTGGCCGTCGTTCGTCACTTGGGCGGCGATCAGCGCCACGTCGCCTGCGGAGGAGATGATGAGGCCGGAGTTAGACACCGACGCCGAGCTGGCCCCCGCGAATGACAGGTCGCCGCCCCTCATGAACTGGCCGTCGGTCATGTCGAGCGTGGACGCGACGAAGGCGCCGCCCACGTTGACGACGCCGCTCTTGCCGACGATCACGCCGTTCGGGTTGAGGACATAGACCCCGCCGGTCGCCGACAGCACCCCGTTGATCTGGGTCAGCGACCCGCCGGTGACCCTGTTCAGGGTGACGCCGGCGCCATTGTCGAACTGCACCTGGCCGCCCGATCCGATCGAGAAGCTCGACCAGTTGATGACGGCCTTCGCCGAGGTCTGATCGATGGTCAAGCGGCCGCCCATCGGCGACTGGATAGTCGCAGAGCCGGCTTGCACGCTGCCGCCGCTGGGCAGCACCGGCGCAGCGCAGACCGCGTCCGCCAGCGAGGCGGCGATGATGAAGGCGGGGAGCGCCACCGCCATCCGCGACCGCGGCCCGTAGAGCCGGGCCCCAAGGGTTCTCAACCTGGCGCCGTCCCTCTCGCTGCGGTGCGGGTGCGAAGCGAGACCAGCCAGCGTTCCCGCGGCTCTCTGAGGCGCTCTGGTCATTTTCCAGCCTCGGCGGCTATGCGACGATGGATGAGGGAAAACAGGTCGTTCAGACCGACGGTCATGTTCAGCAGCACGGTCGGCGACGGCCGAGCCACGCCCGGCGGGCCGTTCAGCGGGTCGGCGACGACGAGATCGGTCTCGATCTTGCCGGCCAACTGGAACCGCACGCCGCCGCCGACGGAGGTCAAGGTGTAGGCCGCCGCGCCGCGGTCATAGAGCCGGGCGCTATCGACGAACACGAACGGCTGACCCTGCAGCGTCCCGCCCTGGAGATGGTGGGCGATCGGGAACGGCCCGAGGCGGGCTTCGACGGAGGCGGCGACGACGCTGTCGGCGAGCGCCAGACCCGGCTGGTAGCCGCGGCCGATCGTCAGATTGCCGACGGCGTACTGATCCGGCGCCGTGAGCGGTTCGGCCGCGTACTGAACATCGCTGCGCGCGTAAAGGCTGAGCTTGCCCAAGTTGGCGCTTTGCGCCTCGACCGAGAGCTTCACGACGGTGGCCTGCGGATCGCCTCCGACGCGCGACAGATTGGCGTCGCCGGGCCGGCTGGCGCCGGCGAAGTCCAGGCCTTGACGCAGCTCGACCGAGCCCGAAAAGCGACCAAGTTCGCCCGTGTGTTCGCCCAGGAGACTGGCGCTGAGGATCCGAAGCTTGTCGTCGCTCAGCGTCGTCGCGGAGAAGACGCGCGTGCGCTGGTCGCTGGCTTCGAACGCGACGTCGGCGACCAGGTTGGCGTCGCGCGCCTCCACGATCGGCTGAGCCAGCTCCGCCCGGATCGTGGCGATGTTCGTGGCCAGTTCCAGCGGCGCGGCCGCCGACCCGGTCGGATTGGCTTGCCCCCAAAGGCCGGACAAGGTCAGTCGCGTGCCGGCGCTGTCGAGCCCCAGCGCGTAGCTGCCTCGTAACAGCACCTGTCGGCCGACGGGCACTGAGGTGTAGGCCTGAACGGAGGCCTCATCGCCATACTTGGACTGCCCCGCGTAGTCGGCGCCGGCCAACACGCCCCACGGCCCCACGGAGTCCGCGTAAAGATCATTCACGTTCAGGTAGACGTTGATGGCCTCGTCGCGCTTGGTCGCCACGACGAGGTCCATGCCGCCTGGCTGGCTGCCCTGGCGAAGCGTGCCGGCCACGGAGAGGCCGGGAACCAGGCGCGCCAGCTGGTAAGCGGAATCCACGTCGGCAAGCGAGAGCGGCGCCCGCTCGACGAGGGGCTCCAGCATCGCTGTCGCCTGCCGCCGCGCCGCCGGGTTCGACCCAAGCACGGTGAGATCGGAGATACGTCCCTCGATCACGTCGAAATGGACAACCCCCTCCTTGACTTGCTGGACCTTCAAACGCACCGCGACGAACGGATAGCCGGACGCGGCATAGATGGCCTCCGCCCGCCGGCTGATGGTGCGCAAATCCGCCAGGCTGACGCTCTTGCCCTGGAAGGTCGCCCACGCGCTCTGCAGCTTGGCCTCGCCAACCGCCCGCGCGCCGTCGAACGTGACCCGCTCGAGGACGAAACGTCCAACCCGGTCCTCCGGATTCTCCGGCGCAGGCGTGTGGGGAAGCGCGAGCGGCGCCGAAAGTGTCTGCGGGGGTGGGCTGGCGACACGCGACGGATCGTTCGACGACAGCGGCGGGTCAGCGGCCCATGCGGCACAAGCATAGCTGAGCGCCAGCGCCGCCCACGCTCAGTGGGCGATGTGCCTGCCCATCGTGCAAGCGCGCACGATCGCATGCGATCCTGTCCCCACGACGCCCCCCCGGCAGCAGACGTGGCCCGGCGAATGTAGCCGACCTGAAAACAACTAGACCACAAGCAGCAGAGAGAAGCACGGGATAATTGTACAGTTTGTTTAATTTCTTGCCGGGGACTTGCCCGAGCATCCGGCCAGCCAGGGCGCGACCGACGCCTTCACCCAGGCGGCCCTGCTCGGTGCTGCTGACCTCGACGGTGGTCGTCACCTTCGCCCCCGTCGGCCCACTGAAGCCCCTGTTCAACCTGGCCATCGCCGCGGCCAAGGCCGGCCTGATCCTCTGGGTGTTCATGCATCTGCGCGAGCAGCCGGGCCTCAATCGCCTCGCCGCCCTGGCCGCCGGCGCGTGGCTGACGATCCTGATCGCCATGACCCTGATCGACCTCGGGACCCGCGGTCTGGCGACCTGACCGACGCGCCGGTCAAGGCCGGAACTGATCGCCCGGCGGTTGGTTTTCGACTTGGAGCGTCCGCGGCTCGCCGAGCCCCGCCCCAACCCAGCTTGGAGGCGTGCGTTGGCCCAGACCGTTGGCGATTTTCTGGTTGAGCGGCTGCACGCCTGGGGCGTGCGGCGCATCTTCGGCTACCCGGGCGACGGCATCAACGGCGTCTTCGGCGCGCTCAACCGGGCCAAGGGCAAGATCGAGTTCATCCAGGCCCGGCACGAGGAGATGGCCGCCTTCATGGCCTCGGCCTACGCCAAGTTCACCGGCGAGCTCGGCGTCTGCATCGCCACTTCCGGCCCCGGCGCCTCGCACCTGATCACCGGCCTCTACGACGCGCGGCTCGACCACCAGCCGGTGCTGGCGATCGCCGGCCAGCAGGCCCGAACGGCGTTGGGCGGCCACTACCAGCAGGAAGTCGACCTGCCGAGCCTGTTCAAGGACGTGGCCGGCGCCTTCGTCGAGCAGGCTTCGGCCCCGTCGCAGGTGCGCCACCTGGTCGACCGGGCCATCCGCATCGCCCTGGGCGAGCGACGGGTGACGGCGATCATCCTGCCCAATGACCTGCAGGATCTGCCGTTCGAGGAGCCTGCACGCAAGCACGGCGCCGTGCACTCGGGCGTCGGCTTCTCCAAGCCGAAGACGATGCCGCAGGACGCCGACCTGCGCCGCGCCGCCGAGGTGCTGAACAGCGGCAAGAAGGTCGCCATGCTGGTGGGCGCCGGCGCGCTGAACGCGACCGAGGAACTGATCGCCGTCGCCGACAAGCTGCAGGCGGGCGCGGCCAAGGCCCTGCTCGGCAAGGCCGCCTTGCCCGACGACCTGCCCTGGGTCACCGGCTCGATCGGCATGCTGGGCGCCAAGCCGAGCTACGACATGATGATGGGGTGCGACACCCTGCTGATGGTCGGCTCCGGCTTCCCCTATTCGGAGTTCCTGCCCAAGGAGGGCGATGCCCGCGGCGTGCAGATCGACCTCGCGCCCGACATGCTGTCGCTGCGCTATCCAATGGAGGTGAACCTCGTCGGCGACGCGGCGACGACGCTGAAGGCGTTGCTGCCGCTGCTGGAAACCAAGACCGACACCGGCTTTCGCGACGAGATCGCCGGCAACCTGACCAAGTGGTGGAAGCTGCTGGAAAAGCGGGCGCTGGAGCCGGCCAATCCGATCAACCCGCAGCGCGTCACCTGGGAATTGTCGCCGCGCCTGCCGGACGGGGTGATCCTCACCAGCGACTCCGGATCCTGCGCCAACTGGTTTGCGCGCGACCTGAAGATCCGCCGCGGCATGAAGGCGTCTCTGTCGGGCGGCCTCGCGTCGATGGGCGCCGCGGTGCCCTACGCCATCGCCGCGAAGTTCGCCCACCCGGACCGGCCGGTCATCGCCCTGGTCGGCGACGGGGCCATGCAGATGAACAACATGGCCGAGCTGATCACCGTCTCCAAATACTGGAAGAACTGGCTCGACCATCGCTGGATCTGCTGCGTCTTCAACAACGAGGACCTCAACCAGGTCACCTGGGAGCAGCGGGTGATGGAGGGCGATCCCAAGTTCAACGCCTCGCAGCAGATCCCCAACGTGCCCTACCACCAGTTCGCCGAGCTGATCGGCCTGCGCGGCATCTACGTCGACAAGCCCGAAGACGTGGGCGCCGCTTGGGACGCGGCCCTGGCCTCCGACCGGCCGGTGGTGATCAACATGAAGACCGACCCGGAAGTGCCGCCGCTGCCGCCGCACATCACCTTCGACGAGGCGGTGAAGCTCTCGAAGACCCTGGCCAAGGGCGATCCTGAAGAGGGCGGCGTCATCTTCGGCGCGGCGCGCCAACTGGTCGGCGCCCTGCTGCCCGGTGGCAAGGACTAGGCATGCCGCCCCGCGCCGACGCGGCCGTGGCGTGGGTGCGCGCGGCCGCCTTCCGCATCCCCACCGACGCCCCGGAGGCCGACGGCACCTTCGCCTGGGACGCCACGACCCTGGTGGTGACACAGGCCGGTGGCGGCGGCGCGGTCGGGCTCGGCTACACCTATGCAGACGCCTGCCTGACCTCGCTGATCGAGGGTGCGTTGGCCACGGCCGTGGTGGGGCGCGACGCCGACGACGTCGCCGGCGCCTGGGAGGCGATGCAGCGCCAGGTGCGCAACCTCGGCCGCTCCGGCCTCGCCGCCTGCGCTATCTCGGCGGTCGACACCGCCCTCTGGGACCTGAAGGCGCGGCGCCTGCAGACGCCGCTCGCCGCGCTGCTCGGCCGCCGCCGCGAACAGGTGGCGATCTACGGCAGCGGCGGCTTCACCACCTACGACGACGGCCAACTGCGCGACCAACTGTCGGCCTGGGTCGAGCGCGACGGCTGCCGGTGGGTGAAGATGAAGATCGGCAGCCATCCGGCGCGCGACCCGCACCGCATCGAGGTGGCGCGGGCGGCGATCGGCGCGCGGGGACTCTTCATCGATGCCAACGGCGCCTTCTCGGCGCGTCAGGCCCTGCAGATGGCCGAGCGCTGTCGCGACGCGGACATCGGCTGGTTCGAGGAGCCCGTGACCTCGGACGATCCGGCCGGCCTCAGGCTGGTGCGGCAGGCGGCGCCCACCGGCACGGACGTGGCGGCAGGTGAGTACATCTTCACCCTCGACGACGCCCGCACCCTGCTCGCGGCCGACTGCGTGGACGTGTTGCAGGCCGATGTCTCGCGCTGCGGCGGGGTCACCGGCTTCCTGGAGATCGCGGCGCTGTGCGAGGCGCACCACATCGACCTCTCGGGCCACTGCGCCCCGGCGCTGCATCGCCACGTCGCCTGCGCGGCGCACCGGCTGCGCCACCTGGAGTGGTTCCACGACCACGTCCGCATAGAGCAGATGCTGTTCGACGGCGCCCCGGTCGCCGCGGACGGGATGATCGCGCCGGACCTCGGCCGCCCCGGCCACGGGCTGGAGTTCAAGGCGCACGACGCCGAGCGGTTTCGCGTGGCGGGAGGGCTCTAGATGGCGCGCCGTATGCTGGACGAATTCGACGAAGCGATGGCCCGGCCCGCGCCGCGCCGGCTGCGCCTGCCGACGCGCCATCGGCGCCAGGAGGCCGCTGACGCCGGCCGCCAGACCAACGGCGCCGCCGCCCTGCTGGCGCTCTCGGTGCTGGCCGACAGCGGCATCGAGCACTACCGGGGATCGTTCCGCAACAAGGCGATGGTGGCGCCGCTGGGCGCGGCGGCCCTGACCCTGGTCGCGAGCCTGCTGGGCGCCGCCGACGATCGGCCCAGGCGCCATCGTGGCCGCGACGGCGTCTATGTCCTGGCCGCGGTGGTCGGCGCGGCGGGGCTGGGCTTCCATGCCTACAACGTCGCCAAGCGGCCGGGCCGGCTCTCCTGGCACAACCTCTTCTACGGCGCCCCGGTGGGCGCCCCCGCCGCGCTGATGCTGGCCGGACTGCTCGGCCGACTGGCCGAGAAGGTGCGCGAAGGCGAGCGCGTCTTCGGCCTGCCGCCGGAGCGGATCCTGGCCGCGGTCAGCGCGGTCGGCCTCGCGGGCACGGTCGGCGAGGCCGGGCTGCTGCACTTCCGCGGCGCCTTCCAGAACCCCGCCATGGTGCTGCCGGTCGCCGCGCCGCCGGTCGCCGCCTGCCTGCTGGGCGCGATGGCGGCGGCCCCCTCGCGGCCGCTGGGACGCGTGGCGCGGACCTGGCTGAAACTGACCGCGGGGCTCGGGCTGGCGGGCGCCGGCTTCCACGCCTGCGGCGTTCACCGCGCCATGGGCGGCTGGCGCAACTGGCGCCAGAACGTCATCGACGGCCCGCCGCTGCCCGCGCCCCCGAGCTTCACCGGCCTCGCCCTGGCCGGCCTGGCCGCCCTCTCCCTGCTGATGGGGCGCGACGATGGCTGACCGCTTCCCCGGCTATGACGTGCTGACCAAGCGCGGCACGCAATCCTGGAACCCCCAGACCCGCGAGGTGATCGACGCGCGGTTGGAGATCGATCCCGAGGCCCACGGCTTCTTCGAGGGCGCGGCCTGGGAGACGCTGAAGGCGGTCTGCCGCCGCATCATCCCGCAGCCGGCCGACCGGCCGGACCCCGCGCCGCTGGCCGCCATGGTCGACGCCAAGCTGGCCATGGTGGCCAGCGAGGGCTACCGCGATGCGCGGATGCCGCCGATGCGCGAGGCCTGGCGGCAGGGCCTGGAGGCCCTCGACGCAGAGGCGATGACGCGCCACGGCCGGCCTTTCGCCGCGCTGGAAGGCGCCGAGGCGGACGGGCTGCTGACCGCGGCCCAGCAAGGCCTGCTGGAACATCCGGCCTGGGCCGGGCTCTCCGCCGAGCTGTTCTTCAAGCAGCGGATCATCCCGGACATCGTCGGCGCCTACTACGCCCACCCGGTCGCCTGGAACGAGATCGGCTACGGCGGGCCCGCGGCCCCCCGCGGCTATGTGCGGATGGACTTTGACCGGCGCGATCCCTGGGAGGCGTCCGAGGCGCGTCCCGGTCGGGAGGACGCCGCCTTGCGCGAGAACCAGCGTGTCGGACGCAGCTGACCGGATCCGCGCCAGCGACGGGCGGGCGCCCGACGTATTCCGCGTCGGCGGCTGGACGCCCATGCGGCAGTATTCAGAGGACGAGGCGGTCGATTTCGTCATCGTGGGCGCCGGGGCGGGCGGCGGCACGCTGGCCTGCAAGCTGGCCGAATACGGCTTCTCCGTCGTCGCCCTCGACGCCGGCCCCTATTGGCGGCCGCTGGAGGACTTCGCCTCGGACGAACGCCACCAGTCCAAGCTCTACTGGAACGACGAGCGCATCGTCGACGGCGACGACCCGGTGCAGCTCGGCGCCAACAACTCCGGCCAGTCGGTCGGCGGCTCGACGGTGCACTTCGCCATGGTGTCGCTGCGCTTCCGGCCGGAGTGGTTCAAGGCGCGCAGCAAGCTGGGCTACGGCGCTGATTGGCCGATCGATTGGCGCGAGATGTGGGGCTACTACCGCGAGGTCGAGCAGGCGCTGAAGATCTCCGGGCCCATCACCTACCCCTGGGGCCCGCGCCGGCCGCGCTATCCCTATCGCCCGCACCAGCTGAACGCCGCCGCCCAGGTGCTGGCCCAGGGCGCCGAGGCCATGGGCATCGCCTGGACCACGACGCCGCTGGCGACCGTCTCGGCGCCGCGCGGCCTCTCGCATCCGTGCGTCTACCGTGGCATGTGCGTGATCGGCTGCGCCACCAACGCCAAGCAGAGCGTGCTGGTGACGTGGCTGCCGCGGGCGCTGGCGGCCGGGGCCGAGATTCGCGACCTCGCGATGGTCGGGCGCATCGAGCACGACGACCATGGCCGGGCCACCGGCGTGCACTACCACCGCGACGGCGCCTGGCGCTTCCAGAAGGCGCGTAACGTGGTGGTGGCCGGCTACGCCATCGAGACGCCGCGGCTGCTGCTCAACTCGGCCAGCGCCCGCTTCCCGGACGGCTTGGCCAACAGCTCCGGCCTCGTCGGCAAGAACCTGATGGTGCAGTCCAACCAGGCCGTCTGGGGCATGCACGAGCGCGAGATCCGCTCCTACAAGGGCCCGCCCTCGCTGTCGCTGACCGAGCACTGGAACTACGACGACCGGAAGGATTTCTTCGGCGGCTATTGCTACATGAGCCAGGGCACGCTGCCGGTGGTGGCGGCCGGCATCCACGCCAAGCGCGGCCTCTGGGGCCAGCGGCTGCTCGACGAAATGCAGCGCTACAACCACCAGGTCGGGCTGAAGATGGTGGGCGAGACCCTGCCGCAGGAGCGCAACCGCGTCACCCTGGCGGACGAGAAGGACCGCTTCGGCCTGCCGATCGCCCGGGTCACCTACAGCTTCTGCGACAACGACAAGCGCATGATCGAGCATGCGCTCGGCTTCATGCGCCAGAACCTGGCCGCCGCCGGCGTCGGCGAGATCTTCGACGAGACCGACGACACCTGCCACCTCAACGGCTCGGCCCGGATGGGCGACAGCGCCCGCGACAGCGTGGTGAACGCCGACTGCCGCGCCTGGGACATGCCCAACCTGTGGGTCTGCGACGGCTCGGTGTTCCCCACGGTGGGCGGCGTCAACCCGTCGCTGACCATCCAGGCCATCGCCTGCCGCACCGCCGACCGCATCAAGGCGCTGGCGGCGCGAGGTGAGCTCTAGCCGGCCGGGTCAACGCCCGGCGCCATCCCTGCGCCCAGGCAGGCGACCGCGCCCAGGCTCACCACCGCCAGCCGCGCCAGCGGGGCCGGGATCAGCACCGCCCGCTTCGCCGCTTCGGTCGTGAACGAGCCGCGGGTGCGATGCAGCGGTCCCACTGGGCGGCCGAGGTTGTCGCACCGGCGCGGCGAGACCGGGCGCGGCCGAGATGTCGCGGCGCCGCGGGCGTGCTAGGCTGGCGCTCCACCTCTGCGCGCGGCCAGCGACGCGCAGCCGAAGAAAGCGTCGATGCGCCTGACGGTCTACACGGACTACTCGCTGCGCGTGCTCATGTATGTCGCACTGCGGCCGGACCGGCTGGCGACCATCAGCGAGATCGCCGCCAGCTATGGCATCTCGCGCAATCACATCATGAAGGTGGTCTACGAGCTGGGCCTGGGCGGCTACATCGAGACCGTGCGCGGCCAGAATGGCGGCATGCGCCTGGCCATGCGCCCGCAGGACATCGGCCTCGGCGAAATCGTCCGCCGCTGTGAGCCGGACATGGCGCTGGTGCCGTGCTTCGAACCGCTGGCGGTCGCCTGCGTCATCACGCCGGCGTGCAAGCTGAGGCGCGCGCTGCAGCGGGCCCGCGACAGCTTCATGAGCGTGCTGGACGAATACACCCTGACAGACCTGACGGAGAATCGCGAAGCGCTGAGCGTGCTGCTAAGCGCCCTGCCTGACGGCCCGGGGCCCACCTTGGCCCCGCGCCGGCGCCCCGCGACAAAACCGCCCGCTCCCAGCGGCGACTAGGCGTTTTGCGGCCGAAAGTTCGCGGCCGCGGCTGGCCAAGGCATAACAAGTATCATACATACTTGTTTAGCCGAGGACCCGCCATGGACCCATCACCCACGCTCAACCCCAGCCCCGCCCGCGCCGGGCCCGGCGCCGCCGCCGGCGTCACCGAAGCGGTGATCCACGATCAGGTGCACGCCTTCTACGGCAAGATCCGGACCGACCCGGCGCTGGGGCCGATCTTCAACCGGGCGGTCGGCGACTGGGACCGTCACCTGGAGAAGATGTGCGACTTCTGGTCGTCAGTGCTGCTGATGACCGGCCGCTTCCGGGGCGCTCCCATGGCGGCGCACGCCGCGCTGGCCACGATCCGACCGACCCACTTCGCCCGCTGGCTGCACCTCTTCCGCCAGACCGCCGAGGCGGTGTGCCCGCCGGATGCGGCGGCCCTGTTCATCGCCCGCTCCGAGATGATCGCCCGTAGCCTGCAGCTGCACCTGGCGGCCACCCGCGACGAGCCGGCATGGGCGGAGCTGGCCGTCGTCCTGCGCCGGCAGAGTCCGCCCGCGTGAGCTACGTCGTCCTCGAGAACTGCATCAAGTGCAAGTACATGGACTGCGTCGAGGTGTGTCCGGTCGACTGCTTCTACGCCGGCGAGAACATGCTGGTGATCGACCCCGACGAATGCATCGACTGCGGGGTCTGCGAGCCCGAGTGCCCGGCCGACGCGATCGTGTCCGACAGCGACGCGGCGGCCACCGGCGAGTGGCTGGCGCTCAACGCGCAATACGCCAAGGCCTGGCCCAACATCACCCGCAAGGGCCGCGCGCCCGCTGACGCCGACGCCTGGAACGGCGTCGCCGGCAAGCTGGCCGACCTCAGCCCGGCGCCGCACCTCGAACCCGCGGAGACGGAGCCGGCGCCATGAGTTTCTTCCGCTTCCTGATGTGGCCGTCGAACTTCGCCTGCGACCTGCTGCACCTGGAGGATGAGCATGAGCGCGGCATGCTGCGCATGCTGGTCAACACCTTGGTGTGGACCACGCTGGGCGTTGTGGTGTTCACGGTCGTCTGGATGGCGACGAACTAGGACAGCCGGAAGCTCTTCCGGGAGACTAGGCGGCCCGGCGCTCGGGCTGGGTGCGCAGGCTGCAGAGCCGCACCGGGCCCGACCACACTTCGACTGCGCGCACATGGTCGCTGGAGAAGCGCTCGCGGGCGAATTCGAGCGCCCGCGCATCGCCGCGCATCTCGGCGGCGAGCTCGACCACGCCATCCATCCGACTGTCTTGAACCAGGATACGATAGGCTTTCATCGCAAGCCTCTCACTCTACTGCCACGCCTGCCCGATGCCGCAGATCAAGCCAGACCAATGCAGCCGATTTGAGGCGAAGCCTGGGCGGCGTCGCCTTGAAGTCGCGGCGCCTTGTCACGGCCGCGGCCGGATGGTCTGTGGCGGCGAAGGGGAGAACGACCGTCATGCTGAAGGACAAGGCCATCGACTATGCGACCGCCGGTGCTGGCGAGCTGGCCCGCGCCGTGGCCGCGCGGCAGGTCAGTGCAGTCGAGCTGTTCGAGGCGGCGGTGGCGGCGATCGAGGCCAGGGATGGGCCGATCAACGCGGTGGTGGTGCGCGACTTCGACCGGGCGCACGGCGCGGCGAGGGCGGCCGATGCGGCCGTGGCGCGCGGCGAGACCGGGCCCCTGCTGGGCGTGCCGATGACGGTCAAGGAGGCGTTCCACGTCGCCGGCCTGCCGACCACCTGGGGGCTGGCGCCGCACAAGGATTTCCGGCCCTCGTGGGACGCCACGGGCGTTGCGCGGCTGAAGGGCGCCGGCGCGGTCATCCTCGGCAAGACCAATGTGCCGCCAAACCTCGGCGACTGGCAGAGCGTCAACCCGATCTACGGGCGCACCAACAACCCCTACGATCTCGGCCGCGTGCCGGGCGGCTCGTCCGGCGGCTCGGCGGCGGCGCTGGCGGCGGGGATGACGCCGCTGGAGTTCGGCTCCGACATCGGCGGCTCGATCCGGGTGCCGTCGCATATGTGCGGCGTCTTCGGCCACAAACCGACCTATGGCCTGGTTCCGCAGACCGGCCACACGCCGCCTCCGGTGGACCGGGTGGGCGAACCGGCGCTCTTCAACGTGGTCGGCCCGATGGCGCGGAGCGCCGCCGACCTGGAGCTGGCTCTGGGCATATTGGCCGGGCCGGAGCGCGACGACGCGGTGGGCTACCAACTGCAGCTGCCGCCGCCCAGGGCCACGGCGCTGAAGGACTTCCGGGTGCTGGTGCTGACCTCCAACCCGATCGCCGGCGTGGACGACGAGGTGGCCGGGCCGATCGAGCGCCTGGCCGAACAGCTAGGCCGGCTGGGCGCCCACGTCAGCCACGCCAGTCCGCTGCTGCCCGACCTCGCCGCGACCTTCGCCACCTACATGCCGATGCTGACCAACGCGATGGGCCGCGGCCGCTCGGACGGGCCGCCGCCGATGAACGCCTTCGAATGGATGGCGGGGCTCGACAAGATCGTCGGCGCCCGCACCCAGTGGGCGGCCCTCTTCCAGGCGTTCGACGTGGTGCTGGCCCCGCCCTTCGGCACGGCGGCCTTCCCGCACAAGCCGGAGGAGTTCTCCACCCGCACCCTGACCATCAACGGCGCCGAGACCCCTTACGGCCTTCAGCTGGCGTGGCCGGGCGTCGCCACCTTCCCGGGCCTGCCCTCGACCTGCGCTCCGATCGCCCGCACCGCCGGCGGCCTGCCCACCGGGGTGCAGATCATCGGTCCGCGCTTCGAGGACCTGACGCCCATTGCCTTCGCCGGCCTGATCGCGCGGGAGTTCGGCATTCAATGACCACCCGCCGCATCGCCGTCATCGGGCTGGGCCAACGCATCGCCCACGTGCTGGCGGCTATGAAGGAGGTGGGCTGGGACCTGCGGCTCGACGGCCAGGTCGATCCCGACCCGGTCGGCGCGCCGATCCTGGAGGCCGCCGGCATCCGGCCTGGCCGCACGTTCGCGGCGCCCGAGGCGCTGCTTGCCGCCGGCCCCTACGACCTGGTGATGATCGGCACGCCCAACCACCTGCACCTGCCGCACCTGACCGCGGCGCTGGCCGCCGGCTACCCGGTGTTCGCCGAAAAGCCGATCGTGCGCACCGAGGCCGAGAGCTTCCAGATCGCCCGCGCCCTGGCCACCGCGGAGCGCCTGCCGCCGCTCTTCATCGGCCTCGTCATGCGCTCGATGCCGATCGTGCGGGAGGTGATCGCCCGCGTGGATTCAGGGGAGTTGGGTCCGCTGATCTCGATGGACGCCACCGAGCACCTGCCCCCCGAGCATGGGGCCTACCTGGCCCGCAACTGGCGCCGCCGGGTGGAGTGGGGCGGCTCGTTCATGCTGGATAAGGTCTGCCACGACTTCGATATCTTCGGCCGCATCGCCGGCGCCCGGCCGGCCCAGGTGGCGAGTTTTGGCGGCCGCCGCATCTTCACCGCCGAGCGCGCGCCCACCGCGCCCCGGGAATACGAGGACGGCTCGCCCGCCTACGCCGCCTGGCCCGCCGGCTGGCGCGGGGCCAACGACGCCTTCCAGTCCGACATGGATCTCGCCGACCACCAGACGGCCCTCGTGGACTACGAGAACGGCTTCACCCTCGCGTTCCACTCCAACAGCCACGTCGCCCTGCCGGAGCGGCGCTGGTATCTGGCCGGCGCCGAGGGCACGCTGATCGCCGACCTGGTGCGCAACACCCTGATGGTCCGCCGCGCCCTGCATCGGGGCAAGCCGGAGCGGATCTCCTACGGCAACCTCACCGCCGACGCCCACAACGGCGCCGACCAGGCCATGGCCCTCGACCTCGCCGCCGCCCTCGACGGCGAGCGCGCCTTCCCGGTCACCCCGTGGGACAGCCTGGAGGCCGGCCTCACCGTGATGGCGATCGACCGCGCCATGGCCGAGCGCACCATGGTCGACTGCGCGCCCATGTGGGCCGAGTACGACGCGGCGCGGGGCGTCACCCAGCCAGCGGCACACGCGCCTGGATGAAGTTGCTGAGGCTGCTGGCCTGGGGCGGGTCGCCGTTGGAGAGGGCGGCGATCACGTAGCCGGTGTCCGGGAAGATGGTCAGTGCGCCGTTCTGGCCAGGCGCGCCGCCGTGGTGGCCGCACCAGCGCGACCCGTCGTACGCCCCCTTGCCGAACCCCATCCCGTAGGTCGCGCCGGGGCCGGCTTCGATGCCGCCTTCGATGACCAGCACCAGGCTCTCGGCCTCCAGCAGGCGGCCCGAGGTCAGGGCTTCGGCGAAGCGGACGAGGTCGCCCACGGTAGAGTAGCCGCCGCCGGCCGGCGTGCCGCGCACCGGCAAGGTGGGATCGCTGCGCACCAGGCCGTCCCGGCCCTCCATGTAGCCGATCGCGCGCCCAGGAACCTCGACGCTTTCGGGCAGGGCCCCGGTCGCGGTCATGCCGGCGGGGCCCAGGATGTTGGCGGCGACATAGTCGTCGTAGGCGCTGCCCGACGCGGCTTCGATGACCGCACCCAGCACGATGAAGCCGTAGTTGGCGTACCGGAACTGGCTGCCGGGTTCGAACTCCGGATCGCGTGCGCCGAGCAGGGCGACGTAGTCCTTGATGTCGGCCAGCTGGAGGCGGTGCTCGCTGAACGCCGGGCCGAAGAAATCGCCGGCGCCGCCAGTGTGGTTGAGCAGGTGGCCGACGGTGACCGTCTCGGCGAAGGCGTGGCTCGGGTAGTCCGGTAGGTGGCGGCCGACCGGGTCGTCCAGTCTCATGGCGCCGGCCGCCACCAGCTGCAGGGCCGATACGCCGGTGAGCATCTTGTTCATCGAGCCCATGCGGAAGCGGGTCTCGAGGGTGTTCGGGACAGCCGCCTCGCGATCTGCCAGGCCGTGAACAGCCTGGAACAGGGTCTCGCCGTTGCGGCTCACCACCAGCGCCCCGCTGAACCAGCCCTGAGCCACGTTGTTGACGAGCTTGGCCGCCAGCGCTTCACGCAGCTGCGGCCAGTCCATGCGCGCCGGCGGCGCGTCATTCGGCGGCTCCAGCGGCTCGGCTCCCATGGCCGAGATGCGCGGCGGCGCGCCTTCGGCGACGGTCAGCTTCAGCCGGAAGTAGCGGTCCCAGCGGTCCTGCAGCACCGCGGACACCGCATGGTCGCCGGCGGCCTCGGACGAGATCAACGTCAGCGGGCCGGCGCTGCGCCGCTGCACGGGCCAGCTGGCGCTGGCCTGGCGCAGGGTCGTGCGATCTCGGGCGAACGCCTCGATCGCCTGCGGGTCGGCGTCGTTGAAGGCTGCGAGGTACTCGGCGAGGGTGGCTTCGGCGGTAGTGGGCACTGTGTGGCTCCCTTGAGCGCCGTCAGGATTCACCACGGAAAACACGGAGAGCACGGACAGGTCGCGGCGCGAAGCGCGCCAAGCGAAACCTCGGCCGCGGCGCTTCGTTTCCGTGTTCTCCGTGTTTTCCGTGGTTGAATACTTTCTTCCTACCCCGCGAACAGGTCCTCGAAGTTGCGGCGATAGAAGCGGTCCTTGGTGTCCTCGTCCATCCCGGCGAGGCCGGTTTCGAAGCGCTCGATCGGGTTCTTGGTGCCCTCGGGGTGAGGGTAGTCGGAGGAGAACAGGAAGAGTTCCGGGCCGCCTTCGCGGATCAGGATGCCGGCGTCCTCGGTGGCGAAGGGGGTGAAGCGCACCGCCCGGCGGATGAACTGCGAGGGCGGCATCGACAAGGCCGCCACCACCGGGTCGGTCTTGCGCCAGCCCTTCCAGGCGCCGTCGAGGCGGCGCAGGAAGTCCGGCACCCAGCCGGCGCCCAGCTCGATGACGCCGCCGCGCAAGGCCGGGAAGCGGTCGAAGACCCCGTCCAGGGCCAGCGAGCAGAGGAAGTTCTGCGGCGCGAAGCACAGCGAGAAGTAGTCCTTGGCGCGCAGGTTCTCGCCGCCGCCCAGCCAGTCCTTCGGCCGCGGGTGGCCGTTCTTGTGGTAGGCGGCCGGCAGGGTGGGGGTGGCCGCGCCCACGTGCAGCACGAAGGGCACGCCGGCCTCGCTCAGCCGCCGCCAGACCGGGTCGAGGTCCGGGTGGCCGGGCGAGCGCTCGCCGGCCGGCGCGGCCGGCAACCAGATTGCCCCGACGCCGGCCTTGATCGCCGCGTCGACCTCGGCCAGCGCCCGCTCCGGGTCGTCCAGCGGCACGACGCCGACGCCGATCAGGCGCTTGTCGCCCGAGCAGAAGGCGGCCATCGCGCGGTTCAGGGCGCGGGCGCCGCCATACTTCACCTCGGGGTCGGGCGAGGGCAGGAACTGCGAGCCGGCGAAGGTGGTGAAGACCAGCTGGCGGGCGAAGCCCAGGTCATCCAGCGCCTTGGTGCGCTCGGCCGGATCGATGGCGCCGTAGGCCGCCCAGCCCTTGGGGCCGGTGACTACGTTGGTGGCGATCTCGGCGGTGGCGACCGGGTCCTGCTGGCGCGCGATGGCCCGGGCGATGGCCTTCTCTGCCCCCGAGCCGCCGGCTTCCAGCCGCATGCTGCCCAGGCGCTCGCGGATGCCAGGCTCGGCGTAGCTGGCGAGCCAGTCGAGGCTCTCCATGATGTGGCTGTCGGCGTCGTTGATCACCCGTCCGGCGGCATACGGCATGGCGTGGTGTTTCCCTTTATTCCCTTACGCCACCGTACCCTTGCTTCGAAACGCGTCAACGCCGTTCCGCACCGTAGATTCACCGTTATTTACGGCGCCGGGCCCATCGCCGCGGCCAGGTAGGGGACCCACTGGTCCTGTGGCGGGATGATCGCGGGGAGGGCCGCGACGGGGGCCCAGAACAGCGTCCAGGTGTGGCCGTCGTCGGTCACCTCCCAGGCCTCCGCCGTCTCGCCCTCGCAGGGCAGCACGTAGAAGAACCGCCGCCGCGTCCGCGTCAGCGTTTCGGCCGCCACCCAGCCGGTCAGGCGGTAGGTGACGTATTGCGGGTCGGGGGCGCGATCCCATTCCTCGTAGGTCACCTGGATGAAACCCTCGGCCTCGCGCTCGACGACGACGTTGAAGCCGTTGCGCAGCGTCGCCCAGCTGTGGCTGGCGAGGTCGGGGCGCGGATAGAGCGGGCTGGTGATCAGCGCCACGGCGGCGGGCGGCGCCAGCCGCTCCACCCGCTCGCCGACGAGCCGCGGCGGTCCGAGGCCGGCCAGCCCCGTCTCTTCGCGAGCCTCGCGCGCCGCTCCAGCCTCTGGCGCCTCGCCCTGCTCGACCGTGCCGGCCGGGAACTGCATCCCGGCGAACGGGTGGCGCAGCAGCAGCACCTGCGGCCCGTTCACGCCGGCGCGAATGACGAAGCAGGTCACCTTCAGAAGCTCGGGCGGGTGTTCGGGCGTCGGCATGGGGGCGTCGCTACACGCCGCGCGATTCGCCGCCAAGCCCCGCGACGAAAGGCTGACCGACCCCGCCGGCTTGGTGTATCGCCGGGCCATGCCCGCCGATCCCTCCCTGCCGCCCAACCTCCGGCCCGGCGTCTTCGCGGGTCTGGCCGACGATTACGTGCGCTACCGGGTTCCCTATCCGGCGCCGATGCTGGACGAGATGCTGGCGGGCGCAGCGGTTCCAGCCGCAGGCAGCCGACTGCTCGATCTCGCGTGCGGCACTGGCCGCGTCGCCCTGCCCATCGCCCACCGCTTCGCCGCGATCCGCGCCATCGACCTGGAGCCGGACATGCTGGACGCCGGCCGACGCGAGGCCGCGCGGCTCGGCATCGGCAATATCCAGTGGGGCGTCGGCCGCGCCGAGGACGTGGAGGCGCCTGCCAGCGCCTTCGACCTGGTCACCATCGGCGAGGCGTTCCACCGCCTCGACCGGCCGCGGGCGGCGGCCCTGGCGTTCGGCTGGCTGAAGCCCGGCGGCGCCCTGGCGACGCTGGGCGCCGACTCGCTGATGGACGGCGAGGCGCCCTGGCGGCGGGTGGTGGCCGAGGTGGTGCGCAGCTTTGTCGGCGAGCCGGCCCGCCGGCTGGGCGCCCCCAACGCCCCGATCGCCGAAGAGATCGCCGAACAGGAGAACGCGCTCAGCGCCGCAGGCTTCGCCCCGGTCACGTCACACCGGTTCGCCACGCCGTACGAGTGGACGGCGGAAACCCTGCTGGGCTACCTGCGCTCGACTTCGGTGCTGTCGCGCGCCGCGCTGGGCGCCCGCCACCACGCCTTCGAAGCCGCCCTCGCCGACGCCCTGCTGAAATTCGATCCCCTCGGCCGCTATGTCGAGACGGTGGGCTGGGGCTACACCCTGGCGCGCAAGCCCTAGCGGCCCTTGCCGCAGGACGTCGCACCGGCCACCCTCGCAGCCTGAAATTGTGAGGGGGACTGCATGCGCGTCTACGATATCGCCCTGGCGATGATCCGGGCCCTGGTGGCGATGGACTTCATCCGCGGGCTCGCGGACATCGTCTACACCGGCATCCGATTTAGCTACCTCAACGCCGGCGCCAGCGGCAGCGCCTGGCTCAGCAAGGTGGAGCTCTCGACCTGGCTCTCACCGGCCTACAGCGTGACCATGGCGGTCGTGCTCTTCGCCTTCAGCAAGCGCATCGCCAGTTTCGCCTCCAAGCTGGCCTCGCCGGGCGATACCGCCACCCATTTCTGACGCACCGCGAAGCGGGGTAGGCTGGAGCAGTGCGACACGCCTTGCTGGCCCACCCCGATCTGCCGAACCAGGCAGTGAGTTCGCTCACCGTGGACGCCCTGCGCGATGGGTCGCTGCTGACCCTCACGTATCGGCTGAGCGGCCGCGTTGACAGCCTGGTTCTGCCGCCGCCTGCGGGGGGCGTGCGATGCGACGAGTTGTGGCGGACAACCTGTTTCGAAGCCTTCGTCCGGCCCGGCGACGGCGACGCCTATCTCGAACTCAACCTGTCGCCGTCGACCGCGTGGGCAGCCTACCGCTTCTCCGGCTACCGCGCGGGGATGGCCGATGCGCGAACGGCGCCGCCAGCGATCGCTTTCGAGGCGACGCCCGATGGCTGCATCCTGACAGCCACGATCGACCTGCCGGCCGGCGCCCGCGCCCTCTGGCGCGTCGCGCTGACCGCTGTCATCGAGGAGGTGAGCGGCGCCAAGTCCTACTGGTCTCTCGCCCACGCCCCGGGCCGCCCGGACTTCCACAACGCGGCAGGTTTCACCCTCGAACTTCGGGAGCATCCATGAACTTCGGCATCGACCGCCTCATCGCCGACCCTGCCCTGCGCGCGCCGCTGGCCGGGCGACGCGTCGCGCTCTTGGCGCACCCGGCGTCGGTGACGGTGGACCTGACCCATTCGCTCGACGCCCTGGCCGCCTGCCCGGATCTCCGCCTGACCGCCGCCTTTGGCCCCCAGCACGGCCTGCGCGGCGACAAGCAGGACAACATGATCGAGACCGCCGACTTCGTGGACCCGGCGCTCGGCATCCCGGTGTTCAGCCTCTACGGCGAGGTGCGGGCGCCCACCGACGCCATGCTGGAAAGCTTCGACGTGGTGCTGTTCGACCTGCAGGACCTGGGCTGCCGCATATACACCTTCATCACCACGCTCCGGTACATGCTTGAGGCCGCCGCCCGCACCGGCAAGTCGGTCTGGGTGCTCGACCGCCCCAACCCGATCGGCCGCCCGGTCGAGGGCCTGCGCCTGCTGCCCGGCTGGGAGAGCTTCGTCGGCGCCGGCCCCCTGCCGATGCGCCACGGCCTAACCCTGGGCGAACTCGGCGGCTGGTTCATCGACACGCTGGGCCTCGACGTGGACTACCGCGTCATCGAGATGGACGGCTGGCGCCCGGACGCCGCGCCTGGCCACGGCTGGCCGCTGGGCGAGCGGGCCTGGATCAACCCCAGCCCCAACGCCCCCAATCTCTTCATGGCCCGCGCCTATCCCGGGACGGTGATGCTGGAAGGCGCCACCCTCTCCGAAGGCCGCGGCACGACGCGCCCGCTGGAACTGTTCGGCGCGCCGGACATCGACGCCCGCGCCGTGATCGCAGAGATGCAGGCGCTGGCGCCGCAGTGGCTGGGCGGCTGCGCCCTGCGCGATTGCTGGTTCGAGCCCACCTTCCACAAGCACGCCGGCAAGCTCTGCAACGGCGTCCAGATGGTGACCGAGGGCCCCGTCTACGACCCCATCGCGTTCAGGCCCTGGCGCCTGCAGGCCCTGGCTTTCAAGGCCATCCGCCGCCTATGGCCCGCCTACGACCTCTGGCGCGACTTCCCCTACGAATACGAGGTCGGCAAACTCGCCATCGACGTGATCAACGGCGGCCCAGTCCTGCGCGAATGGGTCGATGACCCCGCCGCCACTCCGGCCGACCTGGACGCCGCGACCCTGCCGGGCGAGGCCGCGTGGGTCGAAGAACGGGCCGAGTATCTCCTCTACTAACGCCCCAAACCCGCTCATCCCGACGCACGTCAGGACCCAGGCAGGCAGGAGTTGGGGGCGAGAACCTGGCAGGCAAAGCGGGCGCCGCAGGCGTCCTCAGTTTTACCACGGAAAACACTGAGAACACGGAAAGGGCAGGAAGCGCGCGTCCGTGTCTTCCGTGTTTTCCGTGGTAGAAAACTTGGGAGCGCCTGCG
>DATAVF010000204.1:0-4423 GCA_036267835.1 Caulobacteraceae bacterium | reverse complement strand
GACATCGCCGGCAAGGGCCTCGCCAATCCGCTGGCGGCGATCCTCTCGTTCGAGATGGCGCTGCGCTGGTCGCTGGGGCGGCCGGACCTGGCCGACCGGCTGGGCAAGGCGGTGGCGGCGGCGCTGGAAGGCGGGGCGCGGACCCGCGACATCGGCGGCGAACTTTCTGCCCGCGAAATGGGCGGCGCCGTCCTCGCCGGGCTCTAGGCGCTTGAGCCACGCCGAACCGGGGGTGCGGGAGGTTGTCGGCCCGCCGATGAGCCGGCTGGAGGCGGCGGGCGCGCTGGGCGTCGGCGTCAACTCCCTGCTGGTGCTGGGCGTCTTGCCAGTGATGCTGGGCGCGCTGGCGGCTGAGCATCGGATCACCGACCAGGGCATCGGCCTGGCCGCCATGATCGAAGTGCTGACCATGGGCGTCTCGACGGCGCTCACCGGCATCTTCGTCAAGCCGCGGCGGCTGAAGACCATCGGCATCATCGCCTCGCTGCTGCTGGCCGTCGCCGACATGGCCAGCGCCGGGGCCAGCGGGACGGGCATCTTCGCGCTGCGCGGCGTCGCCGGCGTCATCGAGGGCGTGCTGCTCTGGATCACCGTGGCGATGATCTCGCGCACCGAGACGCCGGAGCGCTGGGCGGGCGTCTTCTTCACCGCCCAGACCGGCGCCCAGCTGCTGCTGGCGGTCGCCCTGGCCGTGTGGATCATGCCGGCGTTCGGCGCGACCGGCGGCTTTGTCGCCATCACCCTCTGCGCCCTCGCCGGCCTGGTCCCCGCTCTGATCGGCCCCAGCCGGCTCGCCGACCTCAACCCCGGCGAGGAGATCGCCGGGCCGCCGCCGTTCCGCGGCTGGGTGGCGCTGGTCGGCACGCTGATCTTCGTGGCCGGCGGCGGCGCGGTGGGGGTCTACCTGCAGCCGCTGGCCGACCAGGCGGGCTTGGGCGCCGGCGTGGCGCGCACGGCGCTCTGGGTGTCGCTGGCCGGGCAGGTGATGGGCGGGGCGATGGCCACCGCGATGGCCGGCCGGCTGCGCTGGTTCCACGTCTTCCTGCTGGCGACGGCCGCCAACCTCGTGGTCTGGTGGCTATTCGGTCAGCACATTCCGGGCTGGGTGTTCATCGCCGCCAATGCTCTGAGCGGCGTCACCAGCATCTTCCTGGCCCCCTTCCTCGTGCCGATGACCATCGAGGCCGACCCCTCCCGCCGCGCCGCCGTGCAAAGCGGCGCCGCTCAGCTGATCGGCGGCGCCCTCGGCCCCGCCTTGGCCGCCGCCGTGGTCAGCGACGCCAATGTGCACGGCGCGCTCTGGCTGGGCGCCGGGCTGATGCTGGCGGGCCTGGCCACGGTCGGTTGGCTGCATTTCACCCACGGACGGGCGGCCCACGCCTGACCCAATAGTTCGTGTCATCCGGGCCGGAGTCGCGCAGCGGCGATAGAAGATCGACCACGGAAAACACGGAGAACACGGAATCGAAGCTGTGAGATGGCAGCCGATTTCCTCGCGCCGCCGCGGCTCATTCTGTGTTCTCCGTGTTTTCCGTGGTAGAATTCCTCGTTCGCTCTCAGCCCTCGATCGTCATCTGCGTCTGGGTCACCATGGCCAGCAGGCGGCCCTCGGCGTTGGTCACCCGCGTCTGCCAGACGCTGGAGCGGCGGCCGATGTGGAGGGGCGTGGCTTCGCCGGTGATGGTTTCGCCGACGCGGGCGGAGCCTAGGAAGTTGGTCTTGCTCTCCAGCGTGGTGGTGCGCGCGCCGGGCGGCAGGTTGAGGAAGCCCGCCACTGCGCCCAGGGTGTCGGCGAAGGCCATGTAGGCGCCGCCGTGCAAGATGTGGCCGGCGGTGCAGAGGTCCTCACGCACGGTGAGGCGGCCGACGACGCGGGTCTTGGTCGCCCCCGTCACCTCCACCCCCATCAGCTCCGCGAAGGGCATCGTCGGCATGTCGTTGGCCATGGCGTTCACCCCGCGTTGAGACGGCGCACCGCACCCTCGCGCGGTTGCTTCCGCGCCCATCAAGGCGTACGGAGCGCGTCCTTTCAAGCACTGGAGACTCCCGATGGGCTACCGGGTCGCCGTCGTCGGCGCCACGGGCAACGTGGGCCGTGAGATGCTGAACATCCTCGAGGAAGTGAACTTCCCCGTGGACAAGATGCACGCCATCGCCTCGCGCAAATCCATCGGCGTCGAAGTCGGCTGGAAGGACGGCATCGTCAAGTGCGAGGACATCGCCCAGTTCGACTTCAGCACCGTCGACATCGTGCTGATGAGTGTCTCCGGCGACTTCTCCCGCGAATGGTCGGCGAAGATCGGCAAGGCCGGCCCGCTGGTCATCGACAACTCGTCGGCCTGGCGGATGGACCCGGACGTGCCGCTGATCGTGCCGGAAGTGAACCCGGACGCCATCGAGATGGCCACCCGCAAGAACATCATCGCCAATCCCAACTGCTCGACCGTGCAGCTGGTGGTGGCGCTGAAGCCGCTGCATGACGCGGCGACCATCACCCGCGCCGTGGTCGCGACCTACCAGTCGGTCTCCGGCGCCGGCAAGGCGGCGATGGACGAGCTCTGGGACCAGACCAAGCAGGTGTTCGTGCTGGGTCCCAGCGAGCCAAAGGTGCTGCCCAAGCAGATCGCCTTCAACGTCATCCCGTTCATCGGCAAGTTCATGGACGACGGCTACACCGACGAAGAGCACAAGATGTGGAACGAGACCCACAAGATCCTTGATCCGGACATCAAGCTCACGGTGACCTGCGTGCGGGCGCCGGTGTTCGTGGGCCATTCGGAAGCAGTGCACCTGGAGTTCGAGCACGCCATCGACGAGGACGAGGCCCGCGAAATCCTGCGCGACGCCCCCGGCGTGATGGTGGTCGATAAGCGCGAGCCCACTGGCTACATCACCCCGAAGGAAGCCCAGGGCGAGTTCGCCGTCTTCGTCAGCCGCATCCGCAAGGACCCGACGGTGGAGAACGGCCTCGCTATCTGGGTAGTCTCCGACAACCTGCGCAAGGGCGCGGCGCTCAACGCCGTGCAGATCGCCGAGCTCGCCCACGAGCGCGGCATGATCGGGCACAAGCTGCTCGCATGAGCCACCCTGCTGCGGCGGCGGGCGGTTCCTCCCGCCCAGCGCTCGCGGCGGGCGCTCGCGGCGGGCGCCGCGTTCGCCTTGCCGGCGACGTCCAGGCGGCTTGAGCATCCTCAGTTTTACCGCAGAGGCGCAGAGGACGCAGAGAAGAGGGCGCTGAGGCTGTGGTGGGCGCCGCAGGCGATAAATTGGCGCGCTTGCGCGCGTCATTTGGGCGACCCACTCCGAACTTCCTCTGCGCTCTCTTCTTTGCGTCCTCTGCGCCTCTGCGTGAAAAAGCGGCCACGAGAGCCCCAGCCACGCCGGCTTATAGCCCTTCGTAAGCCGCCTCGATCAGCCGCCGCGCCCGGGCATCGGCGATGAGTTCGGCGGATTGGCGGTTCATCACATAGGCCCCCGAGACGCCGCGGACGGGGTCGGCGAAGGCGCAGGAGCCGCCCCAGCCGGAGTGACCGACGGTCTCCGCACCCGGGCCGTAGATGCTGAGGCCGGCGTTGCGGATCAGGCCCGCGCCCCAGCCCATGCGGTAGGGCAGCACCAGATCGTCGCCGAAGATGCGCTGGCGGGCCGCCTGCGCCGCGACGCCGGGCGCCAATAGCTGCGTCCCGCCCAGCCAGCCATCGGTGGCGAGCGCGGCCATCAGCTGGGCGAGCGCCGGCGCGGTGGCGTGGCCGTTGGCGGAGGGGATCTCGGCGCGACGCCACTGCCCCACGTCGCCGCCCGGCGAGGCCCATTTGGTGAGGAAGGCGGCACGCTTGGGCTCGGTCAGCGCGCCCAGCTTGGGCAGGGCCGACGGCCGGCGCATGTCGGCGACGCGGGCATGCTCGGCGTCCGGCAGGCCGATCCAGAGGTCGAGGCCGAGCGGCCCGGCGATATCCTCGCGCAGCGCCAAGCCCATGCTCCGGCCATCCAGCCGCCGGAAGATCTCCCCGGCCAGGTAGCCGAAGGTCACCGGGTGGTAGCCGCTCGCCGTGCCCGGCGGCCAGAGCGGGGTCATGGCCGCCAGTTTCCGGCAGATCAGGTCCCAGTCGAACCAGTCCGCCGGGTCCATCGGATCGGGAAAGCCGCAGAGGCCGCCCTGGTGCGAGAGCACCTGCTCCACCGTCAGCCGGTCCTTCCCGGCCTGGCCGAACTCCGGCCAGAGGTCGGTGACGCGCTGGCCGTAGTCCAGCCGCCCGGCGCTCACCAGCCGCGCGATCAGGAAGCTGGCCACCGCCTTGGTGGTCGAGAACACCGGCGCCAAAGTGTCCTCGGCGAAGGGGCGCGTGCCGTCGCGGTCGGCCCAGCCACCCAGCAGGTCGACCACCACCTCACCCTCGACGGCCAGCGCGAACCGCGCGCCCAG
>DATAVF010000203.1:0-14993 GCA_036267835.1 Caulobacteraceae bacterium | reverse complement strand
GCCGGCGAGGATGTGCAGCCGCGCCTCGATCTTGGCGAGGCGGAAGCCGGCGCGGCGGACCAGCACCTCGCGGCGGTGATCGAGGAAGGCCTGCAGCGCCGCCTTCAGCCCCATCACCCGCGGCGCGCCATTGGCGCCCAGCACATTCATGTTGATCGGGAAGCGGGATTCGAGGTCGGAAAGCTTGAACAGGCTCTCCATCAGCAGCTCCGGCTCGACGGTGCGGGCGCGGGGCTCCAGCACCAGCCGGATGTCCTCGGCCGACTCGTCATTCACGTCCCCCAGAAGGGGCGCGCGCTTGGCCTCGATCAGGCCGGCGAGCTGTTCGACCAGATCGGCCTTCTTGACGTAATAGGGCACCTCGGTGACGACGATCCGCCACGTCCCGCGGCCCGTATCCTCCTTGAACCAGCGCGCCCGGTGGCGCACGCCGCCGCGGCCGGTCTCATAGGCTTCGTGGATCGAGGCGCGCGGCTCGACGATGATGCCGCCGGTCGGGAAGTCCGGGCCCGGCACCTTCTCCATCAGGTCCGCCGTCGTGGCGTCGGGCCGGTCGAGCATCAGCAGGCAGGCATCGATCAACTCGGCGGCGTTGTGCGGCGGGATCGAGGTGGCCATGCCGACCGCGATGCCGGTGGCGCCATTGGCCAGCAAATTGGGGAAGCCGGCCGGCAGCACGACCGGCTCTTCCTCTTCGCCGTCGTAGGTGGCGCGAAAGTCGACCGCATCCTCGTCGATGCCGTCGAGCAGCAGCTGGGCCGCGTCGGTCAGCCGGCACTCGGTGTAGCGCATGGCCGCGGCGTTATCGCCGTCGATATTGCCGAAGTTGCCCTGCCCGTCGACGAGCGGATAGCGCTCGGCGAAGTCCTGGGCGAGGCGAACCAGGGCGTCGTAGACCGAGACGTCGCCGTGCGGGTGGTATTTGCCGATCACGTCGCCAACCACGCGGGCCGACTTCTTCGCCGACGAGCCCGGATCGAGGCGCAGCAGCCGCATGGCGTACATCAGCCGCCGCTGAACCGGCTTGAGCCCGTCGCGCACGTCCGGCAGGGCGCGCTGGGTGATGGTGGAGAGGGCGTAGGCGAGGTAGCGGCGCGACAAAGCCTCGGTCAAAGGCTCGTCGAGAATGCGTCCGGCGCCCTCGCCGGCGGCGTCAGGCGGAAGCGCGGCGTCGTCCATGCCCCGCCATCGCCTGACTCATGGTTTCTGTCCAGGAAACCTTGTTGACAATCCACATGTCAAATTGACAAGCTAATTGCCATGCCGACCTGGCAACCCGATCTGACCCCGCTGGTGAACAGGATTCCCCGCCTGCACTACCTCTTGAAGGCGCTGGGCGACGGCTTGCACGCTGAGCTCGGGGTCACCTCGGCGATGCGGGGCGTCATGGCAGGGCTGGCGGCCGGCGACCCCCGTACGGTGCCCGAACTGGCGCGCGAACGCCCGGTTTCGCGCCAGCACATGCAGCTTGTGGTCAACGACCTGCTGGCCGCGGGCCTCGCCGAGACGCTGCCCAACCCGGCGCACCGCCGCTCGCCGCGCATCGCCCTGACCGAAGACGGCCAGCGGCATTTGAAGCTGCTGCGGGACCGCGAAGCCGGCTTCCTGGCCCAGACCGCCCCGGCCGTCTCCCATGCGGAGCTGGCGGCGGTGACGCGGCTCTTCGACCTGCTGGAGCGCGAACTCGCGAGCCGCGTCCAGGCTATGGAGCTGGCGCGCTAGACGCCGGGCGCGAGCGTGGTGGTCCCGACAGGCGCGGACGCCGCGCCGACGATCTCGGCGGCCTTGGCTGGGCGCCACCAGGGCAGCCAGGCCCAGAACTGTTCGTGGAAATAGTAGATGATGATCTTGGTGAAGGTCTCGATGCCGATGACCAGGCCCGCAAACTTCAGCTGGCCGGTGGTCAGCCAGACGATGACGAAGGTGTCGAGGCTGCCGACGACACGCCAGCTCACCGCCTTGATGAACGATCGGCTATGGGCTTCAGGCACGCGGATGAGCATCGGATAGCCTCCTCTGATCGGACGCCGCGATAGTCTCACAGGCGCGATGAAAGCTAATCCTAGAATTTCTATAGGCTTTTGCAGCTTATAACTTGCCGGCCTCGCTGAGGCGGTCGGTCAGCCAGTGCCGGGCCGGGGGCAGCGGCCGGTTCAACGGCCCGAACACGAAGCGTTCGAGGAAGTGGGCAGTGATGGCCAGGCCCGCGCCGATGTCGCCCGCCGAAAGCCCGCCCTGGGCCGACAGCAGGAACGGCGGCAGCGGCAGCAGGCGGTCGCGATACTCCCGTCCAGCGTCGGCGCTGACCGCGCGGCCGGTGCGTGGGCTGACATAGATCAGGTCATCGACGGCGCCGGTGACGGCGCATTTGGCGAGATCGAGGCCGAAGCCGAGGTCGGCCAGCAGCCCGGCCTCGAAGCGCACATAGACGGCGGGCCAAATGTCAGGCGCCTCCAGCGCCGCGATCAGCGCTTCGAGCCCTAGGAACGCCCCCGGATGCGGCTCGCGCTCCGGCAGGGCGCCGGCAGTCACCGCCGCGGCGGAGGTCAGCGCAGCCAGCGCCAGGCGATCGTCGAAGAGCGCGGCAGGCCCCTCCCCCGCGGGCTCCAGTGTCGCCGAGCCGAGCTGGTCGGCGGTGCGGGCCCGGAACCGCGCCGTGACCCGCGCGCCGGCCTGCAGGAACGGCTTGATCCGCCGCGAAGCCGCGCCGGCCACATGAGCCGCATACTTGCCGTGCTGCTCGGTGATCAGCTCGACGATCGCCCCGGTCTCGCCGAACGGGCGCGCCGAGAGCACGTAGGCTTCGTCCTCGAATTCCATCAGCCGGGAACGCCCGGGCTAGACATCGAACTCCAGCCCGAGGTCGTTGTAGGTTCCCCGGTCCTCGGCCCAGTTCTGTTTCACCTTCACGGTGAGGAAGAGGTGGACGGTGCGGCCGAGGATGTCGGTGAGATCCTTGCGCGACTGCTCGCCGATCCACTTCAGGGTCTGGCCGCCCTTGCCAATCAGGATGGCGCGCTGGGTGTCGCGCTCGACGTAGATGGTCTGCTCCAGCCGCGCCGAGCCGTCCTTGCGCTCCTCGAAGGCCGTGGTCTCGACGGTGGCGGCGTAGGGCAGCTCCTCGTGGACGCGCAAATAGACCTTCTCGCGGGTGATCTCGGCCGCCAGGATCCGCGCCGGCAGGTCGGCGGACTGATCCCCGGGGTAGAGCCACGGCCCCTCGGGCATCAGCCCCGCCAGCCGGGTCTTGAGGTCGGCAACGCCGGAGCCGTCCAGCGCGGAGATCATGAACACCTCGGCGTAGGCCTCACTGGCGAACAGGCGCTCGGTCAGGGCCAGCAGGTCCTCGCGCCGCACCTGATCGACCTTATTGAGCGCCAGGATGGCGGCGCGATGGGCGTCTTTCAGGCCGGCGACGACGGTGCGCACGTCCTCGGCGGCGCGGCGGTCGGCGGGCTTAGCGCTGGACCCGGCGGCGGCCAGTTCGGCCTCGGCGTCGACAAGGTGGACGACCGCGTCGGCGTCGTGGGCGCCGGACCAGGCGGCGCGCACCATGGCCCGGTCGAGCCGGCGGCGCGGGCGGAAGATGCCGGGCGTATCGACCAGCACGATCTGGCTTTCGCCCTCGATCGCGACGCCGCGCACGTTGAAGCGCGTGGTCTGCGCCTTCTGGGTGACGATGGTGACCTTGGAGCCGACCAGCCGGTTGACCAGCGTGGACTTGCCGGCGTTGGGCGCGCCGATCACGGCGGCGAATCCGGCGCGGGTCATTGCGCGGGCTCCTCGCGGGCCAGCAGAGCCAGGGCCGCGGCCTTCTCGGCCGCCTGGCGCGAGGCGCCAGCAGCGCGGGCCGGAGGCGCGCCGCCGATCTCGACCTCGACCGTAAACTCGGGCGCGTGATCCGGTCCCTGGCGCGACACCAGCCGGTAAGCCGGCGCGCCGCGTCCGGCGGCGGCGGCCCACTCCTGCAGGCGCGATTTCGGATTGGCCGAGCGCTCGTCGTGCGGGCTCTCGATCATCTCCTGCCAAGCGGCAAGCACCCGCCCCCGCGCCACGTCCATGCCGGCGTCCAGATAGAGGGCGCCGATCAGCGCCTCGCAGGCGTCGGCGAGAAAGCGGCCCTGCTCACGGGCGCCGCGGCGCGTTTCCCCGCCCGGCAGCCGCAGCGCCGGGCCGATGCCGAGCCCGCGGCCGATCTCGGCGCAGGCTTCGCGGCTGACCAGCACGTGCAGGCGCTTGGACAGCGGCCCGGCCTCGGCGGCCAGATCGCGCGTCAGCAGCGCCTCGGCGATCACCAGCGCCAGCACCCGGTCGCCAAGGAATTCAAGCCGCTCATTGTCATCGACGCCTCGCCCGACGCTGGCGTGGGTCAGGGCGCGCTCCAGGAGGGCGCGGTCGGCGAAGACGTGGCCGAGCCGGTCCTCGAGTTCGGCGACAGCCGCCGCGCGCTTATCCATGCGCGGCAGGACCCGCCGTCACTGCAGCACCTTGAAGAAGCGGTCGACGCGGGCGTCGGTGAACCAGGTCCAGGGCTTGAAGATGCTGGCGCCGCCCGGATGCTCCTCGTCGGGGCCAGTGTTCCAGGAGAGCAGGATCAGCCGGGCGCGGCCGACGAGGTTCTCCTCGGGCACGAATCCGACGCCGGACTGGTCGCCGACCTTTTCGTCCAGGGCGCTGTTCCAGCCGCAGCCGCCGAGCTTCGGATCGTCGGGCGCGAGGCCCGGGTCGAAGCGGCTGTCCAGCGAGTTGTCGCGGTTGTCGCCCATCATGAAGTAGCAATGCGGCGGCACGACGTACTCGCCGGTGTCGCCGGCGCTCTCGTAGCTCGGCGACAGCTGGATCTTGTAGCTGCGGCCCTCGGGATTGGTTTCTTGGAACAGCTTCACCGGCTGCATGCCGCTGGGGCCCGGCAGGTCGCCCTGCCCCATGCCCAGCGGCTTCTCGGCCACCGCCTTGCCATTGATGTAGAGCTGGCCGCCCTTCAGCTGGATGTGGTCGCCGGGCAGGCCGATCAGGCGCTTGATGAAGTCGACGTGGCCGCTCGACGGCAGCTTGAAGACGATGATGTCGCCACGCTTAGGCGGGGTGAAGAAGATGCGCCCGGAGAACAGCGGCGGGCTGAACGGGATGGAGTTCTTGCTCCAGCCGTAAGACCACTTGGTGACGATGATGTAGTCGCCGCGGAAGAGGTTGGGCTCATCCGAGGCCGACGGGATCGTATAGGGCTGGAAGAGAATCACTCGCAGCACCAGCGCGATCAGCAGCGCATAGACGACCGTCTTGACGATCTCGACCATCTCTCCGACGAGGCCGAGCTTCTTCTTTTCAGCTTTGGCGGGCTTTACAGGCTTGGCGGCGGCGTCGGTCATGCATCTCGTCGGGTTTGGCGGCGGTCGCCCCTGCTAGACGCTGGACGGCGCCCCGGCAAGCTTCTCGCCAGTTAACTCGTGCTCATGCGGCGAGATGGCCTCGATGACCACGAAGGCCTGAGCATAAGGATGGTCGTCGGTGAGGCTGAGGTGGACGCGGGCCGTGAACCCGGCCGGCGTCATCGCCGCCAGCCGCCTGGCCGCGCCGCCGGTCAGGGCCATCGTCGGCTGGCCGGAACGGGCGTTGACCACCCCCATGTCGCGCCAGAAGACGCCCGCCCGCAGGCCGGTGCCCAGCGCCTTGGCGCAGGCTTCCTTGGCGGCGAAGCGCTTGGCGTAGCTGGACGCGCGGTCGGCCTTGCGCTCGGAACGGGCGCGCTCGATGTCGGTGAAGATGCGCGCCACGAAGCGCTCGCCGAAGCGCTCCAGCGTCGCTTCGATGCGCCGGATGTCGGCCAGGTCCGAGCCCAAGCCAAGGAT
Source organism: Caulobacteraceae bacterium (assembly GCA_036267835.1). Classification (GTDB taxonomy): domain Bacteria; phylum Pseudomonadota; class Alphaproteobacteria; order Caulobacterales; family Caulobacteraceae; genus Acaudatibacter. The sequence continues at coordinate 9,144 of DATAVF010000203.1, read as the reverse complement.
CATGGGGTGGGGATCAAGCCGCGACCTCGTCCCGCGCCGCATCCATCAGCGCCCGCATCCGGCGGATGGCCGGATCGAGGCCGGTGAAGATCGCCTCGCCGATCAGGAAGTGGCCGATGTTGAGCTCGGCGAACTCGGGGATCGAGGCGATCGCGCCGACCGTCTCGTAGTCGATGCCATGGCCGGCATGAACCTCCAGGCCCAGCTGCGCGGCCTGACGGGCGCCGGTCTTCAGTTGCTCCAGCAACGCGGCGGCTTCGGGCCGGCGCTCGCGCACCGCCTGGCAGAAAGCGCCGCAGTGCAGTTCGATCACCTGCGCGCCGACGTCTGAGGCGGCCTGGATCTGCGCCGGGACGGCCTCGATGAAGAGCGAGACTCGCACGCCGGCCGCCTTCAGCGCGGCGACGCAAGGCGCGATGCGATTGTGCTGGCCGGCAACGTCGAGACCGCCCTCGGTCGTCACTTCCTCGCGCCGCTCCGGCACCAGGCAGGCGGCGTGCGGCCGGTGGGCGAGCGCGATGGCCTCCATCTCGTCGGTGACCGCCATCTCGAAGTTAAGCGGCTTGCCGCGCTTGCGGGTCAGCAGCGCCAGCGCTTCGATGTCGCCATCGGAAATGTGCCGGCGATCCTCGCGCAGATGGGCGGTGATGCCATCAGCGCCGGCGGCCATGGCGATCTCGGCGGCGCGGGCAGGGTCCGGGTAGCCTTCGCCGCGGGCGTTGCGGATGGTGGCGACGTGATCGATGTTGACGCCGAGGCGCAGGCGCCGGGCGCGGATCGAGAGCTGTGTCGGTCGGTCGAGGCTCATGCGTCGCTATTTAGCGATCCTGGCGGCGATGCTCCAGCACCCCAGGGTCAGGCGACGTGCTTCTGGCGCCGATATTCGCTGGGCTGGATGCCGTAGGCCTGCCGGAACCAGCGCGAGAAGGTCGAGAGGCTGGAGAAGCCGACCAGGGTGGTCACTTCGCTGAGCGGCTGGTCGCCATGGCGGAGCTGCCAGGACGCCACCTCACGGCGGCTGGCCTCGAGGATCTGGGTGAACGATCGGCCCTCGGCGGCGAGGCGCCGGTGCACGGTGCGCCGGTCGACGCCCAGATGCTCGGCGACGCGGTCGACGCTGCACTCGCCGCCCGGCAGCAGCCGCAGGATCAGCACGCGCACCGTCTCACTCATGGAGGCGGACGCCGGCAGGGTGCTGGCCTCGATGAAGCGGGTGAGTTCGCGGGCGATCTGGGCGTCGGCCCTCGGGAAGCGCGTCGCCAGCTCGTCCCCGGTCAGCAGGAAGCCGGTGAAGGCCGCGCCGAACTCCACCGGGCCCAACACCTTGGCATAGGCGTGGGGCTCGTGCGGCGGCGGATGGGCGATGGCGACCTGCAGAGGTCGCCACGGCTCGCGCAGCAGGTCGCGCACGATCTGCACCACCATGGCCAGCGTCATCTCGACCATCTGCCGGCTGCCGCGGGTGCGGGCGCTGAGCAGCCGTGGCACGACCATCAGCCCCTCGCCGCGGGGCTCCAGACCCAGTTCCAGATTCTCGTCCTGGTAGCGCAGATAGCGGCTGAGAGCCTTCAGCGCGTCGCGCAGGGTCGGTTGCTCGCGCAGCAGCAATCCCAGCGGACCTAACATCGATATCTTAAATGCGGCGCCAACTGTCAGGCCGAATTCTTCGCTCTTCGCCGCCTTCGCGCAATCCGCGAGCAGCGCCTGAATTCGATCCACGGGCGCCATGTGATCGGGATGGTCGAGTACGGCCACCGGCAGGCCGGCCCGGCGCAGCATGTGATAAGGATCAAGACCCAAGGACCTCGCGGCCTCGGCAAAAGCGCTCAGGATGGCGCTACGGGCCAAACGCAGGCGGCTTTCATCGTCTCTGCTGTCACCAATTGCAAAACTGACGTCTCGATTAGACAAGGAACGCTACCCCGACCGGCCGTCTGGCTCACAGAAATGTGGTTAACAGGCGCAGCGAACGGTCAAACAACCTCACCGGCGCAGGCCCTGTTCCGGCGTGTTGGTATGAAACCAACGTCCAACAGGATTATGCCTTTTTCGCCACATTTCAACCTATCCGTCGCCCCAGTCCGGTCCGGGTACCGCCTTCATGGTTAACTTTGCTAGCCGGGACCTTTTCGGTGCGCGCTTCCGCCGCAGTCTAGACCCGATCTATACTTGACGAATTCTGTATTAAGACGAGCTTAACCATGTCGGTTAAGCACTGCGTCAGCTTGTTCCATCGTCGCGTTACGGTTAGCCGAGTAGGTTAATCATACACCGAGGGACTGAGGACGCCGCCGCGGTTCAGGCGAGGTCAAATCCCGATCGGTAACATTGGTCCTGCGGGGGTATCCGTCGTGGAATGGAATGAAGAGCGAATTGAAGCTCTAACGCGTATGTGGCGTGAAGGATTGTCGGCCAGCCAGGTCGCCCGGCAGCTCGGCGGGGTTTCCCGCAGCGCGGTGATCGGCAAGGTCCACCGCCTCGGCATCGCCGGCCGTGACGCTCCCAGCCGCCCCCACTCGCTCGGCGGTCGTCCCTCGACCCGGGTCCGGGCCAGCGCCGGCGGCCAGCGCCGCGCCGCCGCCTCCCCCCGCCCCGCCCGCGCCCTCACCCCGACCGCGCCGCGGGTCGCCTTCGAAGTCGCTCCAACCGCGAACATCCACACCCTCACCGAGCACGGCTGCCGCTGGCCAATCGGCGAGCCCGACCAGGCCGGCTTCGGCTTCTGCGGGCGGCTGCGCAATGGCGGCGGCTCCTACTGCTCGGGCCACTCGCCCATGTCCACACGCCGCCGCGAAGCGCCGATGAAGGACAAGGACATCGACCGACTGGTCAACCGCTACGTCGATGGCGGCGCCTACGAGCCGCGCCGGCTCTCGGTCCGCGAGTTCGCCTGAACCTCCGCCGCCTCATTTCCCAGTAAGCCACAGAGCAGCGTGATGTCCGCCCCCGTCCTTACCAAGCTTCAAGCGCTGGTAACCGGTGTTGACGGGGCCATCGCCCGCGATGCGGCACGCGCCGCCTAAGCCTAGCGCCAGAGCCCCAGAAGGAGCCGTTTCAGTGACCACGCTTATTTTCATCGAGAACGTTCTGGGCAGCGGCCAGGTGGTCAAGCTCACCGAGGACTTCGGTGACTACTCGGTTTCGCGCGACCTCCGCCCGGGCGAGAACGCCCGCCTGGTGGTGAGCCCGTTCAAGTCGATCTCGGTGGAAGAAATCCCGCTGGCCGCCATGGCGACGCCCAGGGCCGCCAACGACCGCCGGATCAGCACCTTTCCCACCCCGCGCACGCTGGAGCGGCGCTTCGGGTGACCCGTTTCCCGGCGGCCCTCCCTCCGCCGGGTCTGACGCCTCCTCCCAGTCCCTCGGGAAGGCGTTTACTGAAGGCAGGGGCGTTTGGTGGGCGCCAGTTCCCGGACGCTTAGCGTAGGTTCGAGTACCAGTACGAGTTCAGTGCAGTAAGCTTTGGTTGCAGTACCCAAGCGCCGCGCCGGACGCCTCTGCCGACCCTTTTCACCCTACCTGTGAGCCAGGGCCTCGCCGCGCGCCCGCTCCACCGTCTCCACCGACGGACAGGCCCTCAGCGCCGCGGCGATGTGGGTGAGGTGGCGGGCGTCCTTCACCTCGACCTCGATGTCGGCGTCGAAGAACGACGAATGCCGATGGTGCATCGACAGCCCCACGATATTGCCGCCCGCCTCGCCGATGATGGCGCAGGCCTGGCCGAGCACGCCCGGCGCATCCAGGATGGTGGCGCGCAGCGAGGCGCGCGACAGGGTGTTGGCCTCGGCCTCGGGCGTCCACTGCAGGTCGCGCCAGAGCTCCTCGCGATCCTCGAACTTGGCCAGCTCCGGGCAGTCGATGGCGTGGACGGTGAGCCCCTTGCGGCCCGAGACGATCCCGACGATGCGGTCGCCCGGCACCGGCTGACAGCAGCGGGCGAACTGCAATTCGACGCCGGGGATGACGCCGCTGCCGCGCACATAGAACCGGGCTGACGGGCCGTCCTCGATCTTGCGGCGCGCGGTGGCGGCGGCGCGCTCGGTCTCCTTCAGGCCGGGGAACACCGCTTCCAGCACCTGGCCCGGAGAGACGCGGCCGCGGCCGATGGCATCGTAAAGCTCGGCGTCGCTCGCCACCGCGAACCGCTCCAGCGCCGGCCTGAGCGACACTTCGGTCTTGGCCTTGCCCGCCCGCTCGAACGTGCGCTCCAGCGAGGCGCGGCCGAGGCGGGCGAACTCCTCCTTCTCGGCCTGGCGGATGTGGCGGCGAATGGCCGAGCGGGCGCGGCCCGTGACCGCCAGCGAGCGCCAGTCCTCCGGCGCCTGGGTCTTCGGCCCGCGCACCACCTCGACCACGTCGCCGTTGGTGAGCTCGGTGCGCAGCGGCCTGAGTTCGCCGTTGATCTTCACGCCCACGCAGGTGTCGCCGACGTCGGTGTGGACGGCGTAGGCAAAGTCCAGCGGCATCGCGCCCTTGGGCAGGCTGACCAGCCGCCCCTTGGGCGTGAACACGAACACCTGGTCGAGGAACATCTCCAGCTTGGCGTGCTCGATTAGCTCCTCGCTGTCGCCGCCGTGCTCGAGCACCTGGACCAGCTGGCGCAGGTTGGCCAGCGGGTCGCGGCCACCCTCGGCTTCGGCCGCCTCGGGGTCGAAGCCGTAGCTCTTGTCCTTGTAGCGCCAGTGGGCGGCGACGCCTTCCTCGGCCACCAGGTCCATGTCCTCGGTGCGGATCTGCATCTCGATGCGCATGCCGCGCGGGCCGACGATGGTGGTGTGGATCGAGCGGTAATTGTTGCGCTTGGGGGTCGAGATGAAGTCCTTGAACCGGTCCGGCACGCACGGCCAGGTGCGGTGGATGACGCCCAGCGTCTGATAGCAATCCGCCTCCGAGCCCACGATCACCCGGAAGGCGAAAATGTCGGAAAGCTGCGAGAAGCCGATCGATTTGCGCTGCAGCTTGCGCCAGATCGAGAACGGATGCTTCTCGCGCCCGAATACCCGCGCCGAGACGCCGGCCGCCTCCAGCTGGGTGGCGATCTCCTCGCTGACCAGCGCCACCGCCTCGCCCTGGCCGGCGCGCAGCGTGTCCAGGCGCCGCACGATGGCGTCGCGCGCCACCGGGTTCAGGTGCGAGAAGGCCAACTCCTCCAGCTCGATGCAGATGCGGTGGCAGCCGATCGAGCGGGCGAGCGGGGCGTAGATCTCCAGCGTCTCACGGGCGATGCGCTCGCGCTTGGCCGCGCTCTTGATGAAGTGCAGCGTGCGCATGTTGTGCAGCCGGTCGGCCAGCTTCACCAGCAGCACCCGCACGTCGCGGGAGATGGCCAGGATGAACTTGCGCAGGTTCTCGGCCTGGCGCTTGTGCTCGGCGGTCAGCTCCAGCCGCGACAGCTTGGTGACGCCCTCGACCAGCTCGGTGATCTCGTCGCCGAACACCTTCGCCATCTCCTCGCGGGTGACCTCGGTGTCCTCGATGACGTCGTGCAGCAGGGCGGTGACGATGGTGGCCGTATCCATCCGATAGTCGGTGAGGATGCCGGCCACCTCGATCGGGTGGGCGAAATAGGGGTCGCCCGAAGCGCGCAGCTGCGAGCCGTGGGCGCGCATGGCGTAGACGTAGGCGCGGTTGAGCAGCGCCTCGTCCGCGGTCGGGTCGTAGGCGGTGACGCGCTCGATCAGCTCGTACTGGCGCAGGAACTTGCGCGCGCCCGCCTCGGGCGGGGCGCCTGCCTTGACGGGAAGCTTGGGTTTCGGGCCGTCCGGAAGCGGGACGGCCGCGAGGGTCGTCTGAGAAACGGTAAGCGGGTCTGCGCCTTCCGGGCTCAGTAGCGCTCCTCCTGCCCGCCATCGCGGTCGCTTTGCAGGGCGCGCACCAGTTCCTGCTCGCTCATCTGCATGTGCGACGGGTCGGCCAGCAGGGCCAGGGTCTCGGCCTCTTCCTCGGCTTCGGAATGCTCGTCGACGCGCTGCAGGGTGGCGATCAGCGCCTCCTTCAGCTCGTCGGCGTCGACCACGTCGTCGGCCACTTCGCGCAGCGCGACGACCGGGTTCTTGTCGTTGTCGCGATCGACCAGGATCTGCCCGCCGGCCGAAATGGCCCGCGCCCGGTGCGCCGCCATCAGCACCAGGCCGAAGCGGTTGGGAACCTTGTCAATGCAATCTTCGACGGTGACGCGCGCCATTTAGGAGAGTCTCTATGTGGTGAAGCGCCCTAAGATAAAGGCGCCCGCCCAATTGTGCAACGCCGCAAGGGTCGCAGCCCTTAGTCGTCGCCTCGCGTCAGGCGCATGATCTCGTCAGTGCTAAGTCTCAGGTTCCCGCGGTGAGCCCTCAGGTGCGCGACAAGCTCTTCACCTGTCATCCGTTTGCCCGCTGGCACACGAACCAACCGAACCGCCTCACCATCAAATATCACGTCCACTTCGACGCCCGGCGACAGTCCAGCGAGTCTGCGGATTTTCGCTGGTATGGTGACCTGCCCTTTGGCGGAAATCCGCATCTGGAACAGCCTCATAGCGACGGACGGAACGGCCCATCGATCGAATGGCGGAGCATGATTCCAATCGGCTCGCCGCGTCAAGGACCGCCTCCGGCGGCCGCGAAGCGGCGGCGCAGGGCGCCGTCCTTGACGCGGCGAGCCGATTGAAAAGACTTGGCTCCATGCGTTCGACGGACACCTCTCGAGCTTACAAATTGAAGCAGGGAAGCGCGCTTTCCCGCCAGTTGTGCGCCCACGTCGTCCCGTGAGACACTGCTCACCGTGACCGAGACCACCCCTCCCCTCGCCCAGCGGATCATGCTGGTGACCGATGCCTGGGCGCCGCAGGTGAACGGGGTGGTGCGCACGCTGGAGCGGCTGGTCGAGGAGCTGCGGGCGCTGGGCTGCGAGGTCGAGGTGGTCTCGCCGGCCGACGGCTACCGGACCATCCCGCTCGTCACCTACAGCGAGATCCGGCTGGCGCTGGGCGCCCGGGAGGACATCGAGGCCCGGTTCCTGCGCTTCGCCCCCGACGCGGTGCACATCGCCGTCGAGGGCCCGCTCGGCTGGGAGGCGCGGGCCATCTGCACGAAGCACGGGTTCCCATTCTCGACCTGCTACCACACGCAGTGGCCCGAGTACGTGACCGCCCGCTTCCCGATCGTGCCGCTGGCCGCCGGCTACGGCGTGGTGCGCGCCTTCCACAGCCGCAGCGGCCGGGTGATGGTCTCGCTGGATTCGATGCGCGAGCGGCTGGAGCAACGCGGCTTCAAGAACCTGGCGCACTGGCTGCGCGCGGTCGACACGGACCTCTTCCATCCGTCGCGGCGCGATATCGAGCATGGCCCCTTCGCCCACCTGCCGCGCCCGATCTTCATCAACATCGGCCGCGTCGCGGTGGAGAAGAACCTCGAAGCCTTCCTCTCGCTGGACCTGCCGGGCAGCAAGGTCATCGTCGGCGGCGGGCCGGACCTCGAGGCCCTGCGGGCGCGTCACCCGGACGTACTCTTCACCGGCTTCAAAACCGGCCAAGACCTCGCCCGCTGCTATGCCGACGCCGACGTCTTCGTCTTCCCCAGCCTCACCGAGACCTGGGGCGGCGTGATGATCGAGGCCCTGGCCGCCGGCACGCCCGTCGCCGGCTTCAACGCCCCCGGCCCACGCGACCTCGACTCTTCCGTGGCGGCCGTCGGCGACGACCTGCGCGCCGCCTGCCTGAAAGCCCTCACCCTCAGCCGCGAAACCGCCCGCACCTACGCCGAACAGTTCTCCTGGCGCGCCTGCGCCGAAGACTTCCGCCGCAACCTCGCGCCGCTGCCTCTGCCGCAGAAGCGCCGACTCTTCGCCCGGCTACGGCTGATGCGGCGCAAGCGCTGGCGGAACGCGGCGTAAGGTCGGAAGGGGGTTGGGACACAGGGCTTTCGCCAGATGGGCTCTCGTCTCAGAAAATAACTCTCGATCTACACCTCCAGATCAACCGCTCGGAGAAACTCCCCGTGGCAGACGTGTTCATCTCTTACAAAAGCGAGGATCGGGACTGGGCCGAGAAGTTCGATGTGCTCATACGATCGGCCGGCTATTCCACGTGGTGGGATTCTTCGCTCCAGCCCGGCGAACGTTACAATGACAGAATCGACCGGGAGCTTAAAGCGGCCAGCGCAGTCGTCGTGATCTGGTCGGAACGCAGCTGGATTTCCGCATGGGTCAAGGAAGAAGCGTTGTTCGCCAGGGACAGAGACAAACTGCTACCGACGCGCATAGACGCTGTAGAAGTCGGCGTGCCGTTCTATTCGCTCCAGACAATTGACTTCCGCGGGTGGGAGGGCGCCTCAGTCTCTCCATCTGCCCAGAAACTGCTGGAAAGCCTCAAGCGTCAAATACCAAGAACGTTGCGCGAGGACTACGAGGTCAATGTATATTGGACGCGCTTTGCCGGAGCTTTCACTCCGGACAAGGAAAAAATGCAACGTTTCTTTCAGAGGGTGGTGGCATACTGTTCGACAATTGGAGTTGAACTGAAATTTGTTGACGCTTGGAATCATATAATTTATCCAAATACCATAGCAGACAGGAGTATCTACGAGAAAGATTTGAATATACTGTTGCTAATTGGCAGCCTGAAATTGGACGGTTTGGCGGAAGACATCTTTTGCCCCGGTCTTCGGCATTTAGCGGCAGAGCTAAATCCTTACGTTATTCACATTGGAAATGAAGAGTTCTCGACCGAATATTTGAACTTTTACTGCCGGCCACAGCGGAAGATTGAAATACGAGGTAAGTTTCTTCCCGAGGCGGATACCGTTCAGGGTGATAGCGCGATTGAAGCCTTGGCATGCTTTATTGCGTTTCGCGTTCTACAGGTACGGAGCGTCATGGGACGGTTTCAGCCAGCCGCGCAATCGACACAGTCGCCCTAGCCCCAATGCCGTCCCCGACGGTTCAGGTCTTGTCTGTCTGAACGCGCCCTAATCAGCCGCGGGCTGCGCGTCCGTCCCGACTATCGCCATCCGCGCCAACGCTGCTGCGGTCTCGCCCAGCACCGGATGCACCCACCCCGGCGCGATCTCGGCCAGCGGACCCATGACGAACAGGCGCTCCGCCGCCCGTGGGTGCGGCACGATTAGGCCCGGCGCGTCGATCACCTGCCGGCCATAGGCAATCAGG